>JANYIO010000067.1 GCA_025362015.1 Gammaproteobacteria bacterium | reverse complement strand
AGCAGTAAAAAAATCAGTCGATCAATTAAACAATCGACCCAGAAAAACATTGTCATTCAAAACGCCCGCTGCTTTAATGCAAAAAGAAATGGCGGCTTTAGCTGCTTAAACAGTTATGCACTTCGCGGTTGAATCCGCCTTATATGAAATCAATAATTTTATTAGCTACGTTTTTTTAACTGAAAATTGTTTTTCTCATCCAGTAGGCAACAATAAACCGCCAGAACTCTGGTCGTGGTTTAAAGACTTGGAAAAGTCAGTTAAAGCATGTGAAATACGAAGTTCATTTATTCTTCAAAACTTGCATTTTGAAAACAGAACCGAAAACCAATATGGAATTTAGCTCAAATTTGTGCTGGTGCGCCCTTCAGTAACAGATTATATTCCCCTTTTCTCTTCAGCGTTTTTGTTTTAGTGGTTGGTTAATGTGTAAATGGCTCGGAAATCCTCTAGCCCTACTCCAAAACCGCTGAATATGAAATTGTTACTACCGGCGCCGCAACCAAGCTTCGCTTAACACCTGTTGTAGGTCCGCAAGGTTTTATCGCCGATGGTTCAGGCATCGCTATGTTTGATGTTGAAACTATCGATGCCATGGCCTCCGCGTACCGACACAAGAATACAAAGTGACATTTACTTTTAGTGGTGCAGCTAATTTTCTGGGCGGATATAACAGTGGAATTCAAGGCAGTATTTTCCAAAATTATATTCAAACTGAAAATGGTATTAACCGTGTGTTTGTACGCTCAACCAGAAATGCTGGGACCTTTACACTCACTGCAACAAGCCCTGGATTGGCAACGGCTTCGGCAACAATTTCATCCACCGGTTTTAGTCTGACGAATGGTTTAACGCTGGTTAAACCACAGGCCTATACCCAAAGTTTAACAGCGCGCGTTGTGAATACTTTAAATGAGCTGAATGTATTTGAGGCAAAGGCAAGATCTTGTACCTGATGCATTTTCATTTACCCCAGTCACAGGAGTAGAGCCTTTCACTGATATTATTTCAAACACGATTATCGTAAAAGGCATTGATGCCCCCACCAGCATCGCGATTATCAACGCCAATGAAACTGCAACTTATTCTATTAACAATGGCCCCTTCATTGCGGAGTCAGGCACAGTTTCAAACAACGACCAAGTGAGAATGACGTTATCAACGGGCTCTCAATTGGCCAATACGCATTCAGCAACTCTATCGATTGGAGGTGTGACCGCTGATTTTAAAGTTACAACACGGCCTTAACGGCATAACTTTTTTACGCAGTAATTGAAAAGGTAAATAACATCTGAAATAAACTCACGAAGCAGGTAGTAGTCTTATCTGCTTCGTGAGCTTTAGCCTAAAAAATTAAATTTTAGCGTTACCGTAGCCATTCATTTTTTTTCAATATCTTTTCTTTCGCTCAAAAATATCATCCGACGACATTCACTCAGTAAATGTTCCGAGATTACATTAACCACTCTATTAAATAAAAAAACCTGCAAGTTTCTGCAGGTTTTTTATCGAGCCCATCAATTAGGGTAGCCGTAGCATTGTGAAAATCATAGTCCTGAAAACAGGGGCTCATCCTAAGCCCATGGTTTCCCTGTCATCAGTCATGTCAGGTGGTTAAGCATTTTCAAAATTGATTGGAATGGTTATTTAATTTTTGATGCATCGTTATTGCGCTGTTGGACTGTGTGTCTTCTTTTCCTTTTGTCTTTCGCTAAAGTGGTTTTATGTTTCGTCAAGTCGCTTTTGTCTTGATTAACCTCTTTCTGTTCATGCGCACGTTTTGTGTCTAACTTTTTTGCATCGGTATAGTCGCCTTCTTTAATTTCTGCATTCTCTTTTGCTTGAAGACTATTACGTTCTTTAACCTCTTGGTTTAATTCTTTTTTGTCGTTGGCAATGACTTTTTCATCTTTATTAATGGTTTTGTTCTCATGATGAATTTTCGCATTGTCATCTTGAACTTTATCCACGGCTGCCTCAGTCGTTTCTGCAAGCGCAGCTAAGGAAAATGTGGATGCTAAAACAGTAGAAATTAGCAGTGCATTAAAGATATTCTTTTTCATATAGTTCACTCAATAGTATAAGTTAATTGAAACACGTAAATTAAAATAACGATAAGCTACCAGTTTGCACGCCTAAAAACATAATAAATTTTTTTAGTTACTGGTTGGATACATTGTAATCACTCAATCTGAATTGGAGCTGAAGGCCAATTAGAGTTACAAATTGGCGAAACAGGTATTTTCTAACTCCTATTTTAAGGTTCTTCATTTAGAGTGATAAAATAATACTTATCTGTAGTATACAAAGCTAGCATTTGTCTCCTGCACTAAAATGTGTTTTCCAAAAGTTTTTTAACGGCTTTCTGATTTGAAGCCTTAGTGAACTTAACGCCGCTACAATATACGACATAAATCATTGTTAATCATTATTTAAAAAATTGCGCCGCTTGCTGTAGGCGGCGCTGCATATCCAGTTCAATGCGTCTCATGTCAAGTTCAATTCGTCCATAAGGATTTATATAGTAATAAATAAGTGGTGTGGATCAAGCCCGCCATCGCACATCATGCATTCACGCGCCAACACTTCCTGGATTAGTAATGTGTTGGCATAAACCAGGGAGGTCTTTTAATTAATAACAATCGCGCCAATTTTAGATTGGTCTTTCGTTGGAAGTTGTTGAATAAATATTTCACCATTACCGGTTGCCGGTACAATCATGGTGCGTTGTATCGCTTTAAAGCGCGCGCCAGCTTCAGCAAATACATCGAGATCATACGCCAGAGGTGCGCCGTTTGCGTACACGGTAAAAATGCGTTTGCCGGGCGCCGTAAAATAATTTTCAACAAAATAAACGGTGACTGCGTGATAACTGCTGGGTGCAAAACCGGTGAATTTGTAAGTGAAGTTCCCTTCGCGATCACTGCGCAACACGCTTTGTGCAGGCACTATTCCGATGAGTGCAGAGGTATCTACCGTGTCGACCCAGGTGACAACACCGCCACCGGTATAATTACTGTCAGCAGTAAAATTGGTAGCTGCGGTGCCGCCGGCATTGATTGAAACTGACGCAGGTGGCGTGAAAGCGATACTGTTACTGTTATCAAACTTACCGGTGATGGTTCTGATCGGTGCGGTATTGCCATTGGCTAATCGTGGGTAAACCGTAATGCCAGATCCTTCCGGTAACGTGTCCGTAGTTCCGCTCGTGAGCACAAAAATTTCGCCCGTTACTGGGTTAGCCGCTAAGCCGCGCATAAATGTTCTTAAGCCGGTTGCAGCACCACTAATGGTTCGAAGTGGTGCTGTGTCGCCATCAGCATGAACATCAAATACAAATACTTTATTGCCGACGCCGGCGTATAAGCGCCCACTTAATTTTGAATAAGCTAATTTGAAACCTAAAGGCTCATGTAGGCCGGTATTTGCACCTGCAATGATGCGAATTGGCGTTGTGCTGCTTAGTTGGGGCGGGTAAACAATTATCGCTGTCCGAGTGGCTTCGGGTAAAAAAATACGATCCCACGCGGAAATAATCACATTGTCATCGCCATCCACGGTGATGCCATCTGCCATAAAGTCTAACGGAACCCTAAGAAAAGGGAGTATGGTATTAGGGCTATAAACATTTATCTCAGTACCGCCAGCATTACTTCCAGTCAGTTTATAAAAATAGCCTTTGGAATCTACTGCTATTCCGGTGGCGTCATTTTCACCTCCAGAAGCGGTTAGTTCTGGTGTGGCTAAGCCGAAAGAATTTGGTGGGTAAATGTGAATGAGCGCCTCGCTTAAGTAGCCTTGTGTATAAAGACGAAGTGTGGAATCAAATGCTAGTGAAAATACTTCGTTTCGTTGATTGAGTGTTAAGAGTGGTGTGGCATTGCCATTGCTGCTTGGGTCATAGGCGGTGGCAGTGCCTTTGCCAAAGACAAAGTCGGTGTCAGCCACATAAAGCATGGTGCTTGCAGCATTTAGCGTACTGCAGTTTAAAAATAATAATGTAGTAATCACAACGAAATAGACTTTTATAAATCGAGAGGGGAATATCTGTAGTAATTTCATAGTGAATCCTCAGTGATATGGTGGGGGACTTTATTATTCGATGCACGGTTTTAGTTGTTTGTGTGCGCGATTAAAAAAATGACGCGCGCGCAGATACTGGAGGCATTTAAAAAATAAGTCGTCCTACTTATCGCAAATATAAACGCGTAATTGGTTTGAGTTAAATATTTAAGGTGAACAAATAAAGAGTTAATTACATGCGGATTATTTAAGCGCCATATGACAAATTTATGTCAATAGGGTGGTGACTACATGGAAGCTAAAAGTGCTATCTATTTAGGTTAGGGCCCGGTGGTAGGCTTCGAATTTGATTCTTCTTTTGATGCAGGCTGAAAAGGGCGGGTGAGCTAGCTGAACCATTTTCAGAAGAATACTTCTCTCAATATACAATAAGTTTTCTATATCTGATTCAGTTGCGATAATCATATTCAAAGGATAGGAGTTTAAATTTTTTACTTTTGATTCATTACAAAAACTAAGTAAACTACCGTTGTAGCAAGAGGAAGCAAGAGCCATTTGAGCGAAAAATAGGGTCATTGCGAAACATAAAAATAAAGCGGAGAGGGTTATAGCTATTGCAGGATAGTGGTCATGCCGGAAAAAGATTTTTTTGCACAGCAGGGTGATGCGTATATTTTTTTTTATATATGATTTGGTTTGCTCAGGGAGGTGTGTATTGGTGGTTAATAATTAATTTTGCATGTTATATTTTTAGTATGTTTCGGCCGTGACGTGAGTACTAGTTGATAAAAAAATGTTTTTTGCTCTAAAGTAAAATCTATTAAAACGAATAATGGAAATGGAATCTACGTATTGCGAAAATGTTAAGTTCGCGACTCTACTTCACTCCGCTGCTGTCTTTGTCGATTTATTATTTAACAACGTATGCCGAAAGTCATAGAGCTCTCATATGTCGTTTGGCACATGCGGACAAGGTAATTGAATGAAACACTAGTGTTTGAGAAAAATAATCAGTTTGCTAGTACTATGAGTGATGGCGCCTAAATAATCATTATCTCAGGATTTTAGATAAATGCCTTAGCGCATTCTTATTCCAGATATTTTCACACTGTTGCATCATTAGAGAGAGATATGAAATTTCTTAGGGTATCGTTCATTGCGGTCATTATGTCTTTGGCTGCATGTGGTAGTGGCGGTGGGTCTGGAGGAGCGACATCATCTATTACTCCCGTAGCATCAACCGCGGCATCTTCAACGTCACCACTGGCGGTTTTCCCCAATGAGCACGGCTTGTATCCCGACGCGAATCAAGTCGTTCAGACGGATGTGGAAGCGGGAATTTTCCCCAATGAAAATGGATTTGCCCGCAGTTATAGCACTGCCGGTGCGATAGATCCCAATGGGCCTTTCTTTAAATCGTTTGGCAATGGCAGAACCTGTGCGAGTTGCCATAAACAAGAAGATGGCTTTTCGATTCGCGCGAAAAGTTTACAGAAATTATTTGTGGATACGGAGGGTACTGATCCGGTATTTCAACTTCTCGATGGTGCCAATTCTCCCAATGCTCCGGTAGGTACTCTGGAGGAAAAGACTGCTGCCTACAGTATGTTATTGAGTAAAGGTTTATTTCGTATTGGCTTAAAAATGCCGCATTCCGCTGAATTTGTATTGGTAGGCGTTGACGATCCTTATCATTTTGCCAGTGCCGATGAGTTATCGTTATTTCGTCGCCCTTTACCCAGTGCAAACTTGAAATTCGTGACGGATGTGATGTGGGATGGACGTGAAACATTGGAAGACAACAGTTCAACTATTTGCTCGCGGAACGGTTGCTTCGCACCAGTGGATGCTGATCTGGCGCGTCAAGCTAACAATGCTACTAAGGGGCATGCTCAAGCACAGTCGGATTTGAGTATCAGCGATCAAAATGAAATTGTCGCATTTGAAAAATCATTATTTGTCGCCCAGCAAGTCGACCATGCAGCCGGCGTACTATTTGCTGCTGATGGAACTGGCGGTGCACTTGCACTATCCACTGAAAATTTTTCGTTTGCGCTGAATGATATTTTTAAAACCACCTTCACTCCCTTTAATTTTAGTCTCTTCGACAATTGGATTGCTGATGCTAGCGCTAGCGATAAAAAAGTCATTGATGCCCGTGAATCCATCACTCGTGGACAGGCACTTTTTCATATCAGGCAAATAGATATTGTAGCTGTGGTGCCTGGGACGGAATCGCTTAATTTTTCTTTTCTTACTTGCAGCACATGTCACAGCACACCCAATGTCGGTAATCTGTCCGAGCCTCACGGTTTTAATATCGGAACAGCAGATGCCAAGACGCGGACTGCAGACATGCCTTTGTATTCCTTGCAAAATAAAACAACGGGTGAAGTTGTCGAGACGCAAGATCCTGGTTTGGCGATGACAAGCGGCTTATGGCAAGATATTGGCCGCTTTAAAGCACCGGTTTTGCGCGGCCTTTCTACACGTGCACCCTACTTTCATAATGGCTCCGCCAATACCATCGACGACGTGGTAGCGTTTTATAACAAACAATTTAACATTCAATTTACCGATCAGGAAAAGGCAGACCTGACCGCATTTTTGAAGTCATTGTAGAGCTAGAAAAAAGCAGATTTCACGCGACATTTAGTGGCCGAAGCGTAGCTAATAGTGACAGAAGCGCAGCAATAAAAGATGTTAAAATAAATCGGAGAAGCTCAGTTTGAGCTTCTCCGATTTATTTATATTATGCATGCTCCTAACCAAAACGCATTGATGTTGGGTAAAACGATTACCGCTAAATTTATTAGCTTTACTCGATAGACTGCTTTAATACATCACAAATGTTGTACTGTTATTAATGGCTGCTCGATAAATAAAAGGCGCATCACCTAACGGGATGCACCTTTTATTTTGGTCAAAAAATATTTTCTCGTTATTTAATGCACATGAAATTTCAACACATCACTCAACCAATTCATAAAAATGCGCACCCGTTTCGACAGGTTGCGCCGGTGCTGTACGTGAGAACAAAGCTCTGAACGATCACATAGCGGAACAAGCTGCACTCGGGCGCGCAGGTGTTGCCGATGATATTGGGCCCATGATGGCGTCGCTGCTTTCAGAAAATAATCGTTGGGTAAATGCGCAGCGGATTGAAGTTTCTGGCGGTATGTTTATTTAAAAAATTTGCGCAAGATTTTGCTCGAAAATAATGTCATTTAGTTGGTTATCCTTTGCTTTTTTCAAAATCCATCCTGATAACTTAATAAGCTATTTTTGGCGAAAGGTTCGCCGGAGCTAATTCACCTTTCAGCTTAAAAGCACCCTTACTCTCGTGGGATAAATTTTTATTGGTTTTTGTTGTCTGACGGGTTACCCAAACTTTGGCTTGTGATGGGCCTTGACGACAAAACTCCGAAAAGCCAGACCGGATAGAAGCCGACAAGAAAAAAGACAAAGCGTTGGTCGCAGCAGGAATAAAAACGATTAGATGGAAGGTAAATTCAGCACCAACAGTAGATGAAATAAAAATAGTTTTTAAGTAGAGAAATAAAAAGCGTAAACTGTTAAAAAAAGCCGAACAGTTTTATCGCTCAGCTTTTTATAAGGACATTGCCTTTAAAAAAATGGTTCAGCATAGTTCGTGGACAAAAAACAGGACTTTGTTTAAACTTACCCAATAATAATTCATAAGTATGAATTATTATTCTGACCGGTGGCGATCTTTAAACAAAACACGGTATTTGTTCACAGAATTTATTTAAAAAACTGTTATCCAATGAGTAGATTAAAATGAAATTGAAGGGTTTTTGGGGTTTATTGGAAAGATTTTCTTTTATTTGCCTTTTTGGTTTTTTGGCACTATTACTGTTAACTAAGTTTCCTGACGTAATGCCAAAAATGGATAATTCATATTTTTTAGTTTTATTAACTGCGTGTGTTTTAAGTGGATTAGGTCTTTTTATTTCGCTAGTTATTAGGTTTAAAGCGTGGAGAAATGAAAAATTTCGTCGCAAGTATACTGAATAGCTACACTAGTTGGAATAAAAGCAATATCCCTATGTAGAAGGATTGACTCATGGAGAATTATTGCGGCGGTGGGGCCCTATTTCGTTTATTGCAGTTTCACCACCGATAGATCAAATAAATAAATCACACTTGCCACTGCAATGGGTGGATAGCAAATGCACCGCTTCGTTATTATTTTTGGGTTATCACATCCATATATTTTTTAGCTGATGCTGGTGTCTCTTCAAACTCACCCAAACCTAATTTCAGCCGTTCTTGTTTTATATTATTAAAAATAGCTACGGCTACGCTCTTTATATTCTCTTCATCTTCTGCTGTTAGCGCTGTAGAGTTTTTGAAATCACTATTGTATGACATCATTGTTTGATTTTTCGTCAAATCAGCTAAAAATGGGTTACCTCTCATCGCGATAATATTGGTCAGTGCGAGCGCCTCAATATATTTCCTTTGCCTTTCGTTTTCCGGTGTCAATATGTTAGGGCTGGCAAGAATGCTTAACTTTGTAATAGCGCCTATAGAGCCATAAACGGTTGCTTTTTTCGCATAAAACAAAGCTTTTGCATTTTCACCCGCAGCTATATACCGGCCTGATAAAATATCCATAGCTTTTATATCGCCTGTCTCTGTCAAGCGCGTTAAAGTTTCGTTGTCATAATCTTCGTAATCGGCTCGCTCTTGATGAGTAAGCTGCCCTGTTCTTTGCATCCAACTACCCGTGGTGAGAGCTTCGCTTCGCGAATAGTCAACGCTTTTAATTTCTGGCTTATCAGATACAACTTCAACTTCAGGTTTTTCTGGTATTAGAATTGGTTCTTTGTACGGCTCTGAGGTGGATACGGATAACGGAGTGTGATCAATTAAATTAGAGGCTGATGTTACCGGCTTAATTTTAAATTGGTCATATCCATAAATAAGCATTAAACCTAATACAATAAAACCAATTGTAAGCCATAAGTAACGAGGTTTTGTTGAGGCTGTCATATAAGCTCCTAATTATTTCATGTTCATTTATTGGGCTGACAAGGAATTTATTACAATTTCTCGTTGGCCCTATTTTTATGGATTAAATTAGCGTTACCATAAATTTACGTTACTGTATTGCATTACATTTCACCTGTGCCAATTCTTTGTCTGCAGTACATTTTATACCGCCGTTTGTGCTAATTTTTGTAACCATACTAGTACATTGTGAATAGGCAAAACTTCCAATTGCCCCAGTAATTGTGAATACAGCTGCTCCTAAAGCTGCTCCAACTATGGGTGTGCCAGACGAACCTACTGCAGTAGCCCACAAAGTAACTGACGCGGTAATCCCAGCGGCACCGGCTCCCATGTTGTTACATACACTGGTGTTATGCATTGTGTTATTACTAACTGATGTTGAACAAGCTGCAAATTTCGTGATCGAATCATTTAAGCACTGCGCTTTGGCCTCCGCTATTTTATCCGCAATAAAGCTGGCATTATTTCCCATGTTAGCGACAGCACTGCCAGTCGGCGTATAGCCATCCATTCCAGATCCAGAGCCTGCCCCAGGACTATAAGGTGGCGCTGTTACAGTGACGGTAATAGTCTGCGCATGAACTGTGTAAGTAAATATAAGTGCGCACAAAAGGGATAAATAACAAAGCAGTTGTTTCATGGTAGTTCCTCAAGGTCCGTTGAATAAATTGTAAGAAGTGATCACTGCGTATTCGTTGTACACAGCGGACGGGATGCTATCACCCTCGAATATTTCATAACAGACGACATTGACCTTTTTTTAGCATGGTTTTCTCTATAAAAGTGAAATTGGCGCTTAAGCCTACAGAAAAATAATAGTCACCATAAAAATCACCATTTTTAAACGGCTTTAATGGTTTTGTGTGGCTTGGTGTGGTTTTAAGTTATTGATTTAAGCAGGGTATGGTGTTGTGAGGATTAGCTACCAGCTCTCATAATGCTATGTCTTTGTCTAAAATCAAATAGTGTTACTGTTGCTCAGTCCCATAAAATAAAAAAGCTTAATCTAATTTATGTTGAGGTCATAAACTATTTCGGAGACACATCATGTTAATCGGAATTCCCAAGGAAATTAAAAACCACGAATACCGCGTGGGTATGACGCCTGCGGGAGTGCAAGAGCTGGTGACGGCAGGACACTCAGTTTTAGTGCAAAGTGGTTGTGGTGAAGCCATAGGTTTTAGTGATCAGGATTATGTTGGTGCTGGTGCAACACTTTCGCTTTCGGCAACGGAAATTTTCTTGCGCGCAGAAATGATTGTGAAGGTGAAAGAACCGCAGCCGGATGAATGTAAACTTTTGCGCTATGACCAAATATTATTTGCCTACCTGCATCTCGCGCCTGATCTCGAACAAGCTAAATTATTACTCGCTTCTGGTGCTACTTGTATTGCTTATGAAACGGTGACGGATGCTTTCGGTGGCTTGCCGTTGTTGGCACCTATGAGTGAAGTTGCAGGCAGAATGGCGATTCAAGCGGCGGCGCATTGTTTGGAAAAAGCGCAAGGTGGTCGCGGTGTTTTGCTTGGCGGCGTACCCGATGTGGAGCCGGCAAAAGTGGTGGTGCTCGGTGGTGGCGTGGTGGGAATTAATGCGGCGCGTATGGCGATGGGCTTGGGCGCCGATGTGACTGTTCTTGATAAAAATTTACCGCGTTTAAAAATGATCGATGAAAATTTTAATGGACGAATTAAAACGTTATTTTCAAATACGACGACGATTGAAGCGCAATTGAAAGAGGCGGATGCGGTAATTGGTGCCGTGTTAATTCCTGGTGCTGCTGCGCCAAAATTAGTGACTCGCGAAATGTTGACGCTAATGAAAAAAGGTTCGGTGTTAGTGGATGTGGCAATTGATCAGGGCGGTTGTTTCGAAACCAGCCACGCGACTACACATGAGAACCCCACCTATATTGTGGATGGCATTATTCACTACTGCGTTGCCAATATTCCCGGTGCGGTTGCACGTACATCTACTATGGCGCTTACCAATGCCACCTTGCCATTTGTGATGGAGCTGGCCCGCAAAGGTGCACGCCAAGCATTGCTGGACAGCGCTCATTTGCGCAATGGTTTGAATGTTTGTCGACACTCTTACACTTGCCGTGCGGTAGCTGAAGCCTTGGGGGCGCAATATGTTGCACCTGAAATTGCGTTAGCAAAAAACAGATAGTGCAGGAATTTAGAAAATATTTCATAAGGTTCAGTGAATTTATTTTGGAAAAAATAATTTCCTAAACTTATTTTATAAATCAAAAGTGGGCGAATTATTTATGTTTTCATTGCTTGCCAAGAAGCCCATTTTTTCTGTTTTTGTTGAGCAGCTTATTGTTATCTTTATCTAAGGACATTATTGGTGTCAAGGTTGTGACCATTACGCAATGGTGGCCAATCGCCTGGTGGAAAGATATTCATAACCCAACGCAAACAGAAGGCTTAAACCAGGTGTGGCGTGCATGGACGACTGACAGTTGCATCAATTTATTTTTATTTCGTATCAATCTCAGCGAGAACAGTTCGATTGCGGCCTGGTGCTTTAGCGCGGTAGAGCGCCTGGTCGATACGCAATAGCAATCGTTCGGTGGTTTCGCTTCTATCCCATAATGCCAAACCGGATGAGAAAGTTTGGCCGGTCGGTGTCATTGGGCGCAATCGCTCAAGCACATTGGCAGCGTCTTCCAGATTGGTGTTAGGGAGTATCAATATAAATTCTTCGCCGCCGTAGCGGCCTAAAATGTCGGGGATGCGAATGGTCGCCATCCATCCATCGGCTACTCCGCGCAATAATTTATCCCCCGCTTGATGGCCAAAGGTATCGTTGAATATTTTGAAATGATCAAGATCCATCAGCGCAACAGAAAACGGTGTTTTATCGCGGCGCGCGCGTTCAACGGCGATTTGTAGTTCATCCATCCAGGCGCGTCGATTGTATAGGCCGGTGAGCTCGTCGATGCGTGAGAGTAAGCTTAATTGCTCCGCCTGGAATTCTACTTTGCGCAGTAACCCAACCACGCGAATAATGACGAGGAGGAACAATCCTCCTGAGCTAATACTAATGGCAACACCATTGGTAACGGCGCCGCTTTCTGCTTGATAAAGTAGTAAAGCCGAAGGAACCAGCGATGTCATTGCGAGAAGAATTAATAAAAGCAGGCTAACGCCTGGTGCGCGTTCAGAAATGGGCTTGGTGATTTCGCTTGAGCTGGGGTGTGCGGCGGCAGCACCGAACAACGCATAGACCAACAGGAACACGCTTTCCAACATGGTAAGCTTAAATCCCACTGGAACCAGATCGAATCGCGATGCAAGTGCAAGTGCCCAGGTTAAGTCACTGCATAAAAATAAACTCAGGCTGAATGCGATGAAAAGTACGGATGTGTTGCGATTACCTTGCAAAAAAACGACTTGGTCATTAAGGGGCTACACTGGGTTATGGAATATTGCGTCAGCCTAAACAATCATTTCGGAATTGCCCTCACTATTGGTGTTAGTGATGGGGAATTAATCTTAAGGGAAGGAAATTTTTTAAACTCTCGGCTGGAGGGGTCTAAGAAATTAGGGGTTATAAACTCTTCGGTCAACTTAGCCTTGGGCTTCCTGTTATTAGTCTAGTGTTCATTGACGCATCTGCAACTAGTAACCATGTTGATTTTGAAGGATTGGTGCGGGCGTAACTTTTAACTCAAGCTAACTTAGCTTGGCTTAACTTAATTTAATTTTATGGCAAAAAAACGCCAGAGTTTTTGCTCTGGCGTTGTGTAACTCGAAGCTCGAAAGCTAAAATTATTTACCCGCTTTTAGCAGATCCCAATATTTTAAATAAATTAAACCTGCCTCACCCACATCGGTATGAATGCTGCCTTTCGCAATGTCTTCTTTGTTGGGAAATACAATTTTATTGTTGCGTAGTTTTTCATCCAGTAAAAGCGTTGCGGCGGTGTTTGGTGCAGGATAACCCAACTCTTCTATACAGGCTTTGCCGCTTTCTGCACGCAGCATGAAGTCGATAAATTTATGTGCTGCGACAACGTTAACAGCACCTTTAGGAATCACAAAACTGTCGATCCATAAAACTGCACCTTCTTCCGGGTAAACATATTGTAAATTTTCCATTTCTTGCGACGCTTTGTAAGCTTCGCCATTCCAGATCGCACCAATGCTAACATTGCCTTGAATAAAGGGAGTTTTGGGTGAATCTGAATTAAACGTTTTCACGCTGGACATTAAAGTTTTTAATTTTTCGTAGGCACATTTTATTTCTGTTTCATTGGTGCTGTTGTCATTAAAGCCGCACACGCGAAGACCGATATAGAAATTATCGCGCACATCATCCATCAGCATAATTTTGCCTTTGTATTCTGGCTTCCACAAATCCGCCCACTTTTTAATTTTGCTTGCATCTACATCTTTACCATTTATTGCAATGGCAGTGGTGCCCCATAAATAAGGTACGCTGTATTGATTGTCTGGGTCGTGCGCTTTGTTCAATGCAAACGTATCCAAATTAGCGTAATTTTTTAACGCTGCTTTGTTGATGGGTTGCAATAAACCTTCTTTGCGCATTTTCTCGACATAGAAAGTTGAAGGAACAACTATGTCGTAACCTTTGCCATCTAACAATTTTAATTTGGCATACATAGCTTCATTGCTTTCGTAAGTGGCGTATTCCACTTCAATGCCGGTTTCTTTGGTGAAAGCGTCCAGAACGGTTTCAGGTAAATATTCAGTCCAATTGTAAATAACTAATTTTTGCTTTTCACCTGTAGCTGGCGCTTCTGTCGCCGCGGTTGTGGTATTTGCATCGCTTGCGGGTGTTTGTGTTTCATGTTTGGAGCAACCACCAAGTAATAAAACACTCAGCAATGGAGCAATGAGAAAGGCTAGCCACGTTTTCATTTTACTTTTCCTCGCGCAATAAAAGTTGGGAAATAATAACCATAACTAAAGAAACCATTAATAAAACAGTAGAGATTGAATTTACTTCCGGTGATACGCCCACACGTACCATGGAATAAACTTTCAACGGTAAAATTTCATAACCGGGGCCCGTTACAAACGCACTTACGATGACATCATCTAGCGACAGTGTAAAACTTAATAGCCATCCAGCAGCGACAGCAGGTAAGGCAAGAGGTAAAATTATTTTCATAAATACTTTGCCTTCGGTCGCACCCAAGTCGCGTGCAGCTTCCAGCATTTTCATGTCAAAACCTTTTAAGCGTGAATACACAGCCACAATAACGAAGGGTAAACAAAATGTAATATGGCCAAGTAATAGCGACCAAAATCCTAATTGAATACCTACCAATATAAAAATAATTAACAATGCAATCGCCAACACAATTTCTGGTGTGAGCATGCTGATAAAAACCATTGAAGATAAAATTGCTTTGCCTTTAAATTGGTAGCGATGTAAAGCTACAGCAGCGAGCGTGCCAATAATGGTTGCGATACTGGCGGAAGTTACTGCAATCAACAAAGAGTGGCCTGCGGCCTGCATCATGCTTTCATTGGCAAATAATTTTATGTACCACTTCCAGGTAAATCCCGCCCAATGAATGCCATATTTTGAGGCATTAAAGGAATTAATTACCAACACTGCAATGGGCAAATACAGCAGAACCAATATGCTAACTAAATAGCTCAGGCGAATGAGCTTCAGTCCTTTAAAAGTCGGAGCCATTGATGCCTCCTTGTTTGTTCACAAAGTTGGCGGCCTTGTAATAAAGCCAGAGCATAAAACCGAGTAACACAATTAACATGACACTCAGTGCTGAGCCAAAAGGCCAGTCGCGCGCTAATAAAAATTGAGTTTTGATAACGTTGCCCAATAATAAATTTTTTGCGCCTCCTAACAAATCAGAAATATAAAACATTCCCATCGCCGGTAATAAAACCATCAAACAGCCAGCAATAATTCCCGGCGATGTTAACGGGATGGTGATATGTAAAAAGCGACTCCAGGCACCGGCGCCTAAATCTTGCGCCGCCTGGTACAAACGGACATCTAGTTTTTCGATTGCAGAATAAAGCGGCAGTACCATAAATGGCATACAGATATAACTTAGCCCCACAATCACTGCAAATTTTGTATAGAGCAACTGTAATGGTTCTGCAACAATATTCAGGCCTACTAAGATATTGTTAATGACACCCTGGTTTCCCAATAAAAATTGCAGCGCATAAGTGCGCACCAGGGAATTGGTCCAGAAAGGCAAAATCACCAAAAATAAAATAATGGGTTGCCATTTTTTGGGTAGCTGAGCAATGCACATAGCAAAGGGATAGCCGATAATTAAACACACCAACATTGTTTCTAGTGACATGCATAATGAATCCCATAAGACCTGCAAATAAAGCGGATCCAGAGTGCGTAAATAACTATCGCTATTGATTGGTAAGCTGGCGGTGGCCATCACATCGCGCGTTAAAAAGCTGGTGATGACCACCAGCAAATTAGGCATAAATACAAACAGAGTTAGCCACACACTGGCAAGCCCGATGGCCCAAAAACGAAATTGGCTAAAGTGTTTCATAAGGCATTACCACTTCCCAGCCTGGAACCCATTTTACGGCGACACTTTGATTCAAGCTGTAATCAAATGAAGGATCATCTTCATCAAAAAATTCGCTGGTAATTAATTCTACGCCAGACGGTAAACGGATAATGGAGTCCAACGTTTTACCTTTGTAATTGCGCTCAACAATGGTTCCTACCAAAACCTGGTCGACATGGGGCGCATCAATATATTCCACGCGCAAATCTTCGGGCCTTAATAGAACGTTAACTTTATCGCCTACTATAAAATTGTGTTCGGCATGCAGTGCCCATTGCATGCCTTCAACTTTTACTTCGTATTGATGATTGCCGTCAATTGCAACGATAACACCTTCAAGCTGATTAATTTCGCCAATAAATCGTGCGACAAATAAATTAGCAGGTTGCTCGTAAATTTCGCGCGGAGTACCTAGCTGTTGCACTATGCCTTTATGCATGACTAACACGCGATCTGACATAGATAAGGCTTCTTCCTGATCGTGTGTGACGTACACAAACGTTATGCCTAATTTGCGTTGTAAGCGTTTCAATTCAACTTGCATTTGCTGACGCAATTTATAATCGAGTGCGGATAAAGATTCGTCGAGTAATAATAATTTGGGCCGATTCACTACTGCGCGTGCAATCGCAACACGCTGTTGTTGGCCGCCGGATAATTGTGCAGGTTTGCGATCCAGAAAATCGCTGAGACGTACCATTTCCAAGGCTTCAATGACGCGTGATTTTATTTCATCTTTGGCTACGCCACTCATTTTTAAACCGAAGGCGACATTTTCGAACACGCTCATATGCGGAAATAATGCATAACTTTGGAACACGGTATTTACCGGGCGCTTTTCTGCAGGCAGAGAGCTAATTTCTTGGCCGGTTAAGTGAATCTGGCCAACGTCCGCATCTTCCAAGCCGGCAATGATACGGAGCACAGTTGTTTTGCCGCAGCCTGAAGGGCCAAGTAATGTGAAAAACTCACCATCATAAACAGTGAGATTAAAATTATTCAAAACAATGTTGTCGCCATAAGTTTTGGATAAATTGTTTAGTGTTAGCAGGGGGCGCGGCTCGCTCAACTCGTCAGTGCTCCTGTTGGGGGTAAGGTGGTAGCCCATGCGACAATCTTCAATCGCACTTTATATGCATTTGTCATCGTAATTTAAATGGCGGGCAGAAATAAAAGACGCGGCATTTTACTCACACAAAGCGGCAAAAATCCAGCAATAAGCATGTAAAGTCAGTCCTTGCGGAATTTATTCAAATCCCACAGCTTGCAGGTGAAATTGGCGAGAATCTTTTACGCGAGGGATAAGCAACGGGTATTGCTGGAAAGAACAGAGTGGCTCCGCAAAGCAGAGCCGTCTTGCAAAACTAGATAGGGCGACCGCCGTAATCTGGGGCTGGTTTTTTGGGTGGATCAGCAGTTACATTGGGCTTCACCTCATCTATCTTACCGCCGCGTGCTAAAAAGGCTGCCATTTGATCTTCTAACTCGGCGCGAATTTTTTGGCGTGAGGCAATGCTAAAGTCTTCGAGAACCTCAGTTGCTACCTTGCTGCTGACGGAGTAGCTGACGTCGTCACTGCTTGGCAGCTCTTCGTCGACCTCCTCTTCCTCGTCATCATCGATAGGTTCTTCAATATCGTCGTCTTCGCTTGTGGGATCAACACTCATATTTTTCACCTGCATTTCATTTTAACTATTACGTTTGGTCTCAATTGCGAAATACTTACGCAGCTGATCATGCCTAATTTATAGCTCAGAGTTTACAAAACGTCATCACCTAACACTTAAAAATTTAATTTTTTTTTATCTTAAGGTCAAGGGCCTAAATAAATCCGGTCATTTATTCAGGCCGCATCTGACTCATTCTACTGTGCGTGAGCACCGGTGCAATGAGTATTACATCAAAAATTTTTATCGCATTCAATTAAGTCGCTCAACAAGTTAGTTAGCATTATTGTTATGCTTGGTTTTTATCCAGAAGTGTTACTAAAAGATGCGATTGCCACTTCAATGGTTATAATTTAGACATAAAAAAAGCGCACTTTTTGTGCGCTCGAAATTGCAGTTTTACTTTAGATTGCATCTGACCCGGTTTCACCGGTGCGAATACGAATAATTTCTTCCAGTGGTGTAATAAAAATTTTGCCATCGCCGATTTTACCGGTATGGGCTGCCTTACTAATGGCTTCTACCGCTTGTTCGACCATCGCATCATCTACCGCCAATTCCAGTTTTACCTTAGGCAAAAAATCTACCACGTATTCAGCGCCACGGTACAATTCTGTATGGCCTTTTTGGCGGCCAAAGCCTTTAACTTCGGTAACGGTCATACCTTGCACGCCTACTTCAGAGAGGGCAGTGCGTACATCGTCTAATTTAAAAGGTTTGACAACAGCAGTAATAAGTTTCATTGCTTGTTCCTTT
>JANYIO010000308.1 GCA_025362015.1 Gammaproteobacteria bacterium | reverse complement strand
GGGCATTGTTGTTGGTGCTCACGCTCGTAAGATTATTACACCAATCGACACCTTTTACTAAGCTTCTTGGTAACGCAAGATTAGCAAAATAGACAGATGCATCATTTACGCCTAAGATTTGTTGCACAATAATTTCCGCGCGCGATTTCACCAGCGCATTGCCAACACGGCTACGCATTCCCCAGCGCACTACATATTGGCTGCAAGGGCCATTAGCCGTTGAGGGTGCGTCAGTAAATGCGATTTCACGATCAATATTAAAATGGTATTTCATCATCACTTCTTCAAATAGCATAGCGGTATCTTCATATTGAGACGTGTAATTGTAGGAATCATTTGCGCCATCAGGTTCGAAATCTAAACCCACTTGTTCTGCCGTCAACATTTTTTGGGCGGTGGATGCGGTTTTTCCGGAAAACATTACGTCAGCTAAAGCAAACTGGGTAGCAGACATCAGCGGTGCTCTTGCCGTTAAATCTGATGAGATTAAATCCGCTGCATTGCGATTGATTTGAGCTTGCGCAGTTAGCTGTGTATTGATTGTAGGCAATAATGCAGGCGGCATGAAATCGTTCGCGTGCGCCAATTCATGAAATAATAAATCAGCGATAGGCTGTGCTATGTCTGCAATTGAACGGCTACTAATTGCGCCATCCAGTGGATAGTAATTCCAGGCATTTTGTGAGCCGTTTACATATCGCCATACAGTGCGAAATATTAAATCATTACCAAAGTCGCTACGAAAATCTGCGGTTTTAGAAATAGTTGCACGCTCTTCTGCATCTAACCACAAATCGACAGGATCTAAATAAATGGCGCCTGTGTCGGACGTATAATGCGATGGGCGAATATTTGCGCCTATGACTACACCCGTTACTCCCCTAAAAAGTTTAAAAATATCGTTTGGCATTTGATCCAGAACTTGTGCAAAACGGGTAGCCATCCAGGGATGTGAAACGATAGTTTGCGCCAAAATATCTGCTTTAGTCGGCGCATTGGCTATTTGCCCAATAAACGGCAAGGTGGATAATCGACAAGTATTTTTAGGTTGATCATTAACCATGCTAAGGCAATCAACAACAACGGCTTTGTATGGTGAATCACTTTGTGCGAGCTGAAATGTATCTTCTTTCGCAGTACCTTTAGCTGCTCGCGAATGACCGCCACCACATGCGGAAAGAAACATAATTAATACAACTAGGATTAAAAAACCACCATTACTTTTTTGCATGCTGCTATTCCTTGTAGAGATATTTTTTAAGTTTTTTGCCGATAGATTTTTTTGAATTTTATTTGTTTCCATTCTGATCCTAATTTTCCTCGGGTTAAACCAAAAAAAACCCGAACAAGTCGGGTTTTTTTTGGCGAATAAATCTTTTCAGAATTATTCGTCTGAGGTTTCTGTTACTGATGTTGATGGTACACCAGACTCATCTGCCGTTGCTTCTTTGATAGAGAGTTTGATGCGGCCGCGTTGATCTACATCTAAACATTTCACGCGTACGATTTGGCCTTCTTTCAAATAATCGGCAACGCTGTTTACGCGCTCGTCGGCGATTTGAGAGATATGTACCAAGCCGTCTTTTCCTGGAAGGAAGTTGATGAATGCACCAAAGTCTACGATACGCACAACTGTACCTTCGTAAATGGCGCCAATTTCGGCTTCTGCAACAATACCCATTACGCGCAAGATAGCTGCTTGTAGGTCTTCATTGTTGGCAGCATAAATTTTAACTGCGCCGTTATCGTCAATATCAATTGATGAGTTGGTTTCTTCGGTAATAGCGCGAATAGTTGCGCCGCCTTTACCAATGATATCGCGGATTTTATCAGGATGAATTTTGATGATTTCAAAACGTGGTGCGTTTTCGCTCACTACCGTGCGCGATACCGCCATAATTTTGTTCATCTCACCAAGAATGTGTAAACGTGCTGCTAATGCTTGTTCCAGCGCGATTTCCATAATTTCTTCGGTGATGCCTTCGATCTTGATGTCCATTTGTAGCGCGGTGATACCACTGCTGGTGCCCGCTACTTTAAAGTCCATATCGCCGAGGTGATCTTCGTCGCCGAGGATGTCGGTCAATACTGCAAAACCGTTAGCCTCTTTAACCAAGCCCATCGCAATACCGGCAACCGGTGCTTTGAGTGGAACGCCTGCATCCATCAATGCCAAGCTGGTACCGCACACTGAGGCCATTGAGCTTGAACCGTTAGATTCAGTAATTTCGCTCACTACACGCAAGGTGTAAGGGAAGCTGTCGGCAGCGGGAAGCACTGCAGCAACACCGCGACGTGCTAAACGGCCGTGGCCGATTTCACGACGACCCGTTGAGCCCATACGACCACACTCACCTACAGAGTAGGGAGGGAAGTTGTAGTGCAGCATGAACGAATCTTTCTTTTCGCCTTCCAGCGAATCGATGATTTGTGCATCGCGTGCGTTGCCCAGAGTCGCTATAACTAACGCTTGAGTTTCGCCACGGGTAAACAATGCAGAACCGTGAGCTTTGCCGAGTACGCCAACTTCAACTTGAATTGGGCGTACAGTTTTGTTGTCGCGGCCATCAATACGCGGTTCGCCAGCCACAATGCGTGAGCGCACTATGTGAGATTCGAGCGCGCCGAAGGCACCTTTCACGTCATCAGTAGAAATGCCTGAACCTTCTTTGGCCAATTCAGCTACAGCTTCTTTGGTCAATTGATCCAAACGATCGTAACGCTTAGCTTTATCGGTAACGCGATAAGCCATACCAATTGACTCGCCAAAGCCTTTATTCAACGCATCTTTAAGTTCAACATTGACAGCTTCTGGCTTCCAATCCCAACGCGCTTTGCCTGCATCACGTGCAAGTTCAGCACAAGCTTGAACAACGGCTTGCATTTCTTGGTGAGCATAAAGTACTGCGCCGAGCATAATGTCTTCAGGCAACTCTTTTGCTTCTGATTCAACCATTAACACCGCATCTTTAGTGCCGGCAACAACCATGTCCAGCTCAGATGTGGCGAGTTGGGCAAACGTTGGGTTGAGTAAGTAGCCTTCTTGTTGGGTGTAGGCAACACGCGCAGCGCCTACTGGGCCATTGAAAGGAATGCCAGAAATAGCGAGAGCAGCAGATGTACCAATTAACGCGGCTATATCCGGATCATTCTTTTTGTCGGTCGACATAACTGTACAAATGACTTGCACTTCGTTAAGGAAACCTTCCGGGAACAAGGGGCGAATTGGGCGATCGATTAAACGTGAAGTCAGGGTTTCTTTTTCTGACGGACGCGCTTCACGCTTGAAGTAGCCACCGGGAATACGGCCAGCGGCATAAGCTTTTTCTTGATAATGTACAGAAAGCGGGAAGAAGTCTTGACCCGCTTTGGCTGATTTGGCACCTACAACAGTACAAAGTACGCTGACTTCGCCCATGGTGACCATGACTGCACCTGAAGCTTGACGCGCTATGCGGCCAGTTTCCAGGGTTACGGTTTGGTTGCCGTATTGGAATTTCTTAATAATCGGATTCACTCTTTTATCCTTTATTTGCGTTAGTTTTTACGCGCCATTTAAAATATCGTTCAATGAATATCTGGTAATAGACATTTTGAGCGTACATACGAAAGTTGGTGCCTCCTGCCAGCGCGATAGCATCGACTACCGCATTCTATCCATTCAAATTTTTGCTATTGAGCTGTTTGCTCTTGAACTTTTTACTATTGAACTTCTTTCAATGAACAATAAAAGTGCCCGCCGAAGCGGGCACAAAACAAACTTAACGGCGCAGACCTAGTTTTTGGATCAATGCTGTGTAACGTGAAGAGTCTTTACCCTTCAAGTAATCCAGTAATTTACGACGTGAGTTAACCATACGAATCAAACCACGACGTGAGTGGTGGTCAGCCTTATGGCCAGCAAAATGTCCTTGCAGTTTGTTGATATTAATCGTCAACAAAGCTACTTGAACTTCGGGCGAACCAGTATCACCTTCGGCTTGTTGGTACTCTTTTACGATAACAGCTTTTTCAGCAGCACTTAATGCCATGATATTTTCCTCGTTAATATGCAATGAATTTACAGCCACAGCCGCGCATATTGACAGCCGGGTTGTTGCAGTGATTATCAATTGAATGATGTCACTACTGCTTTTTATCGATACGGACTATTCAATTGAGAGAGCCGGTCGATAAATTCTGTGCTAAAGCCTAACTAATAGGTAGCTAGCAGGCTACTGCTCGTTCGCCGAGCGGTTAGCAATAATGCGTTTAGGTGCTACTCGACCATCGTCAGTAATTTCACCTAAACCTAAAAACTGTGCCCGCGTCTGATTGGATTCTGCACAAAAGACGCGCACCATATCACCTTGTGCGGCAATACGGTAGGCCTGCGCATCCATCACCGGGTTGCCTAGGCGAAAATAGTGCGCGCTCGATTCTGGCAAGTGAATTGCGGGTAGCGTTGCTAGAGGCGCATCAGCACTTAACAGGTGAGAATCCAGTGCGACATAGCCACCTAAAGCACTCGCTTGCTGATGTTCCAGCTCAAGCTGCTCAAAGCTGACGCATTGTGTTTCATCAAATAAACCGGCACCCGAGCGATGCAGGGTTTTCACATGAGCGCCACAGCCCAAGGCAAAGCCTAAATCTTCAGCGATCGAGCGAATATAAGTGCCTTTGCTGCAACGAATATCGACATCCACTTCGGCGGCATCGCCAGCGCGAAAGGCTAAAACTTCAATAGCGTAGACCGTAACAGGGCGCGGTGCACGTTCAATTTCAATGCCTTGGCGCGCCATCTTGTATAGTGGCTGACCTTGATGCTTGAGCGCCGAAAACATCGAAGGCACTTGCAAAATAGCACCGGTCAATGGAATCAATGCTTCCTCAACCTGAGCAAGCGTAATGCTTTCAGCAGATGCTTCGCTCGTAACTTCGCCATCGGCATCGCTAGTATTGGTTGTTTGCCCCAAGCGAAAAGTACTGCGATAACGCTTGTCAGCATCGAGTAAAAACTGTGAAAACTTGGTTGCCTCGCCAAAGCAAAGCGGTAAAACACCGGTTGCTAATGGGTCAAGGGCACCAGTATGCCCGGCTTTTTCGACAAAAAATAAACGCTTGGCTCGTTGTAAAGCATGGTTAGAGGTCATGCCCGCAGGTTTGTTTAATAACAATACACCGTCAATGGGACGACCTTTTCTGCGCGCCATTAGTCTTTACCGTTGTCCGAGTCACTATCGCTATTAGGTTGATCGCCAGTATCGGATTCGCCAACTTCATCGTCATGCACATGCTGACTATCTTCGGCCAAAGCGCGGTTAATTAAATAGGTTAATTCCTGCCCGCGAATCGCCGTTTTGTCATAAATAAATTGTAGTTTGGGCACCGACCGCATAATGAGTTCTTTAGCAATAAATGTGCGTAAAAACCCTGATGCTTTATTCAAAACTGATGCGGCGGCAACACTTTCAGCCTCGGTCTCAGCGCCTACAAACGTAATATAAACTTTGGCATACGCCATATCGCGGGTCACTGTTACCGCATTGATGTTGACCATACCTATACGCGGGTCGCGGATTTCGCGCGGGATAATTTGCCCCAGTAACCGCTGAATAGCATCAGATACGCGATCCGATCGTGTAAATTCTCTTGGCATTAGCCGTAAACCTCTAAAAACCTAGCGTAGGGCGCCGTTTGTTGCGCCCAAAACATCAGGTAAAGCACAGTAAGTAGCGCCTCTACAAATAACAAAACCCCGAACACGGTTAAGTGTCGGGGCACAGAGTATTACGCAAGTTTTATAACTTACGCGCTACCTCTTTGACTTCATAAACTTCGATCTGGTCGCCGACCTTCACGTCGTAATTTTTCACGCCGATACCACATTCCACACCGTTGCGAACATCGTTAACATCGTCTTTAAAGCGACGTAAAGATTCCAGTTCGCCTTGGAAAATTACCACGTTTTCACGCAATACACGGATAGGCTTGCTGCGATAAACAGTACCTTCGATAACCATACAGCCAGCCACTTGACCAAATTTCGGTGAAGTAAATACTTCGCGTACATTGGCAATACCGACGATAGTTTCGATACGTTCAGGGTCAAGCATACCGCTTAGGGCCGCTTTGATCTCATCCAGTAGTTGATAAATAATGCTGTAGTAACGAATATCCACGCCTTCAGATTCAGCCATACGGCGAGTCGTTGAATCAGCACGAACGTTGAAGCCAACTACGATTGCGCCGGTGGTAATCGCAAGATTAACGTCGCTTTCAGTGATGCCGCCGACGCCGGAGGAAATCACATTGACTTGTACTTCTTCGTTGCCGATTTCAGCCAAAGATGACTGAATTGCTTCGAGCGAACCACGCACATCTGCTTTCACAACGACGGTCAGGATTTTCTTCTGACCTGCATCCATACCGGCAAACATATTTTCCAGTTTGGCAGCTGTATGGCGCGACAACTTCTCTTGACGTTCTTTTTCTGCGCGGAATTGAGCAACTTCACGGGCTTTACGCTCGTCAGTCATGACTACGAAGTCATCACCGGCGCTAGGTGCCGCATCCAAACCAAGGATTTCTACCGGTGTAGATGGGCCGGCTTCCTTAATTTGAATTCCGCGTTCATCGCTCATTGAGCGTACGCGGCCATAGCTTTGGCCAGCCAGAATCAAGTCGCCTTGACGCAAAGTACCTTGTTGCACAAGTAGAGTTGCTACTACACCGCGGCCTTTATCCAGACGTGACTCAATGATCACGCCCTTAGCGGCGGCTTTGGTCACAGCGTGCAATTCGAGTACTTCTGCTTGTAATGAAATTGCTTCAAGTAACTGATCAATACCTTGGCCGGTATGCGCAGATACTTCGATAAATTGCGTATCGCCACCGTAGTTTTCCGGGATAACACCCTTCACCACTAACTCGTTTTTAACGCGATCGATATCAGCGCTGGGTTTATCACATTTGTTGATAGCAACCACTATAGGTACACCAGCAGCGCGGGCATGCAAAATAGCTTCTTCGGTTTGCGGCATTACACCGTCATCCGCTGCAACCACAAGGATAACCACGTCTGTACATTGGGCGCCACGGGCACGCATAGCGGTAAACGCGGCGTGACCGGGAGTATCCAAAAAGGTAATTTCGCCACGGCTGGTTTTAACGCGATAAGCACCAATGTGTTGCGTGATACCGCCAGCTTCGCCGGCGGCAACTTTGGCTTCACGAATATAATCGAGCAGCGACGTTTTACCGTGGTCAACGTGACCCATAACGGT
Source organism: Gammaproteobacteria bacterium (assembly GCA_025362015.1). Taxonomy (GTDB): domain Bacteria; phylum Pseudomonadota; class Gammaproteobacteria; order Pseudomonadales; family Cellvibrionaceae; genus Cellvibrio. The sequence continues at coordinate 12,407 of JANYIO010000308.1, read as the reverse complement.
TACGACAGGAGCGCGTTGTACCAAGTCACCTTCGGTTTCGAGGGCTTTTTCGAGCGCGTGTTCAATTGCATCGACATGGACCAAGTTAGCTTCGTGACCCATTTCTTCAACCAATAAAGCCGCTGTGTCTTGATCAATGGCTTCGTTCATTGACGCCATCACACCCATTTTCATCAGGCGTTTAATAATCTCGCCGACTTTAACGGTGAGGCGTTGCGCCAGTTCAGAAACCACAATCATTTCAGGTACATCGACCTGATGAACAATTTTAGTGGTCGGCTTTTTAAAGGCGTGTTTGTTGGTCTTTTTGTGGTGCGCGCGTAAGTGACTACGACGTGCTAATACATCATTGTCTTCACCATCTTCGGCAACGAAATCCAACAAATCAATTTTAGGTGCTTTCTTCGAACCAGCCGCGCCTTTTTTGGCAGTTTTGCCAGCACCGCGTTTGCCGCGTGCTTCGTCACCAGAGTCGGCATCGTCATCACGTTTGTGGCTCTTCTTATGGCCATGACCGTGACCTTTAGCGTCAAGATCTATAGGCGCAGCAACTGCGGCTGGTTTTGGTCTGTTAGCAGGTCGGGGTGCATTGGCACCTTCTTTTGCTGCTGGTTTTTGATCAGTGCGACCGGCATCAGTGCGAGCTGTATCAGTTCGGCTGCCTTCAGGTCTTTTTAAAGTATGCGCTGGCGCGGGCTGACGTTTAGCATCTTCACGTGCTTGTTGGTCAGCTTTCAGTTGAGATTCTTCACCCTGCCGACGTTCAATTGCGGCACGTCGTTTTTCTTCTACACCATCAGCAAAAGAAACGCGATGTGATACCGCAGGAGCTGGTTCAGTAGTCGTTGCCGGTGATGCATCAACTGGCTCTTTAACGCTAACTAAAGCCGCAGGTTTAGCGATATGAGCCATCGCTGCATCAACGTGAGTATCGGTATCTACTGCGTCAGCTGGCGTTTCATCGTCACGTTTTACGTAGGTGCGCGTTTTACGCACTTCTACATTTACCGTTTTGCGTGTGCTTCCCGTACCGGTTTTAAGGGTGGTGGTGGTTTTGCGCTGTAAGGTGATTTTTTTCGGCTCAGCGTTAGACTCGCCATGGCTGGTTTTCAAAAATGCCAATAGGCGCTGCTTTTCTTCATCAGAAACGCGCGCATCTTGTGACTTATGATTTAAGCCGGCTTCTTGCATTTGTTTTAGCAATCGTTCGACCGGTGCACCTACCGATTTGGCGAGGTCGCTAACTGTTACTTCTGCCATTGTTTTTCCTCAAGGATAGTTCTTGGCTCACATCTGGAATATCTCGTGTTTTAGCATATTTGCGCTGTTAAATAACTAGGCAAACCAAGGCTCACGAGCTTTCATAATCAGTGCAGCGGCGCGTGACGCGTCAATGCCTTCGATACCTAATAAATCATCAACTGATTGCTCAGCTAAATCTTCCATCGTAATAATTCCACGGCTGGCAAAGGTAATTGCCAAGGCTTGATCCATGCCTTCCATCGTGAGTAAATCTTCTGCTGGCGCAACACCTTCTATGCGCTCTTCAGAGGCCAAAGCCTGGGTTAAGAGAGCATCTTTAGCGCGGGCACGTAATTCTTCAGCGATATCTTCATCAAAACCGTCAATCGCCAACATCTCTTCAAGCGGCACGTAAGCCACTTCTTCGAGCGTGGTGAAACCTTCTTCAACCAATACCGCTGCTACATCTTCATCAACATCCAAAGCGTTCATGAACACTTGGATGTAACTGCCAGATTCAGCTTGCTGTTTGGTTTTCCAATCGGCAACGCTCATTACATTGATATTCCAGCCGGTTAAGTCGCACGCTAAACGCACGTTTTGACCACCGCGACCAATGGCCATTGCCAGGTTATCTTCATTAACTGCTAAATCCATCGAGCGCGCGTCTTCATCGACAACGATTGATTCAATTTCTGCCGGTGACATGGCATTCATCACAAACTGCGCCGGGTTATCGTCCCACAAGACAATATCCACACGCTCACCACCGAGCTCATTAGATACCGCTTGCACACGTGAACCGCGCATACCAACACAAGCGCCTACTGGGTCAATACGGCCATCATTGGTTTTCACTGCAATTTTCGCGCGCAAACCTGGGTCGCGTGCTGCACCTTTAATTTCGATGATGTCTTCGGCGATTTCCGGCACTTCAATTTTGAATAATTCGATCAGCATTTCCGGGCAAGAGCGGCTCAAAAATAATTGTGGGCCACGGCTTTCGTTGCGCACTTCGAGTAACAATGTGCGAATACGGTCGCCCATTCGAAAAATTTCACGACCAATTAATTGATCGCGAGGCAACAAGCCTTCAGCGTTATTGCCGAGATCAACAATAATACTATCGCGTGTAACTTTCTTTACGGTGCCGCTAATTAATTCGCCCATGCGGTCGCGATATTCGTCGACCATTTGCGCGCGTTCCGCTTCGCGAACTTTTTGCACAATAACTTGTTTGGCTGCCTGGGCTGCAATACGACCGAAATCAGCGTTGGCAATTTTTTCGCGGCAGATATCGCCAACCTTCAACGTTGGATCTTTCTCCAGGGCTTCATCGGTATAGAGCTGCGTGCCTAGTTCGGCCATCACATCATTGCCGACAACTTCCCACATCCGAAAGGTTTCATAATCGCCGGTTTGACGATTGATGAGTACTTCAATGCTTGAGTCTTCGTCAAAACGTTTCTTGGTCGCCATGGACAGGGCGCTTTCAATCGCTTGAAAAATTAAATCTTTGTCGACGCCTTTTTCGTTAGACACCGCATCAGCGACTAATAAAATCTCTTTTGCCATTTCTTAACCTCTGTTAACTCCGCAAACTAATCTTCACGATCAGATAATGAGTGGCCGAACATTTGTTGCATTTTTAATTTTCAAAATACATGTTCGGGTGGTACAAACTTTTAAAAATTACTCTTCATTTAACTCGTCGTGGGGCACCATATTATCAAAACGCGGCTCGATATTTGCTTTGTCTATAGCGTCCACAGCGAACAGATATTCTTTGCCTTCAACGGCGACTAACACTTCATTATTTTCAGCTTTAAGGATGACACCTTTAAAGCGACGACGGCCATCGCGCGCTATTCTTAAGCGTAAATTTACAGTCTCGCCCACATAGCGGGCGTAGTGTGCAAATGTGTAAAGCGGGCGATCCATACCTGGCGATGATACTTCAAGGGTGTATTCACCTTGAATAGGATCTTCTACGTCCATTACTGCACTAATTTGCCGGCTTACTTTTTCACAATCATCTAAAGATACGCCATTGGGGCCATCAATAAAAATTCGCAGCGTTGTATAACGCCCCTGTGTTAAATATTCCAAACCCCAAAGCTCACAGCCCAAAGAGGCGGTGATAGGTGCAATCATTTCTTGCAAAAGTTCTTGTTTGGATGCCATGCGTTAAAACCTACAGACTACAAATTTAATAACAGTGAATTGAAAGCTTATGAATTTAAAACTTATAAATTTAAATCTAACAAAAATACCGACCCAAAAATCAAAAATGGGCACAAGGCCCATTCAAACATCTTGCAGATAAGACTGCAAAATCACGCAGTAATACCTGCTAAGGGCACATCTAAAAGTGACGCCTATAAAAAAACCCCATAAAGGGGTTTTAAGTAACTGAGCGACTACGTTGGCCGCGTCAGTAAAACTTGTCGCGAAAATTAAAATAAATGTTTTTAATTTCTCGCTATATTTACAGATAAAACATCTGCAAATAAAAATTGGTTGCGGGGGCAGGATTTGAACCTACGACCTTCGGGTTATGAGCCCGACGAGCTACCAAGCTGCTCCACCCCGCGTCCGTAACTCACTATCAGCTGATAGCTCTAGTGAGGTCGCGCATTATAGGGATGGGCACAGCAGCGGTCAAGTGAAAGTTGCTAATTCATTGAATGCAGTAGAAAAACAGCCCATTACCTATCTAAGCTCATTTTCATTGTACGTAATACCATTGCAGGCAGTGTTGAATAATTTGTTCATCCAGATTTGTTTTTTTAAACGCGATGATTTAAAAAATTACCTAAGGTAGGCAATCCTTTTGCCACACCTATATCAACCAAATGGCGGCTAATATTAATGGTCTTGCTATCTGCTTTTGCAAAGCTGTTAACTCGCTCAGCGCTTCTGCGGGCAGCATCTGCTTCTTGTTGCGCCAATTCTTGTTTTTGTTCATTGCGATATTGTTCATCCTGAACATTTATTTTTGCTTCTTCAGCTTTTTGAGCTTTTGTTTGCTCTTCGGCTAATTTTTCCCTTGCTTGAACTTCGCTATTTCTTTGATCGATAAGTGCGATGCGTGCATCATTTTCCAGATTAGTCGCTGCTGCTGCCACACTTCTATCCTGTCCTGATGGGTTGGCAGGGGCATTAGCTGCGGCGCGGATTTGCTGCGCTTTTCTAATAGTTGCTTCCGGATCGTTGGGTACGGAGCTCGTGCTAATAGAGACTTCCCCGGCTACCGCATAATTTACGCCATCAGGCCCTTTGACGAACTGGTAAGTGGGTGCGCCTGCATACTGGCCGCCCACTGCCGCGTGTGCATGTTCATGGGCACGAACTTCGCGATCAAGTGCTAACAATGTACTAATTTTCACCTGATCTTTAATTAACTGGTCTTTCTGAACCGATTTAGCGTCGCTTTGGGCGCGTTGATCTTTTTGTTTGTCGGTTTGCGCGTCATGCGCCTGGCCGTCGGTGTTTGCGGGCCGTTGATTTTCTCTATCGGGGAGGCCATCCGGTACGCGGTGATTTTCATTGCGTGCAAGGGCCGCAGATTGTTCTAAAGCTTTAAGGCTGGATGATTTGAGGTCGTTGTTTTCCTGACCAACAGGCTGCCGACCGAGTGGCGCATAGGGCGCCACGGTATTCGCATTGCTGGAAGAAAAGCTATTAACGATCATATAAACGTTACCTTAGGCTAAGGAAGCCTCATGCATTGATATTGAAACTCATGCTCTGATGTTTAAAAGAGTCCCAATAGTTTCATTGGCAGTTTCCACAACTTTTGCCGAAGCATCAAAGATATGTGATTGCACTTTGAGGTTTAGCAGTGGCTCAACCAGATCATTTTTTTCAGGGTTGTCGCGTTGCGTGGTTCCCGCTCCAGCAATCTGCTGCGCAGAGCGCGCCATTTCAGTCTGGCTAAGTTGCATGCCGGTTAGGCCTTGATTGATTACAGAGCCGATATCCATTACTACACCCCTTACAGAAAAGTCTCGCAAAATGAAAAAACAATTTACACAGACTAATTTTACGCTGAGATGTGTGCAAAAAACAGGCTGCATTGCCGCTTTAACGGGGGATTTTAAGACAAGTTCGGTTTAAGAATCTGATATATAGAACACTTGATGCATTTCTGAGGCTAAGGCTGCATTGCCTTGTGAAATAGGCCTGCTTGCGACTGGATGCGGGAAATTTCTCGAGCCTGTGCAAAAACGCCTTGCGCAGTCAAACGATTCGCCACCGGCAGCCCTGCTAATCGCAGTGCCTGGCCACTCCAGGTATTGCAATTGTTGAAGAAACTGTAGTGCTCCGTTGCTTGGAAAAATATGCCGGTATCGGCAACATGCGCTTGTAATCTTAGGGCATTATTTTTTTCGTCTACTGCGATAGAGGTATCGATGTAATGGATTAGTTGTTGTAATCCGTCGTCGCTAATCGCTAAAGCTACAATTGTTTCCGGGGGGATCTCAGTTAAAAACTCATCGCCGTAAGTTAACAGCTGTAGTGCTGAATAATGTGAGGCAACCAACGCAGTGGCTGCAGTGCCCCAGGTTTTACTTTTGCCCGTAAAATAATCGCCGTCACCCCAACCAATACGTGCAAACTTTTCACCGCGCAAATCTTCAGCCAATTTTACGCTTTGTGTCGCAAGTGGTTCTGCGTCGAGCACAATGCTGGTGTGCCATTTACGATACACAAAATAAATAATATGTTTAGTGTTCGCTATGGGAATTGCATTTGCACTTGGCAAGTTAGCGCAACCAGCGACTAACCACAAGAGAAAAATTATTGTTGCTATAGCTATTTTTGACATTTTAAATTTTCATTACCGTAAGATTTTTTCTAGTTCGAGCGCATTAAAATATTCTGTTATTGCAGTTGGAGATATTGCAGTTGATGATTGTTGGGATAAAAATGGCACAACAGCCAAACATGGTACTGGCAACCGTGCGAGCAAACTGTCAATATTTTCTTGGAGTGCGGGCATATCCGCATCCACGCAATTTGCTATCCATCCCGCAACTGGCAAACCATCGCGAACAATTGTTTCGAAGGTTAAGAGTGCATGATTCAAACATCCCAAACGCATTCCTACCACTAGAATAACCGGTAGTTGTAAATTTTTAGCGAGATCTGCCATGGTTTCGCGTGGATTGACGGGGACTCGCCAACCTCCCGCACCTTCAACAATTGTAAAGTCTGCCGAAGATAAAACTCCACGGCAAAATCCTGCCAAACGATCAACTGACAAGGTGCGCTTTTCCTGTTGTGCGGCAAGGTGTGGAGCAATCGCCGCTTCAAGTGCAATAGGGTTGATTTGCTCATAGCTTAATGTTTGTGTAATAACCGACTGTAATATAAGCGCATCATCATTGCGCAAACCCGCGGTAGTTTTTTCGCAACCGGCGGCTATAGGTTTTAATGCCGCCGTGGTTAAGCCACTATTTTTTGCAGCAAGTAATAGCGCTACGGAAATAAAAGTTTTCCCCACATTAGTGTCGGTCCCGGTAATAAAAAACGCTTTTTTTGCCATTAATAACGACTCCGCTTTTCAGCGATAATATAAAAAACATCATAGGTTGCAGGTAATAAATTATCGCGCCGGAAACTTTCATACGCGGTTTTAAAAGCAGCAATTTTTTTTCGCCCCGTCAAACCTGCCGCTCGTCCACGATTAATATTATGTGCTCCGAGGAATTTTAGTTCGCGGGTGAGGTCGGCTAATTTTTCAAATTCCAGCGCTGACAATTGCTGCTCAAAATGAGAGAGTGAAAAACTATTTTCCAGCAAGCATTTTTTGACATCCTCGCAGGACCTGAAACGGTTAACGTGAACATAATTATCCACCTGCTGCCATGCGCTTTTTAATTCATGTAATGTATCTGGGCCAAGTGTAGAAAAAATTAATGTGCCGCCGGGCTTTAATACGCGATTCAACTCGGAAAATAATTCAGGTAAATTATGGCACCATTGCAAGGCAAGGCTAGAGAAAATAACATCGACGCTAGCATTTGCGAGTGGTAGTTTTTCGGCATCGCCACACAGCCAAGTATTTATTGCCGTATTTTTTTCTTGCGCAACGGATAGCATGCCTTCGGCGATATCCAATCCCATAATTTTTGCTTGCGAGAATTTTTCTTGCAGATGCCGGGTGAAATACCCCGTCCCACAGCCGAGATCAAGCACAATTGTGTGTGTGTGATTACACTCAATTGCGTGCAATAATTTTTCGCCGACGTTGCGTTGAAATTTGGCGACCGAATCGTAAGTGTGAGCAGCGCGGCTAAACGATTGGGCGATGCGTTTTTTTTCAATAGGGTCAAGCGCCATTGCTACATCATCAGAGCCATTTAACGGCGTCTGATGATATTGAAAAAAATCTTGAATGTATTCCATAACTTTTTCGGGTTGACTCCAATGCACTGCATGACAAGTTTGTGGCAATAGAATAATTTTTTGCTGAGTATTTGCTGCGCTTAAAGCTAAGGCTGCACTAGCGGGCACCAGTGCATCTGCTTCGCCTAATAAATGTAAGCCTGGTTGAGTTAACGCCGTAAAGGCAGCGCGATTATCTAGCTCTGACAGCAACTGTAACGCTTGTAACCAGTTGGCATTAACGGCTTCAATAGCAATAAGCGCTCGTATCTTTTTAAGTAGCGCACGTTCATTGATGTCGCCCTGTACTAATAAACCGCTAAATATTTTTAGCGTGGCGCGCGGATCATTTTCAAAGCTTGCAGTAAAATGATGATTGATTGCTGAATGCATGGCAGTAAGATAATCGTGACTGGCGACGAATTTTATATTTGCTGCGAGCGTAATAATTTTTGACACTTTGTGTGGATAATGCGCCGCTATTTGTACTGCCAACATTCCCCCCAGCGACCACCCGATAAGTACACCAGAATCTGGTAATTGTTGCGCAATAAACTCCACTACTGCATTCAAAGAATAATTCTCTATCTGGGAGCTTTTACCAATGCTCTCACCAAGGCCTTCACCAAAGCCGGGTAAATCTATGGCTATAACTTCGCCAAGCTTTTGCAGTTGGGTGAGTATTGGCGCCCATGTCCTGGAGTCGCAGCCCCAGCCGTGCAGTAATACTATTTTTTGCTTGTTCAATGGGTTCAGACTAATCAATGGGGGGACGCTCCATTGATTTTGATAAGGTCAATGGCGACAGACTCCATTGAAAGAATATATCTGCAAGCGCGCTTAATAAATCATCTACTTGTGTAAGTGTGTGTTCCGCACTAAACGTGATTCGTAAACGCGAACTGCCAGCAGCAACAGTGGGTGGGCGTATGGCAACAATTAAAATGCCTCGCTCTGCCAGTGCTGCAGATATTGCCAAAGTTTTAACTTCATCGCCAACAATAATCGGTTGAATCGGTGTGGTTGAGTTTGTTAATTGCAAGCCCAATCTTTCCGCGCCCTCACGAAAGTGGGTGATGAGTTGTTGCAAATGTTCACGACGCCAGGATTCAGTTTGCACTAAACGCAAACTGACGCGAGTTGCGGCGGCTATGGCCGGTGGCATTGCGGTAGTATAAATATAGGGTCGTGCAAATTGAATTAAGGTTTCGATAAGTGTTTCACTGCCAGCGATAAAAGCACCGAAAGTACCAAAAGCTTTGCCGAGTGTGCCCATCAAAATAGGCAATTCATTTTGTGTTAAACCAAAATGTTCAGCACTGCCACCGCCATTTTTTCCCAGGCAACCGAAACCGTGCGCATCGTCCACCATCAGCCATGCATTATTTTTTTGCGCGAGGGCTGCGAGTTCAGGTAATGGCGCACAATCGCCATCCATGCTGAATACGCCATCGACGACAATTAATTTTCGGTTAGCTTCCGTTTTTTGTAATCGTGTTTGTAAATTATCGAGATCATTGTGTAAAAATCGTTGAAAGCGTGCGCCACTTAATAAGCCGCCATCTAACAAGCTTGCGTGATTTAAACGATCTTCAAACACTGCATCGCCTTGTCCCACGAGTGCAGTAATAGCGCCGAGGTTAGCCATGTAGCCGGTGGAAAATAATAGCGCACGGTCGCGACCTGTGAATGCGGCTATTTCTTCTTCCAGTGCGTGATGCTCTTGCGAATGTCCTGCGACTAAATGCGATGCGCCGCTGCCTATGCCGAAATTATTGGCTGCATTTTTGAATGCAGAAATCACGTCAGGATGATTTGCCAGGCCAAGATAATCATTGCTGCAAAAAGCAAGATAGTTTTTTCCGTCGACAATTACATTCGGTGTTTGTGGCGATTCGAGTAGGTGCCGTGCACGATATAAGTTTGCCGCTTTGCGTTCAGCAAGGGCAGGAATGAGAGCTTGATCTAAAGCAGATTGGTTATTCACGATTTTAATAAGTAGTCACGATTTATATCTTTTACTCTTAGCTATAAGCGCAGTACCGAGGGATAAAATGCCTAAAAAATGCATGTATCTTACGCAAATTCACTCATGCTTGCCGCGGGATGATTGAGTCATAAAAATTATTTAGCCGCGTTATAAAAAACCGAATCCATTTGTGCTGCTTGAAGTTGTGTTGTTATGGCTGCTACTTGTTCAGCTTCATCTTGGTGTACTTCGTAACCTTCGGCATTAATGCCCAGGCGTTGAAATAATTGCATATCTTTATTGGTTTCGGGATTCGCTGTGGTTAATAATTTTTCGCCGTAGAAAATAGAATTCGCGCCGGCTAAAAATGCCAGGGCTTGCATTTGATCATTCATTTGTTCGCGACCTGCGGATAAACGCACATGTGATTGCGGCATCAGAATGCGTGCAACAGCAACTGTGCGAATAAAATCAAACGGGTCGAGGTCAACTTGATTTGCCAGTGGCGTGCCTTCCACTTTCACGAGCATATTAATGGGCACAGATTCCGGATGTTCACTCATGTTCGCGAGTTGCAACAACAAACCTGCGCGATCACTTTCTGCTTCGCCCATACCCACAATGCCGCCGCAGCAAACTTTCATACCTGCGCTACGCACATTGTCGAGCGTGGTTAAACGGTCTTGATAGGTGCGTGTGGTAATAATTTCGCCGTAAAATTCGGGTGAGGTATCGAGGTTGTGATTGTAATAATCGAGGCCGGCGTCGGCCAGAGTTTGCGCCTGTTCCTGATCAAGCATGCCCAGCGTCATACAGGTTTCCAGGCCCAGCGATTTCACGCCTTGAACCATGCTAGTCACGTAGGGCATATCTTTACCCTTCGGTGAGCGCCAGGCTGCACCCATACAAAAACGCGTTGCACCGCTGGCTTTGGCGGCTTTGGCTTCTTCAATAACCTTTTCTACGGCCATCAATTTTTCGCGCTCAAGGCCAGTATCGTAACGGGCAGATTGCGGACAATAGGCGCAATCTTCAGGGCAGGCGCCGGTTTTTATCGAACAAAGAGTGCTGACTTGTACCTCATTCGGGTTGAAAAAAGCGCGGTGTGTACTTTGTGCCTGAAACATTAAGTCGCTAAACGGGAGTGCAAAAAGCTCGGCAATTTCACTGCGGGTCCAGTCATTGCGGATCTTTGGTGCGGAAGACAGGTTCATCGATGCATTCATAAAACGTGCTCAGCGAGGATTTAAATTGATTGGTTAGGGCTAATTTATTAGCATAGAGCCCGAAGTACGAGCGCAAGTATGGACATATTCTTAACGGCAACAGCAGTGCTGTCAACCCAAAAGGGAGATTTAGGTTAACAATGCAATTATTACGGACTATTGGCAAAAAACTAAGCGGACTAGGCAATCACTTGCTACCCACCCAATGCTTGTTGTGCGGAGCCACTTTGAAGGGTGAATTGCTCTGTGACGGGTGTCTTTATGACTTGCCATGGGTGCAGCGTTATGAGCACCGTTGCCAGCAATGCGCGCTTGCACTTGAATCCGCGGGTAATTTTTGTGGCCACTGCCTACATCAACCTCCGGCTTTTAGCCGAAGCATTATTCCCCTCGCCTACCAACATCCGCTGACTCCTCTTATCCATCGCTTCAAATATCGGGGTAAATTAACCCATGGTAAATTACTCGGACAATTGCTTGCGCAACATATTAGCGATTGCGCCACTCACGCCGACTGGAAAATACCGGACCTGCTTATTCCCACCCCTATGCACTGGACACGTCGTTGGCAGCGTGGGTTTAATCAAGCGGAAATTTTAGGGCAATATCTTGCGAGCACTACCGGCATTCCACTTGCGACGCAAATTATTCGCCGCCTGCATAGGACGCCAGCACAAAAAGAACTTACTCGCAGCGAGCGCCAAAAAAATCTGCGCAAAGCATTTACGATTTCAGCTAATGCGCAACAAAAAATTATCGGTAAGCGCATTGCATTAATTGATGACGTGGTGACAACGACAGCGACTATGCGTGAACTTAGTCAGCTTTTAATAAAAGCGGGAGCGAAGGATGTGCAGGTGTGGGCGCTGGCAAGAACGATGGAGAAATAAAAAAATTCTTAAAATATCTGGTGGCAACTATAAATTGCCGCCAGAAGAATATCAGTGATGACCTTGTTTCATCGCGCCACCATTACCATCCGGCAACACCACTTGTACATTTTGCATCATGCCCTGATCTTCGTGTTCGAGAATATGACAATGCAAAACATATTCACCGATATAGCGTTCGTAGCGAGTGCGAGTTTCGATATTCACGCCGGTAGTAACAAACAATGTGTCCTTCCAGGTTCCGACCATATTTTGATATTGTGGATCGGTGGTTGGCTTCCCAGTTGCTTTGTCGGTAATACTGACAATTTGAAACGGATTCACGTGAATATGAAATGGATGATTGACACTTTTTGAAGACAAAAACCAGGTTTGTGCTGTGCCCAAAATTAACGTTTGATCAATTCGGCCTGATTGATAAGCGCTATTATTAATCAGAAATTGCACCGGTATATTGGTTGGATTTTGTTTCGGTGGTATGACTAAATTAAATTCAATGTAAACCGGCTTTTGATTGGATTGGGTAATTTCTTCATTTGTAATAGTTTGATGCGGAATAAATTTACTTAACTGCAGCGAATTTTTTAAATCGGCAATCACTTGATCGCGTACTTCACCTTCGAACTGCGCGGTAGCGGCTGTTACTAATTGTTCCTGCAGGAAAGTTGTTTGGTTCTCCACCTTGGC
>JANYIO010000293.1 GCA_025362015.1 Gammaproteobacteria bacterium | reverse complement strand
CATGTATTAGTAGGCCAACCAGCCACCGAATTACATTTTTTAGCGCAACAACAAAGCGCAGATTTAATTATCGTTGGCAGTCATGGCCGCAAAGGTTTCGCGCTCTTATTGGGTTCAATGCCTAACAGTGTTTTACACGGTGCAACTTGCGATGTTTTGGCCGTTTTTGTTAGTCAACAAGCAGAATAGTCGTACCTATTCTGCTTGCTGCATATCTTCCAACTCAGCCCAACGCTCAAAATAACTCTCTAATTGCAATTCGGCTTGCGCTAACGCTTGCAACTTTTCTTCTCGAATTTTTAGCGTTTGAGAATAAAAATCTGTCTCTGATATTTGATTTTTTAATGTGGCAATTAACTGCTCAACACTTTCAATGAGTTTCGGTAAATCATCAAATTCTTTTTGTAATTTATAACTCAGTTTTTTCACCCGAGCTTGAGTTTTAGCCGGGACATTAGCCGCTGCTTTTTCTACAGGTGCCGCTGCAACTGATGGCGCTACAGCCACTGTTTCAGGTAAGTCGGACTCAGTCCACTTACCACCTTGACGTAACCAATCGTCGTAGCCACCCACATATTCAAGCACATTGCCGCGCCCTTCAAAGGCAATAACGCTACTGACAATATTATTTAAGAAGGCGCGATCATGGCTTACCAGCAACACTGTCCCCTGGTAATCCGTTAAAATTTCTTCGAGCAACTCCAAGGTTTCGACATCCAGGTCATTGGTAGGTTCATCGAGCACTAATAAGTTGGCAGACTTACTAAATAGTTTTGCTAATAATACGCGATTGCGCTCACCACCAGAGAGCGCACGCAAAGGTGTACGTGCACGTTCACCACTGAATAAAAAATCACTTAAGTAAGAAAATATATGTTTTGATTTTCCATCAATTTCAATAAATTCACGGCCTTCAGCAATATTGTCGACAGCACTTTGATTTAAATCCAGTTGATCGCGCAGCTGATCAAAATAAGCAACTGATAAATTGGTACCCAAGCGCACATTACCTTTTTGCGCTTGCAACTCACCCAGAATTAATTTAAGAACTGTACTTTTACCCGCACCATTTGCACCGACTAAACCAATGCGATCACCACGCACAATAGTGGTGGAAAAATTCTCCACAATTTTTTTATTGCCCCAGGCATAAGATACATTGGTTAACTCAGCCACGAGCTTCCCGGAAGCTTCACCACTGGCTAATGAAAAACTGGCTTTACCAATGACTTCACGGCGTTCTGAACGCACATTACGCAATTCTTTTAACGCACGTACGCGGCCTTCATTGCGAGTGCGGCGCGCTTTAATACCTTGACGAATCCACACTTCTTCTTCAGCAAGCCGCTTATCAAATAAATCGTTGTGACGTGCTTCTTCGGCCAACGCTTGTTCGCGATAAACCAAATAACTCGCGTAATCACCCGACCAATAACGTAAATTGCCACGATCTAATTCGACAATATGAGTGGCAAGATTTTGTAACAGCGAACGGTCATGGGTAATAAATACTAAAGCGCCATTAAAATTTAATAATTGTTTTTCTAACCAATCAATAGCGGCAATATCTAAATGGTTTGTCGGTTCATCAAGTAGCAATACGTCCGGATCTAACACCAGTGCGCGCGCCAAGGCCACACGGCGGCGCCAACCACCCGAAAGCTCACTCATAAATTTTTCAGCGGGCAAATCCAAACGCGTTAAAATCGATTCAACTTTTTGCTGCATCAGCCAACCATCGCGGGCTTCAATATCGTGTTGCAGTTTTTCCATGCGTGTCAAAATTTCATCCGTAAATTCCGTTCCGTGCGCAAGATGATGATATTCACTCAATAAATCACCCAAACCCGGAAATGCACTCGCCACTAAGTCAAATACCAGCTGGTCATCTGCATCTGGCAAATCCTGCTCCAAACGCGCAATACGCACGCCATTTTGCAATACAACTTCGCCTTTATCTAAGTCAACTTCGCCCGCAATTACCTTTAATAAGCTGGATTTACCTGCGCCGTTGCGGCCAATCAAACATAAACGTTGGCCTTTTTCGACCACTAACTCAACACCGTCCAGCAGTACTTGCAGACCGTAACTTAAATAGGCTTTTTCAATTTTAATAAGAGACATAGAGAGGATTCTGTTAAGACCAGTTTTGCCCGATTTGGCAGGTTTTTTTGAGGGCGGCATCATACCTTTTTTTTGGAGATTAGCCTAAATTTACCGATAAATTCATGCTTTTAGTAGGTTAATTGCCACTTCATGATTGAATCCGCCTATTTTATTTCTTCAACAAAATTAATTTAGTGCCGCTCAACACATCATGCAGCATTCTTTGTTGCGGATTAAAAAATTTACACCAATAACCAAAACCTAACAGTAAAAAAGAAAGCATTGCCGCAAAGCTGCGAGTTACACATTGTTTATAACTCGCCAGCTGATTGGTTTGCGCATCCACCATTTTAAAGCGCCAGGTTTTCATCGCTAACGTTTGACCAAACCTGTGCCAAAAATAAACGTAAAAAAATACCAATACCGCTAGCCAACCAAGGCTAATAACACTACCCGATAACATATCCCACTGAATCCTGTGCCCTACTTCTGGTCGCCCTTGTATTAGCACGCGCAAGCCCACCACTATGGCACCGTAAGCAATACTAATCGCAGCCAACAACAGGCTGTCATAAACCATTGCAGCAAAAATACGAATCAAACCAGGAGATTGGTATTCAATAGGTGTCGTTGAAGCTTGTGATGTTTTCATGCGGCTCGCAATTAATGACTGTAATGGATAAGCGAAAGGGTTTTCAAATCAGTACGTTGACCGATACTAATGACTCCGCATCCTTGTAAGGTCGTTTCTTCGCGGCGTAAATAAATCGGCGTTTTATTCTCGGCACACACATAAGTGCCGTTAGTGGAATGATCAATCAGTACATATTTCCCACGCCTGAATTCAATATGGCAATGCTCACGCGAACACAGCTCCTCATCAAAAAATAGATCTGCTTTATTAGCATCGCGTCCAATGGCAAACGGAGTCTGAGCCGGTAACAAGGCGATAGTTTGTTCGCCATAAGTTAAGACCAACTGAAAATTGTCGACAAAGCGAGAAACCTCCTGCATCGGCATTACCTTAGTCGAAAAATCTTGCTGACCAGCTACCTCCCATGCAAGCCGATAGATAGTGGTTTTATGGTTTTCACCTTTGATATTAATACGATCAAACAACTGACACTGTTGCACCAGAGTACGGTTTAACTGATCTACCACTCCTTGGGTCAACACAATCTGATTTGCCCGGGCAATATGCGCCACATAAGCCGCATCGTTAACAGTGTCGCCAAAGGCATCATTGGGAGTTACTACCGTATCGCCAAACGCAATGCCAATCCGAATTCCCAAACCTATATAGGCAAATTCCCGACTAGAACGCTGTTGAATTGCAATAGCGGCTTCACAGGCTGAATTTGCACTATCAAAACGCGCCATTATTTCATCGCCAATAGTTTTTACTACAGTTCCCTCTCGCACAATAGTTGATGACGCCATAAAGCTTACAGCGTTATCGACGAGGGCTTTGGCTTCTTGATTTCCCAAGTTCTTATAAAGTGCCGAGCTGCCAGAAACATCGGCAAACATAATGGCCTGCTGGGTATTTAGGTTGGACATAGACGCAGTAAAAGCTCTGGGATTAACAACACTAATTCTAACAGGCACTTGGGCTTAAAAAACGTCACCATAGAATTTAAGGTAAAAATAACAAGGCTTAGACGCTAGAAATGAAAATAGTTTATGGCCGACCTAACTTTTTATGTTTGTTGGCAGACAGAAGAAAGTGTTTGCTCATAGATACACTTAATACTCTAGTGTTATTTCTAGGCTGCTTTCCCTTTGCGCATTTCATTGAGCCAATAAGCCATGAGTAAAGCTACCCCAGGAAAATCTCAAAAACGGATCAGCCACCCACTTTACAGCCTGCTACCAACGAAAATAGCCGGTTTTGATCAATTGGCTTCACTGGCATTGGATATGCGCTGGTCGTGGAATCACGCGAGCGATTCCCTTTGGCGCAAATTAGATACAGAACTTTGGGAGCTTACACATAACCCCTGGGTGGTATTACAAACCGTAGCGCATGCACAAATTGAAACAATGTTAGCTGACCCGGAATATCGACAAGAAGTTGACCGCTTATTGACCATTCAACAGCAAGCCCTGACCTCTGCAGCGTGGTTTCAACAGCAATATCCTGCAAGCATACTTAAGTGTGTGGCTTACTTCAGTATGGAGTTTATGTTGAGCGAAGCTTTGCCTATTTACTCAGGGGGACTGGGTAATGTTGCAGGAGATCAGCTCAAAACAGCCAGTGATTTAGGTGTACCAGTGATTGGGATAGGGCTCTTGTACCAGCAAGGCTACTTTCGGCAAGTCATAGATAAGGACGGCTGGCAACAGGCGCTCTACCCTTACAACGACCCGGGCCAGCTGCCTATCACACCTTTGCGCCAGGCTAATGGTGACTGGCTGCGCATAAAAGTCACGTTGTCGGGACATTCTGTTTGGTTGCGTACCTGGCAAGTGCAAGTAGGTAAAGTGAAGCTATATTTGCTCGACACTAACGACGCTGCCAATATTCCGGCTCATCGCGGTATTACGAGTGAGCTTTATGGTGGTGGTTCAGAACTGCGTTTACAGCAAGAGTTATTACTCGGTATGGGCGGCTGGCGGCTGCTAGATGCGTTGGGTATTCAACCGGAAGTTTGTCATTTGAATGAAGGTCACGCCGCGTTTGCAGTGCTTGAGCGTGCGCGCAGCTTTATGTTGCAGAGTGGACAGTCGTTTGAGGTAGCACTCGCGGCCACCCGTGCCGGCAACATATTCACCACCCACACCGCAGTAGCCGCTGGCTTTGACCGCTTTACACCAGCACTCATTCAACAATATTTAGGTAATTACGCCAGCGAAAAACTTGGCCTTAACTTACAAGATTTAATGGCGCTAGGGCGACAAAATCCACACGATCAGGCCGAACTATTCAATATGGCCTATCTCGCCATTCGCGGCAGCGGCAGCGTTAATGGGGTAAGCCGCTTGCATGGCACAGTCAGCCGCCATTTGTTTGAACCCCTATTTCCACGTTGGCCACATACAGAAGTCCCGATTGGGCATATTACCAATGGTGTCCACATGCCCACATGGGATTCAGCGGCCGCTGATCAACTGTGGACGAAAGCTTGCGGTAAAGATCGTTGGCGCGATGCTGCGCTACCTCTCGAAAACAAGATTCGCTGCGTAACCGACGATAAACTCTGGAAGTTTCGCAACACCAACCGCAAGGTACTGGTCGACTTTACCCGCGCCCGTTTAACGCGACAATTGGCCATATCGGGATCGCAACAAAAAGAATTGGACGAGATACAAACTCTGTTGAATCCCAATATTTTAACCTTGGGCTTCGCACGTCGTTTTGCGACTTACAAACGTACCAACCTGTTGCTGCAAGATCCGGCGCGATTACTCCGCTTGCTCACCAACGCCAAGCGCCCAATACAACTTATTATTGCTGGCAAGGCACATCCCCAGGATTTGCAAGGCCAGTCATTAATCCATCAGTGGATTCAGTTTATCCGGCAGCCAGAAGTGCGCCCGCACATTGTTTTCCTGAGTGATTACGACATGCTACTGAGTGAACAATTGGTACAGGGAGTAGATGTCTGGCTCAATACCCCGCTCCGTCCCTGGGAGGCTAGCGGCACCAGCGGTATGAAAGTACTCGTTAATGGTGGCCTCAATCTTTCCGAACTTGATGGTTGGTGGGCCGAGGCCTATTCACCAGAACTCGGCTGGGCACTGGGAGATGGCAATGAACATGGTAATGACCCCGCGTGGGATGCCATAGAAGCCAATGCGCTTTACGAACTGCTTGAGCAAAAAGTTATTCCTGAATTTTATCAACGCAATGAGCAAGATATTCCCATTGCATGGCTCAACCGCATCCGTGAAAGCATGGCGCAGTTAACACCGCGCTTCTCGGCCATCCGCACCGTGCGTGAATACACCGAACAACTTTACTTACCCGCAGCAAAAGCTTATCAAACCCGCAGCGCTAAAAAAGGAGCCATCGCCAAGCAAATAATCGCCTGGCAGCGGAGCCTGGAAGAACACTGGGATTCGCTGCATTTCGGCGCATTAAAAATGAATACTCAGGACAACCAACACCACTTCGAACTTGAAGTTTATCTCGACAACATTAATCCCAACGCAATTCAGGTAGAACTTTATGCCGAAGGTGGGGGTGACTCAACACCTGTGCTACAAATCATGCAGTGCACCACCTTCCCCACGAAATCCCAACCAGATACCCCCGGCATTTATCGCACTAGCGTAGATACAAACCGCCCCGCGACAGATTTTACTCCGCGTCTGGTTGGCCATTTTGAGGGGGTTTCAGTTCCGTTGGAGGAGTCCCATATTCGCTGGCGAGGGTAAATTAGTTTGGCACGAAAGCAGGTTCCACTAATGCCTGCTACAGAGTAAAATAAATCACTATTTCTACGCCATTACTATTTAAAAGGCACAACAATCCATGCCTGAAAAATCTGCACTCATCAATGAAATACGCGACATGCTATCGGAATGCGATATGTTCAACATGTTGCGATCGACCGAATTACAATTAGTGGCGAGTTATTTCAGTACCAGTAAAATTTCCAAAGGCAAAATCATTTTTCGGGAAGGTGACGCTGGCACATTTATGTGCATCATCAATCGCGGCAGTGTGACGGTATATAAAGCCAATGCTGAAAATAAAAATGTGCAGTTAGCCACTTTAACAAAAGGACGCAGCTTTGGTGAAATGGCGGTATTGGATGGTGAGCGGCGTTCTGCTATGTGCGGAACAGAAACAGAATGTGAGTTATTAATTTTATCGAAAGACTCACTGGATAAAATGTTAAATGACAATCCAAAAATTGCAGCCAAAGTAATTCGTATGATTGCGATATCTTTATCGCGAAGATTACGAATGGCTGATGGAAGGTTGGTTAACACCTAAGTGTAATTTTCTCAAAATATACATTCGTTATTTTTTCTAATTTTTCATTATCATATTAAAAATATCAATTGAGCAGAGTAACGAAACCCACTATTTCAATCGACAATAATAAATAAACCAAGCTCATAACCCTGATTTCTCTAAAACAATATGCATTAGAATGTGACAATGGCGGCACCTCCGCTAGCAACGCTAAACGCATACCTATCTACTATCCAATTGTGGACACACATATTAAGTTCCCGCTGTCTTATAACATTTTCTCAATCTGTGAATTCCACACCATTTGTAATTTTTTTTGAATGTTATTCTGGCTTTCCACTAACAAATACATTTTTTGTCTTATTTACTTCTCCGTTTATTCAGTTTATATAATATTTCCAGTCTTAAATTTTTCTGTAACTTTACGTATCAAATCGGCACAGGTCGTCACTCAAACATTCATATTCTTTCTCGAGGAAGATATAAAATGACTCTTAAAAACATTAAAATGTCACTCATGCTTTTATGCGTTACGGTTACCACAGCACTTTCAACTATTGCCAGCGCAACGCAAATTGATTTGCTGATCCTATACGATACTTACAGCAAAAATTATTTCAGTGGTGACCCAAACACTGCAATGATTAACTGGGTAAACCAAATTAACGCGGCCTATGCTGCTAGCCAGGTTGATATTCAATTGCGCTTGGTTGGCGTACGCCTGAATGACGAAGTCGGTGCAGATCAAGGCGCAGTATTGGGCAACCTTCGTGTTGATAGCGCAGTCATTGCTTTGCGTGATCAGTTAGGTGCTGACTTTGTATCTCAAGTTCATCAAACCGGAAGTTGCGGTATCGGTTATGTTGCGGTCGATAAAAACTGGACTTGGAACGTAGTTTCTCCAGGCTGCGGCCCAATGACTATGGCGCATGAAATGGGCCACAACATGGGCTTAAACCATTCGCGCCGCCAAGGTGATACCACTGGCACGCGTTATAGATACGGTGTTGGTTACGGCGTTGATAGCTCGTTTGTTACTATCATGGCTTACAGTCAGTCATTCAATAATGCACCGCGTCAAAATCTTTTTTCCAACCCTAATCTCACCTGCAAAGGTTTGCCTTGCGGCGTTCCTGAAGGCCAGGATCAAGAAGCTTACGCTGCAAAAGCAATTCACAATGTTCGCGATGAAATGGCAGCATTCCGCACCTCCACTACCGTTACTAGCGGCCCTGTTAAAGTTTATCAACATTGTAGTTACGGCGGTTATTCTGCTGGATTAACAGTAGGTACTTACACATTGAGCCAACTGGTAGCACTTGGCGTTAAAGATAATGATCTATCCTCACTCGAAGTTCCAAGTGGCTACAAGGTAACTCTTTATAGCGATGATAATTTTGCAGGCACTTCAGTAGTATTAGCCGGCAACGATACGTGCTTAGTGGCTAAAAACTTCAATGATCTCACCTCTTCTATTCGTGTTACGCAAGACACTATTAAGATTTTCCAACATTGTAATTACGGCGGCTACTCTGCCAGTTTGGCCGTAGGTACTTACACCTTGGCGCAATTAGTAGCACTGGGCGTTAAAGATAATGATCTTTCATCTATCCAGGTTCCAAGCGGCTACAAAGCAACGCTTTATAAAGATGACAACTTCACCGGCACTGCTGTATCACTAATAGACAACGATACTTGTTTAGTTGCTAAAGGTTTCAATGATACGGTTACATCGATACGCATTGAAGCTGTAGCGAGTCCTGCAAAAAGTATTTAATATTATTGGAAAATGATACATCCTCAATCGCAGCAGCAAAGCTCCTCCCTGAGCTTTGCTGCTTGCTTTTTAAGAGTTCTATTTTGGTTGTTTGCTGCCATCACAATATGGCACAAGTAAAGAACCTTAATTTTTCTATCACCACGGTTGACGCATCACTATATGAACAAAATCTTTGCTCGACTAGAATTTAAAGAAGAAAAATTCCAGGACATAATAGTTAGGCTGCAAGGCTATCTCAACGCGGAACATAAACCTGGATGGGTTCCAATCTATAAATTTGACATATATAACGATGCCAATGTACAAGTTGGACGAATTGAATTCCGAGCGGGAGAAACTGAAGCACTAAGGTGTATCGATGGTCATATCGGTTATCATATTGACGAAGAGTATCGCGGGAATAAATATGCTTTCAAAGCATGCAAAGCTATCATCCCTTTTATTAACCGCCATAACATTAATTCCCTGTATTTAACGACTGATTTTGAAAATATTGCCTCTAACAAAACCATTAGAGCCATTGGTGCTGAATTATCATCAAAGAATATGGCCGCAGGAAAATACATATACCTATTAAACCTCGCACCCGGAATACTCTCAGAATAATCTACAAACTTGTACTCCTTACAGCGTCGACTTGCGTAGCCGCAAGGCATTGCCAATCACAGACACTGAACTCAACGCCATGGCCGCGCTTGCAACCATTGGACTCAATAAAATACCGAACCAGGGAAACAAAATACCTGCCGCTATAGGCACGCCTAAAAAATTATAAATAAATGCGAAGAATAAATTTTGCCGAATATTTTTCATCGTGTGTTCACTTAACAAACGCGCTTTGGCGATGCCGCGCAAATCACCTTTTACAAGTACAATGCGGGAACTATTCATGGCGACATCAGTGCCTGTGCCCATAGCGATGCCAACATTTGCTTGTGCCAATGCAGGTGCATCGTTTACGCCATCACCCGCCATGGCAACTATGTGCCCTTTGGCTTGCAGATCTTTCAAATAATTTAATTTATCTTCGGGTAATACATCGGCTTTAAAATCGTCGAGACCTAGTTGTTTCGCAACCGCTGCTGCAGTGGTCGCATTATCTCCAGTGAGCAAGATAATTTTCAAACCGGCTGCATGTAATGTTTTAATCGCTTCGTGCGAAGTAAATTTAATCGGGTCAGCGACACTGACGATGCCTGCCAACTTCCCTCCAACACTTAAAAACATTACTGTTTGCGCTGATTCACGTAATTTTTCTACTTCGCCCGCAAGTTCCAAGATATCAATTTTGTCATCTTCCATCATGCGCAAATTGCCAAACGATATTTTTTTTCCATTTAATAAACCGCGCACACCTTTTCCCGTAATAGATTCAAATTGTTCGATGGACTCCACGGATATATTTTGTTCTTTAGCATGATTAACAATCGCGACGGCAAGCGGATGTTCGCTCAACGCATCAAGGCTTGCCGCAAGCTTTAATACATTTTTTTCGTCAACTCCCGCAACCGCTATAACACTCTGCACCTTTGGCTTTCCTTCGGTGAGTGTGCCGGTTTTATCAACAACGAGCGTATCAATTTTTTCCATCAACTCTAAAGCTTCTGCATCTTTAATTAATACACCCTCCGTTGCGCCGCGACCAACACCAACCATAATTGAAATCGGTGTCGCTAAACCCAAGGCACAAGGGCAAGCAATAATTAATACCGAAACGGCAGCAACCAATCCATTTGCTAAAGCAGGTGCTGGGCCAAATATCGCCCAAATGACAAACGCAAATAACGCACAACCAATGACAGCCGGCACAAACCAACCAGACACTTGATCTGCTAATTTTTGAATGGGTGCGCGCGAACGTCCGGCATCATTTACCATTTGTACAATGCGCGATAACAAAGTATCTGCACCCACTTTTTCCGCGCGCAATAAGAAGGTGCCGGTTTGATTGACAGTACCGGCGGAAACATTGTCGCCGGATGTTTTTTCTACGGGCAGCGGCTCACCGCTAATCATAGATTCATCAACATTCGAATGACCATCGGTAATTTCACCATCTACCGGAATTTTACCACCTGGTTTAACGCGTAAAATATCACCCACTTGTACTTGATCCAAATGCACTTCTTCTTCGCCGCTATCGGGCTTAACGCGAAACGCATTATTGGGCGCGAGTTCGAGCAATGATTTAATAGCACTATTAGTTCGTGAGCGAGCTCGTAGCTCCAACACTTGGCCCATCAATACTAAAGTAATAATGACAGCGGCCGCTTCAAAATAAAGTGGCGACATGCCGTTCATTTTAAATGCATCGGGCAAACTTTCAGGTAGCAATAATGCGTAAACACTAAATAGAAATGCTGAGCCGGTTCCTAACATAATCAAACTAAACATGTTGAGATTCCAGGTTTTAAATGAAGCCCAACCACGTACAAAAAACGGTGCACCCGCCCAAAGCACAACGGGTGTCGCGAGCACTGCTTGCAGCCAGTTAAAAACATGCATGCCCATGCGATCATGCAAATTAAAACCCGGAATTGTGTCACTCATAGTAATGAACAACAGCGGAAAACTTAATGCAAAACTAACCCAAAATCGGCGCGTCATATCTTGCAATTCGCTATTATCTGCCTGCGCCGTTGCATCCATTGGCTCCAACGCCATGCCACAAATAGGACAATTTCCAGGGCCTTTTTGCTGAATTTCTGGATGCATTGGACAGGTGTAAAGCGAGTGTTTGATGGTCGAACTATTCGATAAGTTGGAATTTTTCGGTTGTAGATAGTGCTGCGGATTTGCGCGAAATTTTTCTATACATTTTTGGCTGCAAAGATAATAAATGACCCCGGCATAGGCAACAGACTTAGCTTGCTCGCTTGCCGTTTTCATGCCGCATACAGGGTCAATATTGGGCTTATATGTTACAGGATTAATATGTTGCTCATGATTACAACAACTATGCATTTCCAGTTGATTATTTTCTGTTTTATTGCTTTTTATTTTATTGCTTTCTTTCCGGTTGCTTTCATTTTCAGCTTCTGGTTCTTGCATTGATAAAGTCTTCTTCATCACATGACTACTGGTTTGTTAGACAACTCATTTTTATCATCTAGCGCAACAGGAAAATACTTCAACAAATGTTGCGTAATAGAATTGATGCCAATAGCAACACCACCTCTGAAATTAGCTTGTTTAAAATGACCTTCCATTCGGCGACAAATTTTTTGCCATTCCTCTGCACCCACTTTTTTATGAATACCACGATCGGCAACAATTTCTACAGCGCGATCAGCTAGCAATAAATATATCAATAGCCCGTTGTTGTGCTCAGTATCCCAAATGCGCAATTGCGAAAAAACATCGATGGCACGAGCTTGTGCAGATTGACCTTTGAACAGTGCAGCACCATCCAGTGCGGCCTCAACCACGAACCTGATTTCGCCAGAATGAAATGTTTCGCTGGTTTTAATCTCTTGTTCGATGCTATTCAATGTTGCAGGTAGAAAGCAGCGATTCACTTGCCGATCCGTCATCAGCAAATGTTTTATGATGCGTTTGATATTCATAGTTTTGATATTCATAGTTTTGATATTTACAGCTCTAACATTCATAGCTACCAATTCCCCGAAGCACCACCGCCACCAAAACTACCCCCTCCTCCACTAAAACCACCGCCACTGCCTCCACCGAAGCCACCACTGCCAAAACCACCGCCGCCAAAGCCACCCATTCCTCTTCCGCCACCGCCGCTTAACAACGTAAACAAAAGCGCAATCACACCCGCAATTAATGCAATAGATAGTGCACCCGCAATTAACCAGGCAATAAAGGCGATAACACCACCTGTTGCTAGCGCACCAAAAACCCGACCAAATAAAGCACGCAATATTCCGCCGACTACAAAGGCAAGAATAATAATGATGACTAAATATTGTTGAAAACCTGCATTACCATTCGTATTATTTGCGCGCGGTTCAGGTAAGGGTTCACCATCGATCACATGAATTATTTGTTCAACGCCGGCGCTAATACCACCATAGAAATTACCCTGCTTAAATTGCGGCGTAATTATTTCACTGATGATGCGTTTACAGGTGGCATCATTCAATGCACCCTCAAGCCCGTAGCCTACTTCAATGCGTAGGGTGCGATCATTTTTGGCGACAATGAGTAGCGCACCATCGTCAATTTTTTTACGCCCCAGCTTCCATTGTTCAACAACTCGCAAGGTATATTGCTCAATAGCTTCTGGGTTAGTTGTTGGCACAATAAGTACAGCAAGCTGACTACCTTTACGCGCCTCAAAAACTTGTAAGCTACGTTCCAATGCGGCCAGCTGTTCACTATTGAGCGTAGCAGTCTGATCAATCACATGGCCCGTTAAAGCGGGCACAGTAACTTCAGCCATCGCCATAAAAGGCCAACAAAGTAACAGCGCGAGCAACGATGCTTTGCGGTTCATCACCTGGGCTCACTTTGAGATTGGCTGGGTGCGTTCGCCGGTGCCGCATCAAAATTAACAGTAGGTGGTTTGGCAATTTCTTTTTCATTTTCTACAGTGAAATTAGGTTTAACCTCGTAACCAAACATTTTGGCCGTGAGATTCGCAGGGAATGAACGCACGCCGATATTGTATTCTTGCACCGCCTTGATGTAACGATTGCGAGCAACTGCAATGCGATTCTCAGTACCTTCTAACTGCGCCTGTAAATCACGGAAATTAGCGTCAGATTTTAGCTGTGGGTAATTCTCTGATACCACTAATAATCGAGATAGCGAACTGGATAACTCCCCTTGTGCCGCTTGAAATTTAGCAAATGCCGCGGGGTTGTTAATGAGTTCCGGCGTAGCCTGAATGCTGCCAACTTTCGCACGGGCATTAGTAACACCCAACAAAACCGCTTGCTCCTGTGCAGCAAAACCTTTCACAGTATTCACCAGGTTAGGCACTAAATCTGAACGGCGCTGATATTGGTTAATAACTTCAGACCAGCTCGCTTTAATTTGCTCGTCATTAGTTTGTAGTGCGTTATAACCACAGCCGGAAACACTGAGCACCGCAACTACCAGGAACATTTTCCATAAATTACGCATTTTATTTCTCCAAAGAAAGGACAGTTATTTCTAACTATTTATAATGTAGGTTATTTATTTTCTCAGTACATGCTCAGTATACTCATCATAGTTTTCACCATTAATACGATCTACAACCATCTGTATCATAGCCTCCATCATTTGCATTCTTTTTTCCATCATTTTATGTTCCGTTATCATTTCAGAGCGCGGCATGGTATCCGGTTTTTCCACGCTGCACATTTTTGACGTATCACTCATCATCATCATCCCACTTTGCATGGCTTTCATATGTTGAGCCATAAGTGCCTTGCGTTCTTCAGGATTTTTAGCATTCATTATTTTTTCATGCATTTCCTGCATGGCTTTCATTTCATTGTCCATTTTCTGCATGGATTCTTGCGCCATAGACTCATGCGCCATTGGCTCGTTAACCAATACAGCTTTACCATCCGTTTTTGCAGCGTTTTTATCATTTTTTGCAGCGTTGCTGGAGGTCGCCACATCCGAGTGATGAGCTTTATGGTCATCTTGATCGGCTGCCCAGACAGCAGAGCCAAGTAATGTACAAACACCAACTACAGCAATAGATTGAATAATTTTCATAAGAAACTCCAATGGGTAATCGAATAATTACATTGACAATATTTTTAATAATAATATTTAACAAGCCAATAATGGCACAACGAACAAATGTAGAATTTAATCTATGTCAAACAAAACCATTAATGATGTAGTATCTCTGAGGGCCCGGTAGCTGTTACGAGGGATCAAATCTAAGCCAACAACTACACAAGAAGAGTATCAACTCTCCCAATAACCCTTACGCCCGTAATGTAAATGAATACCCTTTTCCAGTTCGCGATTGAACGGTACAGCGGAGTCAAAGAGCGGTGCATCTTGCACTTCTTGTCGAGTTAAGTTGACATGAATTTTGGATTCAATCCAACTTACGTCTTTAATCCACTGTGGTGCAACAAGCACCTGATGACCCAACCACCAATTGCTAGTATTAATAATGAGATAACGAATGGCCCAGGTTTCCTCATCTATGAGCATTCCCTCTAGATGTCCTATATCGCCATCAGCCGCGTGAATATGATAATCAATCACAGCTTTACAACTTTGCAGGTGGTGATCGTCTTTGTGATGTCCGACAGCATCTTTATCTGCTACTTTAACTTCAGAATTTTTACCTTCAACATAGCTTGAAGCTACTACGCAAGGGTTTGGATAAGACCCCCAAAGATCCGCATTACCCCAATAGTATGGGTAACCGTAGTAACCGAGATAATCAATTTCGTACTGCCGCGAAACGGGTTTTTGCGTATCAATATGGGGGCTACTTTCCACCTGCTCCATCGAGATTGCGACAGTTAATGTTTTGTCCTCGCGATTTAAATGTTTTACCGCAATGGGTGAAAGCAATACCTTGCGACTTGATAGCCAAGAACCAGTTTCAACAACAAGGTAGCGGACAACCCACTTTTTATCATCAAAATAAAAATCCTTCACAAGGCCAAGAGTGCCGTTGTTGGCATGTATAGCAAAATCATTTAGATCGTTTAGGGTATGTAACATAGGGCCTACTCCTTTAAGATAGGAACTCTCAAGCCTACGCGCAAATTGTTCACCAATCCGTTCGTTGCCGAACAGAAAGAAAATTCATATCCCTTTAGAGTTATACTTTATGCAGAGCTATACTTTATACCAAATACAAAATACAAGATCACACGTTAGAAACCAGATTAACTTTAGCAGCAATGC
Source organism: Gammaproteobacteria bacterium (assembly GCA_025362015.1). Classification (GTDB taxonomy): domain Bacteria; phylum Pseudomonadota; class Gammaproteobacteria; order Pseudomonadales; family Cellvibrionaceae; genus Cellvibrio. Next base: position 3,951 of record JANYIO010000293.1, on the reverse strand, counting down.
AACTACCAAAATTACCAATCAAAAATGACTAATGCCAAAAAAAATATTTATGCTACATAACTAAATAAAATTTTGCGCCATCAAATTAAATCTCTCTATAAAAAGCTAAGTGAGCAATAAATGACATTTTCATTTCTTAATAATTTATTCGCAGATTTTGGAATTGCAGAAACAACCTGGCGTGGCAGCTTAAAAATATTCCTGGTCGTATTAGTCACATTTTTTGTGAGCTTCATTGCAACATGGATCTTGCGGGGCTTGAAAAAACGTTTTGCGCGAACCGTCACCCCATGGGATGACGCCTTTTTATCCGCCGCGCGTACACCCCTCAAAGCAGTTATTTGGATTGTTGGTTTATCCATTGCCGCAGCAGTGGCAGACGATGTATCTGGCATACAGTTTTATAGTTTTGCGGTGCCAGTAAGGCACCTTGGTTTAATTATAATGCTCTGCTGGTTTATTCTCAGGTTTATCAGTGAAGTAGAGTGCGTTTTAATTTCACCCAGCGAAACGAAAGAGCCTATTGATCAAACTACAGTGTTAGCCATGAGTAAATTGCTACGTGGCTCGATTATCATTACCACTGCATTAATTGTGTTGGAAACGATGGGTTACAGCATCGCAGGTATATTAACCTTTGGCGGAATTGGCGGGATTGCTATTGGCTTTGCGGCGAAAGATTTACTGGCAAATTTTTTTGGTGGATTAATGATTTATCTTGATCGCCCCTTTAACGTAGGTGATTGGGTTCGCTCGCCAGACCGCAATATAGAAGGCACCATTGAACTTATTGGTTGGCGCCTCACTACCATCCGTACATTCGATAAGCGGCCACTTTATGTTCCCAATGCAACCTTTGCGACAATTTCGGTCGAAAATCTCTCGCGCATGAGCCATAGACATATCAATGAAACCATAGGCATTCGTTACGAAGATGCGCATCTTATGGATACAATCGTTGCAGAAATTAAACAAATGTTGCTTGCCGATAATGACATTGATAATACTCAAAATGTGATTGTTAATTTCACCCAATTCAATACTTCATCACTGGATTTTTTTGTGCACGCGTTTACCCAAACAACGGATCGGATTAAATTTCACGAGGTTAAACATAATATATTATTAAAAATTTACGCCATTATCTGCGCACAAGGTGGCGCTATAGCCTTCCCAACGCAAACGCTTCATCATGCATCAAGTCCATCATTAACAGTACCGACTACAGAGCAAAAAAGAGTAACCATATTTGCTGATACACTACCGCAACTATAAAGTACCACAACTATGAAGCACCACACCTATGAAGCACTGAAACCCTGAAGTACCGCAACACTAAAACCCTTGTCCCAAAACAAGATCAAGCGAAATCAGATCAAGGCAAATAAAGTTTTATTACACCACCGCCCAGCAGGCTGTTATTAGCAAGAACTAAATAACCTTGACCTTTTTTAGACCTATGCAGCGCCAAAACCTTGCGCGCAAATAACAATCCCAAGCGCGTGTTACTTGAACCAAAGGATGCGCCAACCTGTGGCGATGGGTCCTCCAACATACTTTCAGGGTAGCCAGTACCATCATCCGCCACAGAGATACATAAAAAATCATTTTCAATACACGCTGAAACTAGTAACTGGTTTTGTCCATAACGCACGCAATTTACCAGCAAATTATTCAATACCCCGCCAATCATTTCATTGTCAAAATACCAAACAAGATTAGCATCACACTCTATACGGATATTTAATTTTCTGATGTTAAACAACGTATCATTTCGCGCTACCTGCTCGTCAATAACATCAATGACATAATGCTCATCAATATGCATCCCCAGTGATTGTTCATCCATTTGGTAAAGTGATAACAATTGCACTAATTCACCGTTAATACGCGCAGCTTCGTATTCAAGCGTTGAAAAAAACTTTGCTTGTTCGGCATCAGCAGGTGGAGATTTTTCCATCATCGCAGCCAGGGTTATCAATAACATGCTAAGCGAGTCTTTCATGTCGCGCACACTTGAGGAAAGTACAAATGAGAAATCAACCGTGGGATTAGGATAACCTTCTTTCGGTAAATTTCCCTTATCTGGTAATTTATTCATCGTTTAACTCACTATTTTTTTGCGCTTTAGTTAAGTCGTTATAGACAATTTGTAACTGATGATAGCGCGGATACTGTACATGAGATTTGTTCAGGCTAGCTTCGCACTTGCTGAGTGACTGATGGATTTTTTTGCTTATCTGATCATCAAAATTTATTTTCAATGTATCGATCAGTGTTTGAATATAATTAAGACGCAAACCAATATGATGTGGCACCTTTTGCAACGCAGTATTAAACGCTGCTTCTGCTATATGAAAATCTTTGTTCTTATAAGCAGCAATACCTTTTTTATTAATCTCGGCCACCATTAATTTATTTTTCTCGCTGCGCGGCTCCTCAAGCAATACATCCAACTTTTGCAAAGCTTCTTCATTATTTACATTTTCCAGCAATAACGCTTTTAACTGAACTTCTGCCTCATCCATTCGGTCTAACAAACGTAGAACACGAATCATTTCAATTTGTGACTCAAGCAACTCGCCACCACCAGGCTTGGTAAGTTCAGCTTGCGCTGCGGTCATTAGCGCTATAGCTCGACTTTCATTACCAGAACAAACCTGCAATTGAGTTTCAAGCAGTTTTGCTTGTATTTGTATATTTTGCGACTCGCCAAATTTCACTTCAATTTCCGCCACACCCTTTAACGCATCGCGTAAAAATGGACGCCCTAATTCTTCATCCATTGTTGACAACTTAATAGCTGCCTGCGCAAACTGTGTATGCACATGAGCATTATCTAAAAAAGAATTATCTCCTAATTTAACTGCGTGCCTTAATGCAGTAGTCGCTATTAATAAATTATCATTTTGCAGTGCCACGTCGCCCAATGCTTGCTGACGTAAAATCGACAAGGGTGAAAGATCGGTTACTGTCTGCAGTACCGCTTGCATACGTTCCGTATTACCCTGCTCCCGATGTATCTCAACTTGAAAATCATAGGCTTTTAAACACTGAGGGTTACGGTGTAATATTTCCCCCAGCCATTGCTGAGCACTCAACAAATCCCCTTGAGCGATTTTAGTTTTAACCATACCCAACTGCGCCCATTCCAACTCCCTTTGATTAAGCACGGTGCGATACAACATTTCTGCCGAAGCCACGTCATTATTTTGCAAGTACAACTGTCCAAGTAGTTTTTGACAAACGTTAGTATTGCGACCACCCTTATCGATCAATTGCGTACATAAATCTATTGCCGTATGTAGATCACCTTTCTTTCTCGCAGCATAGGTTGGTTTTAACATCACGTGCTGTTCAAATAATCGACTCAACCGTTGATCAAGTACTTTGGCATTTAAGGGTTTGGTGAGATAGGCATCAGGTTCATAATCATAAGCAGCCATAATAATGCTCTTACTTGATTCCGCCGACACTAAAATAAAAAGACTCTCTCTGCAGGGATTACTTGTTACTCGCAATTCTTCTAACACTTGTTGCCCTGATTTGCCCTTCCCTAAATTTTGATCGCACAGAATCAAATCATAAGTACGAACTTTACAAAACTGTAAAGCCTCTTCACCAGACGCGACAGAATCAACCGAACGTATACCCAAGCTCATCAGTATATTATTGAGAGTGGCGCGAAAATTACCAAAATCATCGACTATAAGGGCATTTATTTTGCCATAAGAAGAATCAACCATTTATCCAACTCCATATCAATTCCGTTTAAGCATAGACTAATCTGACAAATGAAGAAAAAACCGTTTGGCGGATTCAACCGCGAAGTGCATAACTCAACCCGTATAGGAAAAGAGATCAGCTGCCTGTAAGCTCGTCGCTTTTTCTCCGGCAAGAGATATGAGATGAGAACTTACAAGCAACTGACCTACGAACAACGATGCCAGA
>JANYIO010000292.1 GCA_025362015.1 Gammaproteobacteria bacterium | reverse complement strand
CGTCTCGCTCGTGGTGGTGCGCCGCCTCTTGTCCACGGCGTGGTTCGCAGTGCGCGCGGCGAGCGTCGTGCTCGGGTGCGGTTTGCTGGTGGAAACTTGTGACTTGCTGGAATTGATGCGCGGCATTTAATAATTGCGCTTCGGCAAAAAAATTGCCGATCAATTGCAAACCAACAGGTTTGTTATCCACCAATCCGCAAGGGATTGATAAGCCGGGTAAGCCCGCCAGATTTGTCGCGATGGTATAAATATCTTCCAAATACATGGCGACAGGGTCTTTCGATTTTGCGCCAAATTTGAACGCAGGTGATGGCGATGTTGGTCCGATGATGACGTCGACTTTAGTAAATGCATCAACAAAATCTTGTTTAATTAAACGGCGAACTTTTTGTGCTTTGCTGTAATAGGCATCGTAGTAACCAGCTGAGAGAGCATAAGCTCCAACCAAAATGCGGCGCTTCACTTCATCGCCAAAACCCTCACTGCGCGAACGCATATAAAGGTCGTTTAAATCTTTTGGGTTTTCGCAGCGATGACCGAAACGCACGCCGTCCATACGCGATAAATTGGCTGAACATTCTGCCGGTGCAATCACGTAGTAAGCAGGAACTGCTAAATGTGTGTGCGGCAGGCTGACGCTGTGAATTGTTGCACCCAAACTTTCATACACTTTAATTGCGGCTTCGACAGCCGCAGCAGTTTGCGGATTTAAACCTTCGCCAAAATATTCTTTTGGGACACCGATTTTTAAGCCTTTGAGTGAATCGTTCAGCGTGGTGGTGTAGTCAGGAACATCGCGTTCAACACTGGTGGAATCTTTGGTGTCGTAGCTCGCCATGTCGTTCAACATTAATGCGGCATCTTCAGCCGTACGTGTAAGTGTTCCGGCCTGATCGAGACTCGAAGCAAACGCAATCATGCCCCAACGCGATACGCGACCATAAGTGGGTTTGATTCCCGTTAATCCGCAATGGGCCGCTGGTTGACGAATCGACCCGCCAGTATCTGATGCAGTTGCCGCCGGTGCCAAGTGAGCGGCTACAGCAGCAGCTGAGCCGCCGGATGATCCGCCGGGTACACAGTCCGTCGCCCAAGGGTTTTTTACGGGTCCGTAATAGCTGGTTTCGTTGGAAGAGCCCATGGCGAATTCATCCATGTTGGTTTTGCCCAACATCACCACGCCTGAGTCTAAATAGTTATCGACGATAGTTGCGTTGTAGGGCGCGATAAAATTATCGAGCATTTTGGAGCCGCAACTGGTGCGTACGCCCATGGTGCAAAAAATATCTTTGTGGGCTATGGGTACGCCGCATAGGGCAGGGGCGTTACCGGCAGCCAGGCGCTTGTCGGCCTGCCCGGCTTGTGCCAGTGCTAATGCCGGTGTGACGGTGATAAACGAATTGTAGGTTTTATCCAGGCGCGCAATGCGATCGAGATAATGTTGGGTCACTTCGGTGCTGGAAAAGTCTTTGCGGCGCAGGCCTTTTACGAGCTCGGCGATGGTTAACTGGTGCATTCAAAAAATTCCTAATCAGTTACGCGCGCTATGGCGGCGAGAAGCGTAATATGTTTGCTTATTCAATAACTTGTTTACTCAATGACCTGTTTACTCGATGACTTGGGGAACGAGATACAAGCCATCCTGAATCGCAGGTGCAATGGACTGAAACAGTTCGCGCTGATTGGGTTCGGTCACCAGATCTGCACGCAAGCGTTGTACGGCATCTAAGGGATGTGCCATCGGCAACACGCCATCGGTATTAACGGCTTGTAGTTGATCAACTAACGCCAGCACCGTAGAAATACGGTTTGCCACTTCATCGGCGGCATCATCAGAGATGGCGATGCGCGCCAGAACAGCGAGTTTTGCAATATCAGAACGATCTACAGCCATGAACGGCACTCCAAATAAAACTGAATCTGTGACAGCGCTCCACAGCAACCAAATTGTTTGGTTTGACTGAAATTCACATTAAAAATAGGGTGCTGTCAAGCGGGCGCTCAAGTTACCATATTTGCCCGATAACCTACAGTCCAGAAAGACCAAATCCAGAAAGACCCAATGCTAATAAAACATGCAAGGTCAAGAGAGTAGGGGGAGAGGTATCTTGTTGTTCAATTTGGTCATGAGGGAAGTAAAGCTATAAAATTCATTTTTAGTGGCTAAATATTGGCACCAAAAATAGACATACTGGTTTGCAATGGAATTTATTTTTTTACGATAACGATAATATTATTAACGACCTGTTGAACGGCACTGTTCAATAACCTATAGGCTACTTCAGGATTTTCTTTCACTGATACTAGGTTTGCGGAATCTATGTGATCAAAATTTTCAGGGTAACGCATATTAATCTTCTGTTCATCTATGGTTAAGTTTACCTCCAGCCAGGCAGATGCTGCATCTTCGCCACTAGAAAATGTTTTGAAGCCATAATGTTCTATTGCGATCTGCAAATTGGGCAAGTATTTTAAATGATTTTTTGTTATTGCGGTTTTGAGTTGTTGATCAATATTATCAACGATATTAAATAATGGTATATGGTTGCTTAAATTCTTTGCGATATCTTTCGCTATGCCTTTATCAATTGCAATCCCTATTGCGATTCCTGCACCGCCCATTACAGAATCCAGCATGATTCCAGCCGCCGCTCCCTTGCCAGTAAAATCAAGTGTTTGGTTATCACTAAGCGATACAAGAATTTTAGGGCTAGGCTGAGTAACACAAGCAGTTAAAAAAAATATTAATAAAAGTATAAAAATATTTTTTATTTGCATGGGGTTTCCTGATAATGATTGTGGCAACAACGGAATTTTTTCAATCTATTTAATAACTCATTTCCTGCATCTCACGTTGTACATATTTCAAGCGCTCTTCCAGAATCGATGTGCGTTGAAAGTTACCTTTTGCAAGTTTTAGTGCATTTCGAATATGAATTTGTGCCTTATCGTAAATACCGTTGGCGATAAAATATTCCGCGCGCGCTTCGTGTACGCCGAGAATATTGCCATTCAAACCATTCACTTCGGCGAGCAAATACCATACGTAATCATCGTTGTTGCGTTTGCGTGAGTAGTGGTCGAGCAAATCAGCAGATTTGGCGTAAAGGCCAGATTTCATCAAGGCTTCGGCGTAACGAATTGTTAAAGGATAGTTATCAGGGTTAAGTTTTAGTTGGGATTCCAGTAGATCTAATGCTGGTTTGTAGTGTTCGGCGGCGATATCTATGTCCGCACTCATAATCAGGTAAGTAATACGTTTGGGATCTTTGTTTAACAAGGGTTGTAAGGTGGCGCGGGCCGCATCGTATTGACCAGTTTGGGAATAGGCCAGTGCTAAACCGTAACTGCTTGCATCGGGTGAATCACTCTCGCCATCCACTTCGCTTTTAAAGCGTTTTACGGCGATTTGAGGTGTTTGTTCCAGCTCAAAGCGAGTTCTTGAACGCATAAGTTGGAATTCAATGTTGTCCGGGTAAGGTTTTTTACTATATTGCATGGCACGGTTGCGTGCATCAGCGACACGTCGTTCTGTTACCGGGTGAGTGAGTAAATATTCTGGCGGATGACGCGAATTGCTCGCATGAAGCATTTCCTCAAACATGTCTGCGGCCGCATAGGGGTCACGTTTGGCTTCAATCATGGTTTGCATGCCAATACGATCTGCTTCTTGCTCATTTTCTCGGCTAAAACTCAGTGCGGCCGCTTGAACTGCTCCTTGGGTTCCCATCATCACAGCCATACCTGAATCGCTATGACTATTGGCGAGTAATGCTAAGCCTGCAATCATTCCCGCCAACATGGGAACCATGGAGTTTTTACGTTGCTCCAGCATACGTGCATAGTGGCGTTGGCTCAGATGACCCATTTCATGGCTCAATATGGCAGCCAGTTGATTCTCTGTTTTAGCGTAGTTGAATACCCCGGTATGAACCCCCATAACACCACCGGGTATGGCAAAGGCATTGAGCGTATCATTTTTAACCAAGACTAGATCGATATGCTTGTCATCGAGTTGGCTATAGGGCGTGAGTTCACTAATGAGCTGTTCAAGATAGTTAATTACTAGCGGGTCTGAGGACGTAGGCACCTGACTGCGGTACAATTTCAAATAACGTTGACCCAGTATTTTTTCTTGAATTGGCGATACCATAGCAGAGCTAGTGTCACCTAATACGGGAAGTTCAACTTCGGCTAAGGCTAGGCTGGCACATAGTGCAAGGCTGGCTGCAATCATTAGCTGACGGATTAGAAGGCAAATCACGATAAATAAAAACTCCTGAATAACGGTTTGTGTGCCAGGTTTTAGATGACAATCTCAATGCTGGCTGTGTTAGTCTCTTGCGGCGCACTTTAGCGGTTTTGGTGCCCAATGGCTATGCCAGTAAAGGCTTGGATTAGCTTTTTAGTGTTTAGTTCGACAGTTACCAATCGGAGTATGGGTAGCGAATTGATAAGCAATGTGTACTCCCTGGAGTTGGAACACAATAATGCCTTAATTTGAAACAATTGCCTTGAAAATAGAACTCAGCATGTCAGAAATTCCGCAAGCTTTAATTGCTTTAGCCAACGCAAGCGTTTTAACACAGCGAGTAACGGCAGAAATGGATGCGCGCGGATTGCGGTGTCCTTTGCCTTTGCTGAAAGCCAAGCAAGCCTTACGTGAACTAGCTGCAGGTGAGTTGCTACGAGTATTGGCGACGGATGTGGGTTCGCTGAAAGATTTTGTTTCTTTTGCGCAGATTACCGGACAAGTTATTCAAGGGTTTTACGTGCAGGACGGGGTGTATTACTACCTGATTTGCAAACAATAGTTTCATTATTTCTCCTCAGTTCCATTATTTTCGTCTCATGGTTGGATGCGATTATTGTGGTGTGAAACAAACGAGATAATTCTATGTTGAAAGTTTTTCGCTCTTGGGTTGATAAATATTTTTCCAATGAAGAAGCGTTGCTGTTAGTCGTTATATTGTTGTCTGTTTGGGTGATTCTGATTTCATTGGGCCCAATTATTGCCCCAATGATTGCCGCTATTATCATTGCTTTTTTATTGCAGGGATTAGTAGATCGTATGAAAAAATGGGGTGTACCTCACCTTCCTGCAATCTCAATTGCCTTTGCATTTTTAATCGCTATTCTTGCTGTTTTAATACTCATATTACTGCCGATTTTATGGCAGCAGCTCATTAAACTCCTGGCTGAATTACCGAATATGTTTCATCGGATACAACATGATTTATTTTTGTTGCCAGAAAAATATCCGCATATTCTTACTACCCAGCAACTCCATGATCTTATCGACATGTCTAACGGTCAAGCTAGCCATCTTGGGGAAAAACTATTGAGTGCTTCACGAGCTGGGCTATTTGTACTTGTCGCGATCCTCGGCTATCTTATTTTGGTGCCTATTCTGGTGTTTTTATTTTTAAAAGATAGTCATTTAATCCTCACTTGGCTAGGTCGTTTTTTGCCGAAACACCGCCCTATGATGCGTAGAGTTTGGCGCGAAATGATTCAGCAAGCAGCCAATTATGTGCGCGGAAAAGTGATACAAATTTTTATTGTGATTGCGGTGTCGTATGTGCTGTTCTCTGTGCTTGATTTGCACTATGCAATATTACTTGCAATTCTTGTGGGGTTGTCGGTGTTGATTCCCTATGTTGGTACAGCGGCTGCGAGTATTCCTGTTGTTATGGTTGGCTTTTATCAATGGGGTTGGAGCCCGGAATTTATTTCCCTGAGTGTTTCCTTTGCCATAATGCACGCAGTGGATGGTTATATCCTGGTGCCTTTAATTTTTTCTGAAGCAGTAAACTTACATCCGGTTGCTATTATTTTAGCGGTGCTGGTGTTTGGTGGAATATGGGGTTTTTGGGGCGTTTTTTTTGCGATACCCCTAGCGACTCTGGTAAAAGCAATTATTCATGCCTGGCCTAAATCTGCGCAAGTTGATCCGCAATAATGATGGCCTTCAACGCAATGCCGAATATTATGTTTCGTTGGCAGAACCTGGTTATTCTGTTACTGCTTGTGGTTGTCAATCCTACACAGGCTCAGCAGCCTTCAGCACTTAAAATATCAAAAGTAATTAAGAGCGAAAATGATACTCGCAGTTATCGTTACATCACACTGAACAATACGGTAAAAGCATTACTCATTTCCGATACTAAGGCCGAGAAGTCGGCTGCAGCGTTAAACATACGAATTGGCAGTAACCAAAATCCAAAGCAACGCCCAGGGTTGGCACATTTCCTGGAGCATATGTTATTTTTGGGTACTGAAAAATATCCCACTGCCGGTGAATATCAAAAATTTATCAGTCAGCATGGTGGCAATGTTAACGCTTATACCGCTGAAGAAAACACGAGTTATTTTTTTGATATTGAAAATGCACATCTAGAGCCTGCGCTTGATCGTTTTGCACAATTTTTTATCGCCCCATTATTTGATGCGACTTACATTGAACATGAAAAAAATGCTGTCAACGCTGAATATCTCGGCACAATCAATGATGATGATCGACGCGAATGGGATGCCTATCGTAGCTTGTTTAATTCGGAACATCCTGCAGCCAGTTTTTCGGTTGGTAGTTTAGCGACGTTGGCCGATAGTGAAGGCCATAGTTTGCGGAATGATTTGTTGGCTTTTTACCAAAATTATTATTCAGCAAATTTGATGACGCTGGTTGTTATTGGTAGGCAACCTTTAGACGAATTGCAAAAAATGGTTGAATCACGCTTCACCCTGATCGTGAATCGTAACAAAGTAATAGTCGATAATTATCCTAATTTGTTTCCTGCCGATGCATTGCCAATTAGCCTTAGTATTAAGCCAGTTAAAGAGTTGCGTAAGTTAACTTTTTCTTTTCCAATTCCCCATTATGCTGCTTATTATCAAACTAAACCCTGGGGCTATTTGGGGCATTTTCTCGGCAGTGAAGCTTCCGGGAGTTTGTTATCATTATTAAAAAGTTTGGGCTGGGCTGAAACCTTGACTGCAGGTGAGTTATTAACAAGCCATGAGGAAGGATTATTTCAAATTTCTATTACCCTCACAAAAGAAGGTGTAAAAGCAAAAAATCAAATTGTCACGGCATTGTTTGAAAATTTAAAAATGGTAAGCGCGCGTGGTATTGTGGATTGGCGCTTCGATGAACTGAAGAAAATGGCAGACTTGGAGTTTCGTTTCCATGAAACGTTATCGGCTTTAGATAGTGTTATCGGGCTATCACAAGCTATGCAAGATTACCCTGCTCAGGATGTATTAAGGGGGGCATATACTTATGCCAATTTTGATGAAAATTTAATTAAACAAGCGGTAGGTTATTTACGTAAAGATAACGCAATGATTGCCTTGGTAGCGCCAGAAGTCGTTGCCCCGGAAGGGGGACAAATGGAGGTTACCCCTTATTATCAAACGCCCTATACCTATACGGTTGGTATTCCTGAAGTATTAGAATTGAAGTCTGCTTATCGTCAGAAATTATTTTTACCAGAACGCAATATTTTTATTCCCAAAAATACCGCAGTTAAAACACCTTCAGTGTTGCTGGCGTCAGATGGTTTGGCGCAAAAAAATATCCCTACATTATTGATGAGTCATGACCAATTTAAATTGTGGTTTCTGCAAGATCAATATTATCATTCGCCTAAAGCAGAGCTCAGCTTTCGTTTTAAATTACCTATATTGAATAGCTCATTGGAGAATACCGCGCGCACACAATTATTTGTCGCTTTGGTGATGGATCAGCTTAATGAATATACCTATCCTGCACGCTGGGCCGGATTAACTTTTTCCGTTGAGGCTAACTCGCGTGGGTTTGATCTATATGTAGCTGGCTATAGCGATAAACAAAACTTATTGTTCAATAAAATAATTGATGTTATTGAACAAGCCAGCTTTACGCAAAATCGATTTGACAAAATTAAAGATGACTTGATACGTGAGTGGCGCAATGACGATAAAGATCTACCCTACGATGTGTTGATAAAAAAAATTCCGCGCTTGCAATACCTTCCCTATTGGGGTTCTCGTGAATATGCAGAAGCCTTGTTGCCAATATCATTTGAATCATTTAAATATTTTGGTTCTAAAGTGTTGACCGGCGCAAAAATAGAAGCCTTTGCATATGGTAATTTATATTCACAGGATGCTATTAAGTTAGCGGCGTTAATAGAGCATCAATTACTGAAAAAGCAATCCGATCGTTTGCCACAATTGGCAAAAGTGTTGCGTTCAGAAAATAAACAAAATAAGTCCTGGTTGTATGCTTATCCTCTGGCGCATAAAGATCATGCCGTTGTTTTGTATGTGCAGGCGCAATCACCTGCCGTAGAGGATGCAGCACATATGATGTTGCTCGGTCAGATTCTGCAGCCTGATTTTTACAATCAGTTACGCACTGAAAAACAGCTGGGTTATATTGTGGAGCTTCTGCCATTGTCTCTAAAAAATGTAGAGTCCAGTGTGTTTGTGGTGCAGTCCCCTACTGTTAGTGGTGAAGAAATTGTTGCACAAATAAATACTTTTTTGGCTAATGCTTCACTAAATTTAACAGCGAACTTTACAAATAATAAAAGTGCGTTGTTATCGCGATTGCGCGAGGTGCCAGTATCTTTGACGGAACAGGCAGAAAAATATTGGCAAAGTATTTTATTGAATGATAAAGAATTTTCGCGTCAGCAAGAATTACTCTCCGCAGTTTATAGGATTACTCCAGAATCATTGCGCGCTTATTATGAAGCGAATTTTTTACAGAAAAATCGGCGCTTGTGGTTGTCAACCGATAAATTTGAAAACCTAAAAGATTTTGAGTCCATTCAAAATGTGGCGGATTATCAACAAAAGCAACAAGGGTATTTATATCCATAATGCTGTTTTTTGGTGCGTTTTTGTATACATTAATCAGCTTTTTTCTTCTTAATTGCTTGGGAATCGTAAAAAATTGGGTAATAATGCGAACCCTAATTTGTGTGACAGACTAGCTTAAGAAACTGTCGATACGTTTATATATGCGCTTAGAGCGCAGGCTGAGGAGAATTGAATGCTGCAAGATATCGATGCCATTGAAACCAAAGAATGGTTGGATGCTTTAGAGTCCGTAGTTCGCCACGGCGGTAGAGATCGTGCGATTTATTTACTGAAAGCGCTTTCTGAGTCTGCTGTTAATAAAGGTATTGATCAGCCTTCATCCATCCAAACTCCTTATCGCAACACTATTTCAGTTGATCAGGAAATAGTTGCTCCGGGTGATGTCGCGCTTGAACGCAAAATTCGTTCTATCGTGCGTTGGAATGCCATGGCAATGGTCATGCGCGCCAATGATAACGACGAAGGCTTGGGTGGCCATATTGCCTCCTTCGCATCATCCGCCACCTTATATGATGTGGGTTTCAACCATTTTTTCCGTGGTAACGACGGGGATAAACCAGGTGATTTGGTTTACTTCCAAGGCCATGTATCGCCTGGTATGTATGCTCGCTCGTTCGTAGAAGGCCGGTTGGATGAATCACACCTCGATAACTTCCGCCGTGAAGTTGATGGTGGTGGCTTGTCTTCTTACCCGCACCCTTGGTTGATGCCGGATTATTGGCAATTTCCTACCGTTTCCATGGGCCTTGGCCCCATCAAAGCGATTTATCAAGCACACGTAATGCGTTACATGAACGCCCGTAGCTTGATTGAAGTAGGCGATCGTAAAGTCTGGGCCTTTTTGGGCGATGGCGAATGTGATGAGCCAGAAAGTTTGGGTGCAATTGCCCTTGCTGGCCGCGAAAAGCTGGATAATCTTATTTTCGTGATCAACTGTAACTTGCAACGCCTTGATGGCCCTGTGCGCGGTAACAGCAAAATCGTACAAGAATTAGAAGGAGTATTCCGCGGTGCTGGCTGGAACGTAGTCAAAGTACTTTGGGGTCGCGGTTGGGATGACTTGTTGGCAAAAGACAAAACCGGCTTGCTGCAACAACGGATGAATGAAGTTGTTGATGGCGAAATGCAAAACTACAAAGCTAACGGCGGTGCTTACACCCGTGAACATTTTTTCGGCAAATACCCTGAGTTGTTAGAGCTGGTAAAAGACCTGTCTGATCAAGACATTCTGTTTTTAGCCCGTGGCGGCCATGATGCGCACAAGGTTTACAACGCTTATTACAACGCAGTAAATACTAAAGGTCAGCCCACGGTGATTCTTGCTCAAACTGTAAAAGGTTATGGCATGGGCAGTTCAGGTGAAGCAATCAATAAAACTCACTCCGTTAAATCACTCGATGTTGAAAGCTTGCGTATCTTCCGCGATCGTTTTGGTATTCCAGTGAGCGATGCCGATTTACCCAAGCTTCCTTACTATCGTCCGGCAGAAGACGCGCCAGAGATGATTTATATGCGTGCCCGTCGGGCAGCGTTGAATGGTTATTTACCATCACGTAAAGCTGACTTTACCGCATTGCAAACTCCCGAGTTAGAAGCTTTTGCTGCGCAATTAAAAGGTACCGGTGAGCGTGAAAACTCTACCACTATGGCCTTCGTGCGCATTTTGTCTTCACTGGTAAAAGACAAAAATATCGGCAAACAAATTGTACCTATAGTGCCAGATGAAGCGCGTACTTTCGGTATGGAAGGTATGTTTAAGCAAATCGGCATCTATTCTGCTGAAGAGCCAAAATACAAGCCTCATGATGATGGCCAAATGATGTCCTACAAGGAATCAACCACCGGTCAGATTCTGGAAGAAGGTATTAACGAAGCGGGCTCTATGTCTTCGTGGATTGCGGCAGCAACGTCATATAGCAATCACAATATGCCGCTGATTCCATTCTATATTTACTATTCGATGTTTGGTTTCCAACGTATTGGTGACTTGGCGTGGGCAGCAGGCGATTCGCAGGCGCGCGGCTTTATGCTCGGTGCTACGGCTGGTCGTACCAGCTTAAATGGCGAAGGTCTGCAGCATCAAGATGGTCACAGCCATGTATTGGCCAATACTATTCCTAACTGTCGTACCTATGATCCTACTTACTCTTATGAGCTAGCTGTGATCATTCAAGACGGCATTAAGCGCATGTACCACGACAAAGAAAACTGCTTCTATTACATCACTTTGATGAATGAAAACTACGCTCATCCGGATATGCAAGAAGGTACGGCAGTTGGCATCATTAAAGGCATTTACTTGTTAGAGCAGGGTACTGGCAAAGCCAAAAACCGTGTTCAGTTGATGGGTGCGGGTACTATTCTGCGCGAAGTGCGTTTTGCTGCTGAAATCCTGCGTAAAGATTTTGATGTGGAAGCAGATGTATGGAGCGTAACCAGCGTCAATGAATTAACTCGCGATGGCCAACGTGCTACCCGTTGGAACATGCTCAATCCAACAGCAAAGCCACGTAAACCATACATTACACAGCAGCTGGAAGGTCGCTTAGAAGGGCGAAATGATCCGTTCATTATTTCTACGGATCACCTGAAAACCTATTCGGAGCAATTGCGCGGTTATATTCCAGGTGATTACATGGTGCTAGGTACTGAAGGTTTTGGTCGCAGTGATACCCGCACCAAGCTGCGCCATTTCTTTGAAGTTAATCGTTATTTCGTGGTGATTGCGGCGCTGAAATCCTTGGCTGATCAAGGTAAGATTAAAGCGGACGTGGTTGCTAAAGCCATTAAGAAATTTGGCATTGATCCCGAAAAAGCGGATCCAATGAGCGTGTAAATCAAACGCCCTCTCACAAAGAGGGCGCGTTTTTATTCAGCGCGGTGCATTTGCATTGAACAAATTTTAAAGCTTTTGATAAAAGCAAAGACGAGTGAGGAACTACAGTGGCAATTCAAGCAATTAATGTCCCGGATATTGGCGGCGCCGAAGGTGTTGAAGTTATTGAAATTACCGTAAAAGTCGGTGACATCATCGCCCTTGAAGATTCAATTGTGGTTTTAGAAACCGACAAAGCTTCAATGGAAATTCCTGCGAGTGCAGCAGGTAAAGTTGTTGCTGTTAAGGTAAAGCTTGGCGATAAAGTTTCGCAAGGCGGTTTACTTATTGAGGTTGAAGCAGAAGGCATTGCGGCGGCTCCTGCGCCAGTTGCTTCTCCTGTCACCGCGGCTCCTGTTGCTGTGGCATCTGCGCCAACGGCTGCAGCCGAAATACGCATGCCGGTACCCGATATTGGCGGTGCTGAAGGCGTTGAAGTTATTGAGATTTGCGTGAAAGTGGGCGACGAAGTTGCTGAAGGCGATTCATTAATCGTGCTTGAAACTGACAAGGCTTCGATGGAAATCCCGGCACCTGCCGCCGGAAAAGTTGTCAGTATTGCGTTGAAGTTAGGTGATAAAGTATCCCAAGGCTCAGTTATTGGTGTGTTGGCAACTGTAGGCGGTGCAGCGGTTTCTGTTCCCGCTCCAGCAACCACTACTCCTACAAAAGCTGAAGCACCACCTATAGCTGCAGCTGTCGCACCAAAAGCAGTTGCAGTCGAAGAGGTTGTGCAAACCGGTGATGTGTATGCAGGCCCTGCGGTGCGCAAAATGGCGCGTCAGTTGGGGGTAGATCTAGGTAAGGTGAAAGGTACTGGACCGCGTGATCGCTTGTTGAAAGATGATGTGCGTAGTTATGTGAAACCCATTGTCGCAGCAGCACAATCAGGATCACCTATTGGTGGCGGTTCAGGTATCCCGCGCGTACCAGCGGTTGATTTTGCCAAGTTTGGTGAAATTGAACTTGTCAAAATGAGCAAAGTGAAAAAAATCACTGCCGAAAATATGACTCGCAGTTGGTTGAACGTGCCCCATGTTACGCAATGGGATGATGCAGATATCACCGATTTGGAAGCTTTCCGCAATGGTTTGAAAGCTGAAGCTGAAAAGCGTGGCAGTAAACTTACTCCATTACCATTCTTGTTAAAAGCTTGTGCTGCTGCATTGGTGGCCGAACCTACGTTCAACGTATCTCTGCATCACGATGGTGAAAATATGGTGCAAAAAAAATACGTCCACATAGGTGTAGCAGTTGATACCCCTAATGGTTTGATGGTTCCGGTTATCCGCAATGTTGATAAAAAGGGCTTGTGGGAATTGACCGATGAAATTAATGCCATGGCGAAAAAGGCACGCGATGGCAAATTAATGCCTGCTGATATGCAGGGTGGATGCTTCACTATTTCTAGTTTGGGTGCG
>JANYIO010000290.1 GCA_025362015.1 Gammaproteobacteria bacterium | reverse complement strand
TCTGGCATCGTTGTTCGTAGGTCAGTTGCTTGTAAGTTCTCATCTCATATCTCTTGCCGGAGAAAAAGCGACGAGCTTACAGGCAGCTGATCTCTTTTCCTATACGGGTTGAGTTATGCACTTCGCGGTTGAATCCGCCTTTTTATAAATGCTGCAATAGGCGACATTTTCTGGGCAGTGAAGGCATATGGTTTACTTTGACGACTTTATTGCGGTATTTTCTAAAAGAGAAAATGGTGGAATAAGCTTTATTGTTGGGTGTTGCAGGCAGCTAACAGAGATTGAAGAATAGCTAATGGAAGTTTTTTGTTATTGGAAGTCATTTCGTTATAAAAATTATTTTATTATTATTATTATTAATATTATTTTGTTGATATGAATTTCCTTTATGCCATTTCGGAAATAAAAAAAGGGCGCAATCAATTACGCCCTTTTGTCTATTATCTCGGTAACCACTGCCGCAGTTTTTGGCTCGCATTAGTTAATGTATCTTTATCTCGCCCGCTTGCGCCATTTTTTCCCATGCGTCTAGCACGCGTGTGCTAGCGTGTTCCATTTAAGGCCTATTTTTGTTGAAATTCAGTTGGTTTATCCCTTTTTTTGAACCATTATTTGCTTGCCGCAACTTTTTCGCGTCTGCATTGGTGTTGTTTATGTTGTGGTCATCTTATGGCGGGGTTTATCTAATATAGGCTGCAGAACCCCGACTAGCTTGCTGAGATTATTTTTCTGTTGTTATTTCTATTGTTGCGCACGGCCTTTTTCATTTATCTGTTTTAGTGTTAGCTTTCATCACCGATTTACGATATTCCGATGGAGTAAGGCCCACAATACGTTTAAAAAATCGGTGAAAAGCTGATTGGCTATTAAAGCCGGATTTGTAAAGAATATCTAAAATTGTATCTTCCCGGCACTCGGGTGCAACCAATAAGCGCTTGGCTTCTTCAACGCGAAAACCATTAATAAATTCAAAAAAATTAGATTGGTAATGTGAATTTATAATGACCGAAACATCACGCGATTTAATATTAATTTGCTCTGAAAATCGATCTAAATTGATTTGGCTATCCAGGTACAATTTTTGTTCATGCAAGCCGCGTTCTATTGTCGCTATTTTTTCATTTATTTTAGCAATATCGACTGATTTCGTTGCTTCAATAGGCACCACATTTAATTGTTGGCGGGTATTTATTATGCCAAAGGCAAATAGCATATTGACGAGTATAACGGTTAAATAATTGTTCAATATTCCCAGCAGGTCATTCATTTCGCCACTGATATAGCCGCTTAAAAAATACGCAGCAACAGACCAAAACGATTGCATAAAGAAACCAATCAACACCAGATCGGCCAAGACTAATTCTTTTGCTGAAATAGTGGAGTAAACATTTTTGAGCTGTTGACGTAAGCGGTATTCTACATAGAAGCAAACCAACACATAGAGCAACGGCAAGCATTTAAAAATCGCCCATATAAACTTAACCGCAGCTTGCTCTCTCGGTGATAGAGGCGTCCATGGCAGCCAGGCAATAACATCAATATCAAAAACTAGAATGATGCTTGATACTAGCAGTGATGGCAACAGATGTAACACATTCACCCATCGCCACCAGAGAATTGATTCCGACAAAGAACGCAAGTAGAAATACAAAATGGGCCCTTGCAGCAGCAGGCAGCAAGACAGAATTAACGGCACCAAATCTGAGTGGGCAATGGGTTGTGTTTGCAAATAACTATTCCATGTAATCAGCGTGGTAAGTAGCATCCCCGAGATTAGCGCAAAGAAAAATGTCAGGATATTGCGTGGCTGCTGGTATTTAGATGGCAGGACCTTTAGCAAAATACTCAAAAATAACGATTCAACGATGGTGAGAATCAGAAAAACTTCATTAATATTTAAAAAACTATTTTTCATTATTGTTTTCTCGCACTGTAGAACGTGACGAATGGTCGAGTATCGAAGCTATTAGTTTAGCATTGACCCTGCGTACTACTCTAAGTACTTTCCAGATACATTTGTTGTCTGGATAGTCTAACCAAAAATCCGTCCTATATTTTTTTACATTAGCGAACATCCCTTCTATTCAATAAGCACTTTACGTTTCCGGGTAAAGTGGAGCGTTATTTCGAATATCTCTAGCTAATATGAGCTTCCTTGCTTTGCCAAGGTCAACAAACAAGAGAGTTAATAACAATCACTCGGGCTATAAGTCCTCGAGAATTTAGGGTAATTCAAATGAATATCAAACAAACTTTAGGGTATTTGGCCTTATTCTGTATTGGCACTTTGCTAAGTGCTTGTGGTAGTGCTGGTAAAAAGCCAGACGCTGTATTAGTCAGTTCTAGTTCGGCAGCCGCGAGCTCTACGGCAGTAAGTTCTGCAGCTACATCAAGTGCTGGTATCGCTACCAGTCTTAAACTACAAGTCGAAGATTACTTACGTTTTTCCGATACAACTTCTACTAATATCCCAGGTAAATATCGTACCGACGCTGTAGATATTGAAGAAACTACCGATACTGATGGCGGTTTTGATGTTGGTTATATCGATCCTGAGGAGTGGCTGGAATACACCATCATCGTTGCTAAAACCGGTACTTTTGCGGCTGAGGCGCGCGTAGCATCTGCGCAAAGTGGCGGTGCTTTTTATTTGGAAATTGACAGTGTGGCCGTTGGCAGTGACTTTAAGCTAGAAGCTGCAACTGGCGACTGGCAAGTTTGGGCAAGCATCAATCAAACGTTAGGCCACATCAGTGAAGGTACTCATTCTGTATGTGTGCAAATGAAAGCTAGCCCTTTTAATTTAAACTGGATTAATTTGACCTCCACTGATGGTGGAATAGCTACTCTTGGCACTACGCCTGTCGGTGCGACCAGTCCTTGTATTCATGCAGTAATTCCACCGGTGGTAACAGTACCTGTCAAAATCAAGCTCAATCAGGTTGGCTATAGCCCAAACGCTGAAAAACTAGCAGTTGTTCCTGCGGTAGATGCAACTACTTTTACTTTAGTGAATGCGGGTACCGAAACTGTCGCTCTAGCCGGTACCCTCACTGCTGCTGCAACCTGGGGCCCAGCGCTTGAATCGGTAAAACTGGCCGACGTTAGTACCCTGACCACTACCGGTAATTATGAATTGAGAGTTGCAGGTATAGCTGCTCCCGCAAGTTTCAAGGTCTCTGCAACAGCTTACGATGCTTTGAATTCTGCCCTTGTCAAAGCTTACTACTATCAACGCGCCAGCACGGCTTTATTGGAAGCCAATGCCGGTGTTTATAAGCGTGATGCTGGCCACCCGGATGATAAAGTCATTGTCCACGCCTCGGCTGCTACCCTTGCTCGTCCGGCAGGTACGATTATTTCCGCCCCCAAAGGTTGGTATGACGCAGGCGATTACAATAAATACATCGTCAACTCAGGTATTAGTACTTATATGCTAATGGCTGCCTATGAAAGTTTACCCGCCTATTTTAATGCCCAAAACAATAATATTCCTGAGAGTGGCGATGCAGTACCTGATTTACTGAATGAAGTTATGTGGAATCTGGAATGGATGTTGGCGATGCAAGACCCTAATGATGGTGGCGTTTATTTCAAACTCACCAGCAAGGGTTTTAGCGGCTTTGTAATGCCTGCTGCAGACACTTCCGATCGCTATGTGGTACAAAAAACTACTACTTCGGCGCTTGATTTTGCTGCTGTTATGGCTACTGCCAGCCGTATTTATGCTGCATACGAAACGACTTTTCCGGGTATGTCAGCAAAAATGCTTGCCGCATCCAAGTTTGCGTACGCTTGGGCTAAAGCAAACCCGGCTATTTATTACAGTCAACCAAGCGATATTCAAACCGGTGTCTATGGCGACGGCGATGCAAGTGACGAATTTGTATGGGCTGCTGCTGAACTTTATATCACTACTAAAGATGATAGTTACTACGTGGCGATGAATCCAACTACCGTCACAGCAGATGTACCATGGTGGGGTGGGGTAAAAAGCCTGGCGTGGGTTTCATTGGCAAACAACCTAAGCTCACTCACTTCCCTCGCTGATAAAAACCTTATTAAAAGCAGAATTGACGGTGTGGCGGCAGGTTATGCTACCAAAAAAGCAACTTCTGCTTATGCTGTTTCGATGGTGAGTGGTGATTTTGTCTGGGGGAGTAACTCTGGTGCAGCAGGTCAGGCATTTATGTTGCTGACTGCGTATCAGTTAGATAAAACCAAAACTGAGTACTTGCGATCAGCGCAGGCACTGCTTGATTATTTGCTAGGGCGCAATGCCACAGATTATTCATTTGTGACCGGTTTTGGCGGTCTCACGCCAGTCAATATTCATCATCGTCCATCATCGGCTGATGGTATTGCCGGTGCTATTCCAGGGTTTTTGGTTGGTGGGCCAAACCCGGGTCAGGAAGATAAAAGTGGTTGTAGTACACCATATCCTTCGAAGCTAGCCGCCAAATCTTATCTGGATGACACCTGTAGCTATGCTAGTAATGAAGTTGCTATTAATTGGAATGCACCTTTAGTATTTGTAACAGCCGCTTTGCAGGTATATACACCTGCTAGTGCGCCTCCAACAAAATAAAGCGTGAAAAATTGATCTGCTGATGCGAGGAGTTGGTAGCAAGAAACTGTTAATTGGTGTGTACAATTGATTGAAATATTTAATGACACCAATAATAAAAAACGCGACTAAAAAAGTCGCGTTTTTTATTGTATTTTCACTAGTGTCCGGTTAAAAACTCAAACAAATTCAATTGGTTATCGTTTTCGTTGAGTGGTTCCTTGTAGTCGACATCAGGAATAAGCTGTTTTAACAGTGTTTTTTCGAAAAGGGTCAGTGAAAATATTTGTAGTAATGT
>JANYIO010000246.1 GCA_025362015.1 Gammaproteobacteria bacterium | reverse complement strand
GATATAACCACTAAAACTATGCTTTTAAACAACGCATTACCCTTAGTGGATAGGATCAGCGAGGCCGAAGCGCTGGATATGACGCATGAATTGATCGCAGAATCTAACTTAATTCATGCGCACTTTTGTTAGTG
The DNA here is from genome assembly GCA_025362015.1 of Gammaproteobacteria bacterium. GTDB lineage: Bacteria > Pseudomonadota > Gammaproteobacteria > Pseudomonadales > Cellvibrionaceae > Cellvibrio. The sequence goes on along the minus strand of JANYIO010000246.1, from coordinate 1,906 downwards.
TACGCTTGATAACAAGTGGTCACGGATCGCCTTTTTTTCAGATTCATCAATGGGAACCGAAAACTTAACATGTGCTTTAAGCAGCATGGCTTTTTGAGCGATTAGCTGCGGGTGGTACTGCAAGCAGGATAGCGCGGCCTCTGCCGATAACTCGCCTTTTTCAACGTCAGATAAAACATCAGTAATCAGGTCGGCCAGCTCTAAGAGTTGTTCGGCTACTTCATCTAAATTTGCCATACATTCACCTAGTGGCGGCTTGTACAGCCGCCATAATGGTTATTTCTTACCATTTTCTGCACGACCAATGGCATCGAGCAAATCTTTGTTTTGTGACTGTACCGCTTCTAGCGCACCTTCCAGCTTCGCCGCCTTTTCACGCGCAGCCTGTGTACCCTTCACGGCTTCATCACGCTCAAGTCTAAGCGCGTTGGCATTGCGCTCAATTTCATTGAGTTTGATTTCTGCTTTTTCTGATTGGGTGATCGCCCCCTGGTATTGCTCTTTGAGCTGCACAAGTTCTTTTGCTTGATTGGCGGCAAGGTCGTTGGCTTGGGCGAGCTGCGCTTTAACTTGTTCCAGCTCGGCGGCCTGTGCTTCAAATGCTTCGGCCAGCTCTGCACGCATGGCATCCAGCTCTTGGCGCTCTTGCTCCCACGCACCCTGCGCGTTTTTAAGGTTTTCGTTGGCCAACTCTTGAGCCTGCTGCCAGATAGCGATTACGGCATTGGTAGAGGCGGTTTGTACCAGCTCCGGGATATTTACTACCACTGGCGTTGATTGTGCCGTTTGCGCCCTTCGCCACTCGCGCATAACTTGAGAAGCGGCGTTCATATCCACTTTGGCTGCACGGCGCACTTGGTCAACCGTAGGCATAGATTGCTGCCCGGATTGCTCGTAAAGCGCGTTTGCGGTGGATATGATGCGATCTTTTACATCTGCTGGAATTCCGCTGTTCTGCTGCATACCAAAAACCCCTTGTGATTGTTTATTTCATAATAAGAATAATAATATACTTATTCTTATTATTCAAGTTATTTTTAGCCTTTTTTGTGCATGCCATTTTTTGCTGGAATAGCCACGGCGGGATGATTCTTATTTCTCTACTTTGGCACACCCTCTAAACCGCATAGGAAGCGTTTTAAGCGCGCTCCCGCACTTGCACCAAGACAGGTAGACAAAAAATTCGTTTTTGAGCCTGTGCCGCGTCCTATGGCCTCTGGCGCACACCGGCGCGGATGGTCGCAGCACATCCATGTGCCGCTTATCGTGGGGAGATAGATCGTGCTAACGGTGGATCATTCGTTCACGCGCTCCTGCGCGACTCTCGAATGATCTCCACTACATCGCTCAATCAACTGATTACAAAAACTTCGTAGGTTGTTAAGACGGGAATTTATGAATTGAGAAAATTAAAAAAATAATATTTATAAATTTGTGTAGCGTAAGCGCTTGTTGAATGCCTCGATCTGTAAGTCATCGAGGTTGGTGATTGCTGTGGTCAGGCGGGGCGAAGTGTTTGAAATTTGTGTGTAAACGCTGCAAGCGTTTTCCACATATTTTAAATACGGTGCCGTAGGCATCGTCCGGCTGTCCATCAGCGGTATATTCTCGAATTTTATTTAGTCTTTCTCAGTATTAGATAATGTCACTACGTAGTGTATCTAAAGGTTAAATATATATTTATATATGGTTAGATAAAGGATAAAAGGATAGGCAATTTTTCAAATGGAAAAAATCTTTTTAAATCATTACGTTACATGTTGATTTATCAATTTTACTGAGCGCTATACCCACTACTTGTCCCCCAAGTGAGCGTTATACCCACTACTTCTGAGCGTTATACCCACTACTTTGGTGTGTTACTGAGCGTTAAACCCACTACTTCTGAGCGTTATACCCACTACTT
>JANYIO010000225.1 GCA_025362015.1 Gammaproteobacteria bacterium | reverse complement strand
CAACAATAGTTGGCGATAGGGCAGGTGCACGAGAGTTACCGGATTTAACTTGGTCCAGCTCACGATTTAGGTGTTTAACTAGGTTACCGATATTAATCTCAAATTTTTCCAACACCGCAACTATATCGCTGTCGGGAATTTCAAGTAGCTTTAACAGCCAATGTTCAATTTCAACGTTGTAATGGGTGCGCGATAAACAAAGTCCTGCAGCACCTTCCAATGCATTACGACAAGGTTCATTGAGTTTACTAACGAGTGATTTTAGGTCTATGTTAATCATTTTAAATTTCCTAACAAATGGTTAAAATTGTTCAAACGTATCACGGAAAATTTGCGCGCACAATTATTGTTTTTGCATAAGTCCTCTAATCGCGCGCCTGGCTTCGTCGCCCATTCGCTCCATGAGTTGTTTCAGAATTCTGCGCATAAATAGTTGGGTTAATTCCTTTGCTGTTTCAGCAATTTTCATTCCCAAGGCTTGCATTATTTTACGCATTAAACTTAAAACCCAAATAGAAGCCTCTACCGATAAATCAATTCCTTTGCGTAGTATCCAGGCAATTTTATCCGCGAGTGAAAAGGCAGAAATGAGCGGGGATTGTATGTAAACAGCGGCGCCACCAATAACTTTTCTTAAAACATAGGTTAAACCCGCATTCAGCCACTCCCATGTTTTTGGGTTAGCCGGGTTTAAGGGAGAGCCCGATTTTAACCAGCGTTCAATGGATTTCTCATCCGCCGTTGAAATTCCCGTTTTCTTAAGGGTTTTCCAGGATGAGCTTTCCACGGACTTTAAATAATTAGCCATCTTGTGAGCGTCAAGGGAGATAAAGGAGCTGCTCGGCAATTGATAGGCACAATCTGCCACTGGGGCATGTGCAAATGGATACACAGGTACCATAGGAACTACATCAGTCGCGTGGTAGACGCGGTAAATATTTTCCGTGCGTAAGTTGGTTGTTAACCTATCTGCAAAAAATTCTAATCCAGGTTTGGGCGCACCAAAGGTATAAAGCTTTACGGGGTTAGCTCTTGAGATTTTTACCCAATCAGCGGCGAGTGCTGCTACAGCACCACCTAAGCTATGACCAATAATGTGTATTGTTCCCGTTGCGTCAGTTTGCTTATTTAAAAATTCTTGAATAGCCGGGAGCATGCTACAAAAAGCAGAATTGAAACCAATGTGTACAGGAAGGCCGGTTTTCGATGTTTCCACGCCAAGGCGTAAATCCGTAATAATATCTGCTCCATAATTAGCACCTGTTGTGCCGCGAAACATGAGGAACAAATCTTTTTCATAGCCATCGCCGCCACGTGCGCAAATACCAAAGCCATCTGTTGCATTAATAAGGCGAAAACCAACTTCAGCTTTAAGGTGCGCGGCTTCGCCTGATTTTTTTGAAAACTGGGGGCGACTAAGAAATCCTTTGACAAATTTTTCTGATTGAACAAGGTATATGTCGCGCGCTAAGGTTGCCGCTACAACAGGTGATATATCGCCCATTATTTTTTTCCTTTTTTAATAATTAAATCCCATTTGCATGAGGTACTAAACAGACCATTAAAATTTTCTTGATTGACGGCTTCATCTGTCAACTCACAGCGCAGATTCTTAGGGTTACCGCCTAAGCCTCCGTATTCATCAATATCTGTGGTTGATTTAAGCCAAATATCAAATTCACTGCCATTATAAATAACTGTTACCTCTTGTGATATCACAAATTCAGCCAGCATGGGAATTCGCACGTTGGTTGTTTTGATAGGCAGGCTAAATTCTCCATTTGCCGTGGTATGAAAGATGTCAGACTCTCCTGCATCATCTTTCCATCGGACTAATCTAACAATTTTAGCATTGGCCGCGGGTTTACCTTGATAGGTTATTTTCCCTATCAACGGTGAAAACAACACAACTTCGGTGCCGAGTAATGAAGACATAGCCACTCCTTCTATTGAATAAACTGACATAATTAAAAAAGACAAGCCAAGCAAATAACGGGCGTAAATTTGCAGACGATTACTTTTCATATAAACTCCGATCCATCAAAAATTTACACCTGCAGAATAGAGATTGTAAAATTCATACTTTTTAAA
>JANYIO010000218.1 GCA_025362015.1 Gammaproteobacteria bacterium | reverse complement strand
GGTTGACGATGATAATTTGATCTTTAGTCATAGTGGGTGCAAGTTTTTCAGCATAGGCCACGGCATGACTCGATTCCAGCGCTGGCATAATACCCTCAGTCAGAGTGAGTTTACGGAAAGCAGCAAGTGCCTCATCGTCATTAATCGCAACGTAATTAACACGACCAATATCTTTTAACCAGGAATGCTCTGGACCAACACCGGGGTAATCCAAACCTGCTGAAACCGAATGAGTTTCGATGATTTGGCCATTTTCATCTTCCATTAAATAGGTGCGGTTACCGTGTAAAACACCAGGGATACCTTTATTGAGCGGCGCTGCATGCTTACCCGTTTCAATGCCCAAACCACCCGCTTCTACGCCATACATTTTAACGTCGTTATCAGTGAGAAAAGAATGAAACAAACCAATTGCATTTGAACCACCGCCAACACAAGCAACCAATGCATCGGGTAAACGACCGGCCTGTGCTAAACATTGACGACGGGCTTCACGACCAATAATAGATTGGAAATCACGTACTAATTGTGGATAGGGATGTGGACCAGCAGCAGTGCCAATAATGTAGAAAGTATCATCCACATTAGTAGCCCAATCGCGCATAGCTTCGTTCATTGCATCTTTTAGTGTACGTGAACCAGAAGTTACTGGAAAAACTTCAGCCCCCAATAATTTCATACGATAAACATTGAGCGCTTGGCGTTTAATATCCTCTGAGCCCATATAAACACGACATTGCAAACCTAAACGGGCAGCGACGGTAGCGGTAGCAACGCCATGTTGCCCGGCACCCGTCTCAGCAATAATGCGCGACTTACCTGTGAACTTTGCTAACAACGCTTGACCAATGGTGTTATTAACTTTATGTGCGCCAGTGTGATTTAAGTCTTCGCGCTTCAGATAAATTTGCGCGCCGCCCAACTCACGAGTCCAACGCTCGGCAAGATAAAGTGGTGAAGGACGACCAACATAATGGGCCATATCCTTATCAAACTCAGCCTGAAAACCAGGGTCATCTTTTAATTTAAAATAAATTTCTTGTAATTCATCGAGCGCATAAATTAGCGTTTCAGAAACAAAGCGACCGCCGTAAGGACCAAAGTGGCCTTCTGCGTTAGGAAAACTGCTGTAATTAATAGCGGAATACTGTTTAGTGTCACTCACCGTTTCATCACCTATTGTCAGAATCAATTCTCAAGTCAAGTTCAAGCATTTTTGGCATTACGAACAAACGTAGTTATTTTGTGAGCAGCTTTTTTACCGGGAGTGAATTCTACACCACCGCTTACATCTACCCCATATACCTGTGTAGAAGTTATCGCTGAAGCAACATTTTCTGGTGTTAAGCCACCCGCAAGCACGATGGGTCGAAGAGTATCTTTGGGAATCCGACTCCAATCAAAGACTTCACCCGTTCCACCCGGCACGCCAGGACGATATGCGTCCAATAATATGGCGCTGGCACTAGAGTAATTATTAATCGCTTCCAATAGCTTTAGCTCAGGGCGCATACGAATTGCTTTCATATAAGGGCGCTGAAAACCTTCGCAAAACTCAGGCGATTCATTGCCATGAAATTGCAGTACATGCAGCGAAACACGAGCTAACACGTCGTTTATAAAAGCTTCTTCAGCATCTACAAACAAGCCCACTACCGTTACAAAAGGGCCCACCGAGTTAGCAATAATATGCGCTTGATCGATGCTTACCGCTCTTGGGCTTTGCGCATAAAACACTAAGCCTATAGCATCTGCACCCGCACTACAGGCGAGCTGTGCGTCCTCAACTGAGGTAATTCCACAAATCTTGATACGTATCGAATTCACAAATTGATTAACCTAAATGACTGCAATTTCATCTACGATGTTATCTATGGGGCTATCCATCTATAGTCTATGATGCTACTCAAGGTGCTAATAGTTTGTTGCTAAATAAGGCGGCGATAATAGCAGAATCCAGTGTCAAAAACCTTAAATGTGAGAATCCATATTAAATTTCCACTGCTCTTTTACAAGCGATCATCAGGTTAAAAATTGATTTATAGTCCAAGTTCAGCGGCAAAACCACCAATAGGCTCAGACAAAATAAGTGGCCCAGGAAGGCCTTTAGGCAAATCAAAATGAGAGGGGTAATCCACCGACACCAAGTAAAGCCCAAAAGGTTTTGCAGTCACGCCACCACGGCTTCTATCTCTTGCGGCTAAGACATCACCCACCCAGGACGTAGGCTTGTCGCCAACGCCCACCGCCAACAGCACACCCACAATATTGCGGACCATATGATGTAGAAAAGCATTGGCTTGCACTTCTAACACGATTAAATCGCCACGGCGAACAATGTGTAAATAATGAATAGTGCGTACCGGGCTTTTAGCTTGGCATTGAGTGGCGCGAAAGGAAGTGAAATCATGTTGCCCTACCAAGGTAGCGGCACCTTCGCGCATTTTATCGACATCTAACCGACGAGATGACCAGGTAATTTGATCATAAAGCAAAGCAGATGAAGTTTCCGCATCCGAAATAAGGTAACGATAAGTACGATTTAGTGCGCTGAAACGCGCATGAAATTGCGGCGAAATATCTTTAGCCCAACGAATACCAATTGAAGTCGGCAAGTTTTTTCGCACACCTAAAATCCAAGCCTTTTGGTGGCGTTGCGCAAGCGTATCAAAATGAATAACCTGATTTGTTGCATGCACACCTGAATCCGTTCTGCCTGCGCATACCAAGGCAATCTCTTCATTAGCCACGCTTGAAAGTGCTTTTTCTAACGCCTGCTGAACCGTTTTGACTCCACTCGGCTGCATTTGAAAACCGTGATAATCCGAGCCTTTATATTCCACTGCCAGAGCTATGCGCCGCATACCTTCAGGCCAGATAGTATCGCCAAGAACCTCACCATTGCGAGTGTAAATTTTATTGTTAGGAATAAAGTTTTCATTCATAGCAGTATCAAATTTTCAAGAAACCTACACACCAGAAACATATGGGCCAGAAACAAGTGGATTAGAAATAGATAGATCAGAAACAACAAAGCCTTGCACAAAATATCGTGCAAGGCTTTGGATTTTTTAGCGTAATGTTATACGTCGATTCGATTTAACAACTCTACCGCTTCTTGACGCTGTTGATCATTACCTTCATGCGCAACTTCGGCAAGAATATCACGTGCACCTTCATTATCGCCCATATCAATATATGCACGAGCAAGGTCCAATTTTGTGGCTGCTTCATCAGCATCAGCCATAAAATCTAATTCTGTGTCCAAGTCTTCGTCAGACATGTCTGCATCAGCAGCCACATCCAAATTATCCGCAGAGAAATCAGACAAGGCTTGATCAAATACATCATCAGGAATTTCGTCATCCACAACAGGCTCGGCTATTTTACGAGCAACAGGAGCAGGAGAATTCAAGCTTGATGCAGTGGATTTTAAATCAAGACTATCGTCATCGTCTTCTGACCAATCTATTTCTTCTTCATCGTGATCGATTGCAGCATGTTTAGCAAAAGAAGAACCTTTATTAACTGACTCAATTTCGTCAAAATCCAAAGACTCCAGATCAGCATCAAGACCTTCCATTTCATGGTCTAACGCAGCTAAATCAATGTCATTCATATCTAATTCAAGATTAAAATCATCGCCACTGTTGTCCATTGGCGGCGAAGCTTTAACAATGCCTACTTTTTGAGTGACACTATTGGGACTAGTTTCCAACGCATTGAAATCAAAACTGAACTCTTCATCACTTTCGGCAACTTCAAGATCATCATCAATAACTTCGTCATCCAAACCATCTAGAGCAAGAGAAATTTCTGACAGATCTTCAGCTTCTGATTTGGCCGCGACAGTTTTATGTGTGTCTAAATCTAATGAATAATCATCATCATCATCATCTTCAATTTTAACACTGCTAGCACCGCTTCCGACAACAGGCTGATTACTGTAATCCAAACTGTAGCGCTGCGTTGTTGCATTGGAGGCTGTACCTTTTATTACAGTTTTATCGGGATCTTCAACAGCAAAATCATCATCCAAATCAAAACTAAATTCATCTTCGACTTTAGGTGAAGACGGCGCAGAAGGCGTAGCTAGAACAACTGGTCGAGATTGTTGAACTGATGATGCACTAGATGAACTATTAAAGTTACTCACACCAACAATATTTGCACGCAACTCAGCAGCACGATTTTTTGTGAATGCAGAAGCATGCGGTAAAATAACGGCATAATGTTTATCAAATTCAGCCGCGTTTTGAGTTTGAGAATAAACTTCCAGCAACTTCAAACGTATGTCACTTGAAGAAGGATCCTTGGCCAAACCATTGAGTAGCATCTCTTCAGCCTGGTCAAACTTGCCATAAGCGATGTAAATATCCGCTTCGCCGACTACATCGCCAGTCTCTGCAACAGCGCTGACTTCATTTTCCTCAAAAAGTCCAACTTCATCTTCTGGCTCAGGTTCGGCTTCATGCTCATACTCTTCTTGCTCTTCATTAAAAGAATCGAAGTTGGGCTCAGATGAGAACGGATCTTCATGATCGGTAAAGTGCGAAGAAGGTTCTGTTTTCGTTTTACGGCGCATCATAAACACCGCAATACCAATAACGCCGGCAAGAACTAAAACAATCCAGAGATTTTCCAGGATGGTATCGACAATTGATTTTTCAGCAGCAACCGGAGCATCGTGTTTTACTGGCTGCGCAGCTACAGATGATGCAACTACACTTGAAACCTCAGAACTACGAGCAATAGAAGATGCTTGCTCTGTTACAGAAGGTGGAATAGCTGCAGTAAGTGATTTATCAGCCACACTAAGCTCTGCCGCTTTACTTGATGTTGGTGCTGATTTTTTTTCTGCTTGCTTAGCCGCGTTTAGTTGCAATGTCCGCAATTTTTCATTGCTAACTTCCGTCAGCTTTTGCATAGTTTTAGCTTGCTCTTCCAAATCTTTAACTCGAGAAGAAAGCTCAGACTTTTCAAATTTGGATTTATCTAACTCTTCCAGAGTTGTGGAAAGCTCAGACTCTAACGCTTTGCCCGCACCTTTTTTTGCACCGCGGCCCTGACCACCTGCAGTACCATCTGCCGACAATGGTGTTTCTAATTTCACTCTGCCAGATACAACCGTTTCTGCTTGATGCTTATCGTGCCGAGTAGAATGTGAAGCATCTAATTGAGCACCCAGCTCTGTTGAATTAACTTTTGAGCTCGCAGCCGCCCACTCATTGTTCTGTACTATTACCTGACTAATTGCTTCTGACTTAGATACCCGCGCTACTTCAGTGGTATCCGGTACCCGCAGTACCTGCCCTTTTTTAATTAAATTAATATTGCCACGAATAAATGCTGAAGGGTTTAAGCGCTGTAAAGCCAGCATAGTTTGGTGAACTGAAACAGAGGAGTCCGGACGCACAGCCTTAGCAATTTCCCACAAAGTATCTTTTTTACCAATGGGGCCATAAGTGCCGGCAACCGGTTCAGACTTTTTTGCGGATTGATCCCGCGCTGTAGTAACAGTAGGTTTTGCTTCAGCTGTAGATTTTACTTCAGGATAGGCCGCAGTGGCTTCATCTACGATAGATTGTTGAACTGGTTGTTGCGCTGGCTGTTCTGTTACTTGAGGCTGTTGTATTGGCTGAGAAATTACGGCGGCTCTAGTAGAAGTTACTTGTGCTTTACTAGTTTCCGCAGCTTGTACTGCTTGCGGAGTAGCTTCATCAAAAGTCGGCAAATCCATTAAAATGGTATATTCACGTAGCAAGCGCCCTGCAGTCCAACGCGCTTCGATAAGAAAGTTCAAATAGGGTTCACGCACAGGATTGCGTGTCGTTATTTTGACAATGGGACCACCGGGATTATTCAAAACAACTTCAAACTTCAACTCCGTGTAAAAATACAGCCGATCGACGCCATTACGCTCAAAATCAGCAGGAGATGCCAAGGCAACCAGAATTTGATCTGAAGACAAATCGCGGATATCGACTAATTTCACTTCAGCATTTAAAGGTTCATTAAGCGTCGAATTTAACTTAACCTCGCCTAGCCCAAGTGCGCTAGCAATATTTGACAGCGCAAATGAAGCGAAGCCACAAGCCAAAACTAATTTACGAAGCTGCATAGGTTGATCCTTTATTATCTCCAAGGTTCAGGCTCGGCATAATGCTAACGAAGGTTAAGCACATATTATGTAGCCAAAACGTAAACCGGATGTTGTATCAAGGTTTTGAATGCTATACACAAGGAATAGCTAACCTCGAAATTATCTTCACTATCTTTCGTAAGTATTCATTATAAATAGCTTTTTATCAACACTTAGGCCTTCTAACAACCGCCAAATGGTGCATTTTTTACACATTATTTGATGTTGTTTAACAAAAAAGCGTAAATTTGACATACAAAGTTTAGCGACAAAACAAATAAGTACCATTTTAAAACAAAAAACCCTCAAGAATCTGGCGATTATTGAGGGTACTTAAAGCAGTTTCTTAAGTAAGCGCGACGTCAAATTCGACTTTTAGGCTGCTTCTTTAAGAATACGCAACATGCGCCGCAATGGCTCAGCAGCACCCCACAACAATTGATCACCTACCGTGAAAGCAGATAAATATTGTGGCCCCATATTCATTTTACGCAAACGGCCAACAGGTACATTTAAAGTTCCTGTGACTGCTGTTGGAGTCAGATCACGCATACTGCTTTCACGATCATTAAGTACTACTTTAGACCATGGGTTAGCGTTAGCAAGCAAGGCTTCAATATCAGCCATAGGTACGTCCTTGTTTAACTTGATAGTTAAAGCCTGACTATGGCAACGCATTGCCCCAATTCGCACACACAAACCATCTACTGGAATAGGGTTAGCGGTGCGACCTAGAATTTTATTAGTCTCAGCTTGACCCTTCCACTCTTCTTTACTTTGGCCGTTTTCCCATTGCTTATCGATATAGGGCAATAAGCTTCCAGCTAAAGGATGGCCGAAGTTATCTTTAGGAAAAGTATCCCCACGCATAGTTTCAGCTATGACACGATCAATCTCAAGAATTGCAGACTTTGGATCAGCCAATTTAGCTGCAACCGAAGCATGAAGCGCACCCATTTGCGATATAAGCTCACGCATATTTTGTGCACCGGCACCTGATGCAGCTTGATATGTCATGGAACTAATCCATTCCACCAAGCCCGCATGGAACAAACCACCCAAGCCCATCAACATTAAACTAACTGTACAGTTGCCACCGATGAAGTTTTTTACGCCTTTGGTGATACCATTTTTAATTACATCGTTATTTACGGGATCAAGAATGATGATAGCGTCTTTATCCATACGCAGACTTGATGCGGCATCAATCCAATACCCTTTCCAACCCGAGGAACGCAGTTTTGGGAAAACCTCATTGGTGTAATCGCCACCCTGACAAGTAACAATAACATCGAGCTGCTTTAAATCTTCAATCGAGAAAGCATCTTTCAAAGCAGGGATACCGCTAGCGACAGCTGGTGCTGCACCACCAATATTGGATGTAGTGAAAAATACTGGCTCAATTTCCGCGAAATCATTTTCTACTTGCATACGTTCCATGAGAACGGAGCCCACCATACCGCGCCAACCTACAAAACCTACTTTCATTTCACTTCTCTCTTTTTAAAAAATAATTTTTTGCCATTCAATTTTTAACGTGCACCATTCCCGCGAATATTCACACGGATGTGAAGTAGTAGCGCAATGCAGGAGCAATTGCCGACGCCTAAATGGATTTAGGTGGTAGAGCAATGCAGGAGCAATTGCCGAGCGGGGATGAAACCAGAGCGTTAAATTAAGGCCGCTACAACTGCATCACCCATTTGTGAAGTACTGACTTTCTTCGTACCCTCGGTATAAATATCTGCAGTACGATACCCTTGATCCAACACTTTACCCACCGCCACTTCAATCGCATCTGCAACATCTGGCAATGCCAGAGAATAACGTAACATCATCGACACCGACAATATAGTAGCAAGTGGATTAGCAATACCCAAGCCTGCAATATCCGGTGCGGAGCCGTGACAAGGCTCGTACATACCGCGACCTTTTTTGTCGAGCGATGCCGATGGTAACATGCCGATTGAACCCGTGAGCATAGCCGCCGCATCCGATAAAATATCACCAAACATATTGCCCGTCACTAACACATCGAATTGTTTTGGCGCGCGCACCAATTGCATAGCCGCGTTATCGACATACATGTGCGAAAGCTCAACATCTGGATATTCTTTGTGCAACGTATCCATCACTTCTCGCCACAACATAGTGGCTTCGAGTACGTTCGCCTTATCGACAGAGCAAACTTTACGATTACGCTTGCGCGCCATTTCAAATGCGGTACGGCCAATGCGAATAATCTCGCTCTCGGAATATTTGTAGGTGTTATAACCTTCACGCTCGCCATTTTCCAATACACGAATGCCGCGCGGCTCACCGAAATAAATTCCGCCCGCTAATTCCCGCACAATTAAAATATCCAAACCTGAAACAATTTCAGGTTTCAGCGATGAAGCATCAACTAATTGTGGGTACAAAAGCGCCGGGCGCAAATTCGCATACAAGCCTAATTGCGAACGAATTTTTAACAGGCCTTTTTCCGGACGAATAGAGCGATCCAATTTATCCCACTTTGGGCCACCCACAGCACCGAGCAAAATTGCATCGGCAAGACGTGCACGCTCAAGTGTAGAATCCGCCAAAGGCACACCGTGCACATCAATCGCACAGCCACCCATTAATTCGTTTTCAAACGTTAAACCCAAATCAAATTTGTCATTAACAACATCTAGCACTTTACGCGCTTCGCGTACAATTTCCGGGCCGATACCATCGCCTTCTAGAATTAAAATATGTTTGCCCACAAAACTCTCCAATTAAAAATTCATATCGCAACTAAACGGACACTGCTTGCTGCGCCGATTCAAACACTCACAACAAAAAACTAATTTAAATTTTTTCCATTCCTGTTGCAGCTGCCTTTTTATCAAAGGTCACAGTGCGCTCACAACCCGCAGCTTCACAAACAGCAAGTATCAAGGTATCACTAAAATCCGCGTTACTTGTGCGGTATTTTTTTAAGGCGAGATAAACAATATCTGTACGCTCAACCATAATTTGTTTGGTTGTTAATAATGACTCCAGAACCGTCAATAACGCTTCTTTCTTTTGATCGTAACAAGATTCCAACACCCAAATAATTTCAACCAAAGATATATGAGTGATAAATCCCATCGACTTTTCCGATAGTTCATTTTCGATAAACCGATTAGCGATAGCAGATTGCTTGGGGTCATCTTGAGTTAAGTAGCGAATAACTACATTGGTATCAAGACCTATCATTTACTACCAACCCGCTGCTTAATAGCCGCATCCATATCCTCAATACTGACTTTTTTGGTTGTTTGAATCATGCCCTTCAAATCGCTGACATTTTTACTGGCTGCAATTACTTCAAACCTGCCTTCACTGGTTTGAATAAACTCAAGTCGATCTCCAGCGCCAAGGTGCAAAGAATTTCTCACAACTGCCGGAATAGTAATCTGCCATTTACTGGTTAGCGTTGCTGTTGCCATGGTTTCACCTCAATCAATTAACCTTCCCGAATTCAATACCTTACCACAAGTAAGGCAAAAAGCAATTATTTCACCACATCGCTACTTCACCACATCAAATAGCCAAGGCGCAGCAACGCGCTTCTTCGCTTCATAAGCTCGAATCGCATCCGCATGTTCAAGCGTTAAGCCAATATCATCCAAACCGTTATACAAACAATGTTTGCGGAATTCATCGATTTCAAATGCAAAACTTTCGCCGCCTGGAGTTTTAACAACTTGCTTCGCTAAATCAATGGTTAGCTTGTAATTTTCGCAGGCGTACATTTCTTTAAATAATTGATCGACAATGGCATCACTTAATACAATTGGCAATAAACCATTTTTAAAACTATTGTTGTAAAAAATATCGGCAAAGCTTGGCGCTATAACACTACGAAAACCATAATCATCCAAGGCCCAGGGTGCGTGTTCACGACTGGAGCCACAACCAAAATTTTCGCGCGCCAACAAAATAGTTGCTGTTTGGTAGCGCGAAAAATTCAGCGGAAATTCGGGATTCAACGGGCGACCTGTGACTTCCTGATCTGGTTTCCCCTCATCCAAATAACGCAATTCATCAAACAAATTTTTGCCAAAGCCAGTGCGCTTAATCGACTTCAAAAATTGTTTGGGAATAATCATGTCAGTATCAACATTGGCGCGATCCATAGGAGCGGCCAAACCTTGCAATAGGGTAAAACTTTTCATGGTTTGCTCTCCTCGGAATTAATTAAAATTTCTTACATCAACAAAATGACCGGCGATCGCAGCGGCAGCGGCCATAGCAGGGCTTACCAAGTGTGTGCGCCCGCCATAACCTTGGCGACCTTCAAAATTGCGGTTTGAGGTTGATGCGCAGTGTTCACCATTACCCAATTTATCCGCATTCATTGCCAAACACATTGAACAACCGGGTTCGCGCCATTCAATACCAGCCGCAATAAAAATTTTATGCAACCCTTCCGCTTCCGCTTGTGCTTTCACTGCGCCAGAACCGGGAACCACAATCGCTTCTTTCACCGATGCTGCTTTAGTTTTGCCTTTCACAACTTCTGCAGCTGCACGAATGTCTTCAATGCGTGAGTTGGTGCAAGAACCAATAAATACACGATCAACATAAATCGATTCAATCGTTTGATTGGCTTTTAAACCCATATATTGCAAAGCTCGAACCATGCCTTCACGTTTTACGGGATCTGTTTCTTGCGCAGGATCAGGAACTTTTTCGTCGATGGCGACTACCATTTCAGGCGAGGTTCCCCAACTAACTTGCGGTTTAATTTGCGAACCATCCATTTCAATCACTGCATCAAAATGATGCAGTC
>JANYIO010000149.1 GCA_025362015.1 Gammaproteobacteria bacterium | reverse complement strand
GATATCATACCGAATTGGTGCGATGAGAATGCTTTACTTAACCCAGTGGTAATGAATGAAGAGCAAATATTTTCAATAAATCAGCGATTGAAAATTGTTTTTGCGGGGAATATGGGTAAGGCTCAGTCATTATACACGGTTATTAACGCCGCGCAGTTGTTACAGCACAAAGCAGTGGCTGCTGATTTTGTATTGATTGGTGATGGCGTTGAGTTGGCAGGGTTGAAAAATGCCGTGAGTGACATGGGATTGCAGAATATTATTTTTATTCCGCAGGTACCGATGAATGTTATTGGCGCTTACCTTAACAATGCAGATGTATTGTTGGTTCATTTAAAAAAAGACCCTTTATTTAGTATTACCATCCCTTCTAAAACGCAAGCATATATGGCAATTGGTAAGCCAATACTGATGGGCGTAGAAGGCGATGCGGCAGAAATTATCAATGCTGCAAAATGTGGGCTGACATTTGAGCCTGAAAATCCTGAAGCTTTAGCTGATGCAGTTACTGTGTTAACCGTACAATCTAAGAAGGAATTAAAATTATTAGGGGAGAGCGCCAATCAATATTATAAAGAAAATCTTTCATTGAACTCTGGGGTGAATCAGTTCGCTAGAATTTTTGAAGCATTGTCAATTAGTGAGTAGCTATGTTTAAACGAGTATTTGATATTTTATCGATTTTAGTATCTTTGCCCTTGTTATTGCCGGTGTTTATTATTCTGGCGATTTTAATTAGGTGCAAATTAGGTGCAGGTATATTTTTTAGGCAAACCCGTCCCGGATTAATGGGAGAAGCATTTTTAATGGTAAAATTTCGGACCATGACGAATGAACGGAATGTTGATGGTAGTTTATTGCCAGATGAAATACGCTTAACTTCTTTTGGTAAATTTTTGAGATCTACAAGTTTGGATGAGTTGCCGGAGTTATGGAATGTATTGAAGGGAGACATGAGTCTTGTGGGGCCTCGTCCGTTGCTGATGGAATACTTACCCTTATATTCGCCTGAGCAGGTGCGTCGTCATGAGGTTCGGCCCGGGATTACGGGTTGGGCGCAAGTCAATGGCAGAAATGCCATTTCCTGGGATGAGAAGTTTGCATTAGATATTTGGTATGTAGAAAAACACACTTTTTGGTTGGATATAAAAATTATTTTGCTTACTTTTAAAAAAGTTTTTTTCCGTGAGGGAATATCAGCGGATGGACACGTTACCATGCCATTTTTTATCGGAAATAAAAAATGAAGAACACCAATATATTAATTTTATCGGCAGGTCGGCGCGTTGAGCTGGTGCAAGAATTTAAAGAGTCATTAGCAATTTATTGCAAAGATTCTATCGTGATTACCACTGACATGTATCCTGATTTGTCTGCTGCATGTCAAGTTGCACATAAATATTTTAAGGTGCCTCGCGTCACAGCTCCTAATTATATCGACTGTTTGAAAAAAATATGTGCCGCCAACAATGTTGGTTTGGTTATTCCAACCATAGATACGGAACTTCTTTTGTTAAGTGCCAGTAAAGAAGAGTTTTTGAATCTGGGGGTAAACCTCATCATTTCTGATGCAGCTTTAATCGAGATGTGTCGCGATAAAAGAATAACTCGACAATTATTTACTTCTTTGGCAATTGATTCTCCGGTCATCTATGAAAGAAATGATTTACAGTTTCCTTGTTTCTGCAAGCCTTATGACGGTAGTTGTAGCGTTGGTGCTATGCCATTGTTGAGTGAGGATAAGTTAACAGATGATATCTATGAAAATGAGAAAAACATATTTATGGAATTGATGGGTAAAGAATATAAAGAATACACCGTTGATGCTTATTACAATAGGAATGGTCAATTGACCTGCTTGGTTCCCCGAGAGCGTTTAGAGGTTCGCGGTGGAGAGGTTAGCAAAGGTGTGACAAGGTTCAATGAGGTTTATGCTTATCTTAAAGATCGACTTTGCAATTTAAAAAATGCTATAGGATGCATTACGGTTCAAGTTTTTTTTAATCCAACTACTGGCAAAATTAAAGGTTTAGAAATTAATCCTCGTTTTGGTGGTGGTTACCCGCTTGCACATGCAGCGGGCGCCAATTATCCAGAATGGTTGATTCGAGAATATTTTTTAGGTGAAAAAATTAACTTTTTTGATGGATGGTTAAAAAATCTTTTAATGCTCCGTTATGATGCAAAGGTTTTGGTAAATGATTATCCGGGGTAGGAAATCATTTTGGGTATTTGATCTTGACGACACTCTCTACAAAGAGGTTGATTTTCTTCGATCAGGATTGGCGTCGGTTGCAAACGTAATAAAAAAACTCTATGGCAAAGATATTTCAAGTGATATTTGGGAGTGGCATAAAAACTCTGAAAAAGATATTTTTCTAAAAATGTGTCAAGCCTTAAATCTCACCATTGAGACTAAGGAGTCTTTACTCTGGCATTATAGATTGCATGAACCCAATATCTCATTAGCTGCAGAGGTCGAAGAGCTTTTAAGATGGCTTAATTTAAATACAAAAGGCATTGCTATATTAACTGATGGAAGATCATTGACTCAAAAAGCAAAACTGCTACAGCTCGGCCTTGGTCATGTTCCAGCTTATATTTCCGAAGAGTTTGCGTCGGAAAAACCTGAGCTATTAAGATTTGAACTTATTATGGCAGCATATCCAGCTGACAGTTATATTTATGTTGGTGATAATCCCAAAAAAGATTTTTTTGCACCAAAAAGGCTGGGTTGGAAAACAATTGGACTCATAGCGGATGACAGAAATATACATCTTCAAGACTTGGGCTGTCTTTCTGAGGATTATCTGCCACATTTGTGGATTAAAAAACTTTCTCAAATAAAGAGTTTTATATGTTGAACACGCCTTTATCCCCATGGCCATCCTTTACAAAGGAAGAAGCTGAGGCCGTTACAAAAGTACTTTTGTCTAATAAAGTAAACTATTGGACGGGACAGGAATGCCGCGAATTTGAAAAAGAATTTGCAGCTTGGGCTGATTCAAAATATGCCGTTGCCTTAGCTAACGGTACTTTAGCTTTAGATGTCGCTTTAAAGGTATTAGATATTGGTCTTGGTGAGGAAGTTATTGTTACCTCTCGTACTTTTTTAGCTTCAGCGTCATGCATCGTAACCGCTGGTGCAGTTCCTGTTTTTGCCGATGTAGATTTAAATAGTCAAAATATAACAGCAGCTACAATAGCTGCTGTTATTACTAACAAAACAAAAGCAATTATTGTTGTTCATCTTGCAGGTATGCCTGCAGAAATGGATTCCATCATGGAGCTTGCAAATAAATATTCCCTCTATGTTATCGAAGATTGCGCACAAGCTCATGGTGCTCAATATAAGGGGCGTTCTGTTGGTTCTATTGGCCACATAAGTGCGTGGTCTTTTTGTCAAGATAAGATCATGACGACAGGTGGCGAAGGAGGAATGGTAACCACCAATGACCAAAAACTATGGTCAAAAATGTGGGCCTATAAGGATCATGGTAAGTCTTGGGAAGCCGTTTATGAAAAACAACATCCTCCTGGCTTTCGGTGGGTGCATGAAACATTTGGTACTAATTGGCGTATGCTGGAGATACAGGCAGTTATAGGCAGGATTCAACTTAAGCGTATGCCTGCATGGGCTGACGCGCGAAAAAATAATGCAGAAAAAATTTGGGATGTATGTCGACAGTTTGATTTTTTACGAATACCAACTGTTGCTGATGATATAAAGCATGCACATTATAAATGCTACGTATTTGTTGTGCCTGAGCGTTTACCTGAAGGATGGACAAGGGATCGTATTATTGATGAAATAAATACTAAAGGCATTCCGTGCTATTCCGGGAGTTGTTCTGAAGTTTATTTGGAAAAAGCTTTTGATAATACCGGCTGGCGACCGCATAAGAGTTTACCTAACGCAAAAGCTTTGGGTGAAACAAGTTTGATGTTTTTGGTTCACCCTAGTTTAACTTCTATTGAAGTAGAGCAGATGTGTAATGTCCTTAAATCTGTATTTAATAAAATCTAAACTTCTTTTAGTGGTAGCCATTACCTTTATGGCCAGAAAACCTGGTCGGTTATAAAAAATGTAGTTGTACATGCAAGTATTAGTCCTGCATAAAAACTAGATGCAGCTATTAATTTAAAAAAATAAAAGGGTGTTATGAATATTTTAAAGAATACGGGGTTAAATGTACTTGGTGTATTGATACCAGCTTTAGTTGCATTCCCAGTATTAGGTATCATGGCAAGAAGGCTCGGCATAGAATCATTTGGCTTATATACAATAGTACTAGGCCTTGTGGGGTACGCTAGTATTTTTGATTTAGGGTTAGCCCGATCAGTAATTCGTGCGGTCGCTTTAAATGATGAAGAGCTCGTTATTGAGAAAATTGTTGGAACGGCATTAATTTTTGTTACCGTAGTTGGTGTAGTCATTTCTTTGTTGATATATATTAATTCAAACTATCTTAGCAATCTTCTGGCAAGTAATATAGATAGTGCTGAATTATCGCTATCTATTAAAATAGTTGCTTTGTGCATACCACTGTTTCTCTGTACCCAGGTATGGTTAGCCGCGCTGGAAGGGAAAGCATTTTTTATAGATATTAATCTCCATCGGGCAATATCTGGTATGTCGCTAGTTTTATTGCCGTATCTACTAATTTGTATTAAGCCAACTTTGGGTTATGCAGTATTGGGGCTTGCAATTGCCAGGCTTCTAAGTGCTGTTTATGCCTACTGTTTGATGCGTAAGAAAAGCCTAGCATCAAAAATTATATGGGATAAAAACACACTCATTGATTTATTTAAATTTGGCGGATGGTTGACTGTTAGCAACATTGTTAGCCCACTTATGACCTATATGGATAGGTTTTTTTTAGCTGGATACGGTATGGCTTCAAAGGTGGCATTTTATACTGCTCCTTCAGAGCTTGTTACGCGGTTATTAATATTTCCCATAGCAATTACCCGAGTACTTTTTCTTAAATTATGCCGTGATGAAGAATCTATAAAAAATGAACTAAAGTTATCATATTTATTGTTCTTGTTATTTATGTGTGCAGTAGTCGCTCCGATGTATTTTTATGCTGAGAAAATCATGTTGCTTTGGATGGGGCCTGCATATGTCGGGGAAGCTTCGGATGTGCTGAAGGTTTTGTTGATTGGCTTTATCTTTAACGCTTTTGCTCAGCTACCCTTTACACAGATTCAAGCGTTGGGAGCTTCCAAGATAACCGCAATAATCCATTTAATTGAAGTGTTACCTTATTTGGGGTTGTTATGGTTTTTGGTGGGTAAATTTGGCGTACTTGGCGCTGCATTTGCGTGGACGTCCAGAGTTTTCCTTGATTTCATTGTTCTTATGGTTACATACAAGAATATGAAAAAAGGCGCTACTATTACTATGGTGCAGGATATAAAATGAAAAGTGTTGCTGTTGTAGTGTGTAGCTATGTAATTAATCCATTACTCTTAGTAAAAAAAGTAAAAGATATTGCTGCGAAAAATAGTTTTGTTATTGAAGGTGTTGTTGTCGATAATAAAGGTTTTGCAGTTAGTAATATTAAAGGATTTGATGTGATTCTTGGCTCTAACGATGCGTTAGATTTTTCTGCATATTTTGAGGGAGCGCAATACTTAATAAAAAGAAATGGTAAGATACCTGAAGTAATATTGTTTATAAATGATAGTACGTTTACTTCCCATTACGGAGGTGTAAATATTTCGCTGGCATTTCAGAATTTAGCGCTGCTAACCAGTATCCGGTTGCCATCAATGTTGGGGAAGTGCGATACATACGAAACCATATGTCATAAAAGTCCATGGAGTGGTATTGGAAAGTATATTTCAAGTTATTGCTTTGCATTGAATACTGCAGGTGTAGATGTTTTATTAAAATTGGATAATTTTTCCGAGATTGATGGCGCTGGTAAAAAAAATCAAGTGGACGATGAGGAGTGGGGGTTGGGTTTGAACTCTCAGTTTAAAGAGTTCGTACTTTCTCTAATTAAGCACAAAAATTCTCCATATTTATGGCATGGTTTTCGTGTGGAGAGCAGTAATCCAACTTTGAGTACCAAAAAAGCTCGCTGCATTTATTTCGAGCATCGTCTTTCGGGTGAAATTGGTAAAATAGGGTGTCTTATACCAATTAATCCTGGTAAGAGAACCAAGCTTTTAATTCTTGTTGCTGATTTATTTTCTGGATACTTAAGAAAACTTGGAATGCTGGTGTGACTATTTAAGGGTTAATAAATTTGTTTGTAATTGTTGCTTCACAGTTAATGTTATATCTCTTATTGTCACCCTTATTAATTTCATTTATTCAGGGGGTCGATAGGCCCATCATATATTCCATTGTAGCGGTTATATCATTTTTTTTTGGTGCAATCGCCTTTAGCTTTTATGGAAAAAGTAGTCTTAAGCGAAAGTATCATATTTCAGTGATAATTAAGCCAATTTATTATTTTTTGATGATAGCTTTTTCTATTCTTTATGTTGCATTTATAATTAAAAATGGACTTGTAGATAGGCGCCAAGGATCTGAAGTCATGGCGGAAATATATTCAAATTTACCACTTTTTGATTTGCTTGTTATTAGGCTGTATGAAGTTATTTTTTATCCCTTGGCGTTATTATTAATTTGTAATTCATTTCATGTTAAGTTTATATTAAGAATGATTTGTGCTGTAGCAATGATGGTGGCCTTATTTTTTTCTGGCATTTTAGAGTCAAGAACTAAAATGTTAATGCCTGTTGTTTTATGTATAATTTTTTATCCAGTCATTGTATCCAAGCTAAGGAACACATTTTTACTTAAAGTTATACTTTCTTGTTTTGTGGTCGGGGCTTTTTTTATAGTAGCTTATAGAATATCTACTTCTGAGAGCGGCTATGATTATTTTGTGAGTGATGTGCTTGTTAGATTGGATGGTCTTCAGTTGATACATGACCTTCAAGGTGTTGGTTTTATTGATGGTGTAGGCTCTCTCGATTTTAAAGCAATGACAAATTTAGTTGCTGCAATTCCATTTCTTGATCAAGCCAGAGAGTTAAAAGCTATTGGTATGACATCTAGTAAGCAATACTATTTGAGTATTCTTTTGGGCTTAAGTCAGCTTGATATAAATAACACGATGATTACTGATTTAATTTATTTTGGTGGCTTTATAATGCTTTGTGTAGTGATGTTTTTTTATGGTTATATAGTATCTTTTTTTGATTGCTGTGTAAGGAGCGGGTTGTTTTTAAGTGGACGCATGTTTATTGCAGTTGAATTTTCAATTGCTTTTAATTTATGGAGGATAGAGCAGGACTTTTTTGGAATGGTCATTGCTTTTTTTCGGGATGTAATCTTGTTCTACATAATACTATGTTTTATCCGCATTCATTATTATCAAAGTATTCAAAAATGAATGCATTATTATATTCTAAAATTTCCGATGTAGAGTTGTTTGCTCGAGTTGGTTTTTATCGTGATGATATTAAAGCACTTGCCACAAGATTTTCACAAGTAGCGTCAACCAATAAAATTTTTGATATATTTAAGCATAAGCCAGATTTTGTGTTAGCTTATTTTTATAGTTATTCTGTCTTTGCCGGCGTCGCCGCTAAGTTGGTAGGTTCAAAACTTATTTATACCGGTGGCGCTGATCAAATCTCCCCATTATTAACTAAAGGATATAAGCTTAAAATACGACAAGTTCTTGCTTTCTTTTGCCTGTGTTTGGCTGACAGGGTCGTGGTTTCTTGCACTGATGATGAAGTTGAATTTAGAAAAATTTCAATGGGTTTCAGTTGGCTTGCTAATAAGATTCATCTTGCAAATCATGTGGTTGATGTAAGCAAAAGATCTACTCACAGAAAAAGATTTGATGGGAAAAAGGTTGTTGCTTTTACTTTATGTTGGTTGGGCGTAGCTTCAAATGCCTATAGAAAGGGAATTGATAGGGCAATTGTATTAATGAAGGCATTAAAAGATTTCGGTTTGGATGTTGAGTTAATTGTTGCTGGAACCGAAGGCGCGGGCGTTGAATATGTGAACGCACTATCAAGCCAACAGGGTCTGTCAAGTGAGGTTAAATATATTGGATCTATTACTGAAGAAATGAAATTTTCACTCTTTGCAGAATGCGATATTTACTTGCAGTTGTCGAGGTATGAAGGTTTTGGTGTGGCCGCTGCGGAGGCGATGCTTTCTGGTATGTTAGTTCTGCATAGTAATGCTGGAGGGCTTAAGGATATTATTGGTAGCAACGGTGTTGTTTTAGATTTTGATAAATTAGAAAAGGACATTAATTATATTCCGACATTATTGGATAGTTTGTACGGATTTGAGGCTAATTATTGCACCTTAAATAATATTGAAATTTCTTGCTCAATTAATAGTAGGGCTGAGGCTTTCTTAAAAAACTTATGAAGTAACTTTGAAAATACTCAAAAGAAAATGTCCGATTTTGCTGAATTGATGCTATTTATTCCTTAATCAGAGTCCGTAACTTTTGCGCTGAAACTCCACTAAGGCTGGCCACGATCAAGCCAGCAGGAATCCAATACAAAAACCATTTTGCGCCGATTTCCCAAAAAAAACACCGGCCATCAAATAGATTGCAAATGCAGCCATAGCCCAACCATACATACAGCGGCAATAAGTGTTTGTGACGCGAGAAGCTTTGTAATATTTTTACCAAATGCAGTAAGATTAAGGTTAAACCAATTAAGCCTGTTCGATATAAAGTATCCAGCCAGGCATTGTGTGCGTGATTAAATAATTCCAAATTGGGAATGATGATGTTCGTATTTTTAGTCATTCCAATGCCAGTCATAATATTTTCGCGACAGCGAGCGAAAACTTCTTTCCATATAAAAAATCTCACGCCAAGTCCTTCCCCTCGTCCGGCGGTATAAAAAGTAAGTATATTGGTTGTGCTCAGCACTAAAAAAAATACGACAATTGCAATTATTATTGGAGGTAACCATTTTTTTAGTTGTGGGCGCATAGCTATTAATGTAACAGGAGCCATTATTAAAAATGCGAACAATGCCGCTCGACTAAGGGTTGCCGCTACACCTATGCTGGAGATAAGAGTAAGTGCATAAAATAACCACTTGTCCCTTAATAAGGATGATTGCATAGCAATGATTAATGCTAACAATGCAATAATTCCACAGAAGGCTCCAATTTCATTTGGGTTTCTGAAAACATTCCATCCCATAAGCCGCAATTGCATAGGAGAAGATACTTTAACGAATATAAAATAATATATAAAATTTGATATTGTAAGTAGTACTCCTAAAAACACAAGCAAGCGTAAATATTTTCCTATATCAATTTCATATTTTGAAAATACTAGGCATGAGCCGCAAAGCCATGTCGTTAACACAAGCCATTGCAGTACAAAAAAACCGAAATCTTTTGGCTCCTCCCCCCACAATGTACTAAGCGTAGAAAACCCCGCATACATCAATGCAATAAGTGTTGGCCAGCCACCATATTCATTAAAATTAGGTTTTCTAAAGAGTAAGATAAATAGAATAGGCAGAAAAAAAGCTAATACATAGATACCTTGCAATCCGTCGCGGGAGGGAGACCATGAAAATGCAGATATAAATATTAACAACCCCACTGATGCCCAGGAGAGCATTTTTTGTTCGCGAATTTCATGCCTTAAAAATTGAAACCCCATATCACTTTCCTGTTGGCGATAGACTGTTGTAGTACCAAACAAAAATTATATAGAGCTAATTAGTTCTTGGTATCTGAGTGTTTAATAATCCTTGCAAGATCGTTTGCTAAATAGACATTTATTGATACGTTGTAACATGTTCTTTTTTCACATCATTTGAAGCGAGTTCACACTAAGCACAACTTATTCGTACCATTTTTTTTTACCCAAACCGCATCACCTAGTTGTTCAGTTGAGCTATAGCCTGTAGGCGCTGCCAACAATAGTTCTTTTAATAGATCACATTTATAACTATCACAGGCGCGCTTGATCTCCGCGATAAGTAAATCTGTATCGGGCCAATTTAAACAAAATTCTTCTGCGCACAATATACGGCTATGTTCTGTGCCCGTTACATTGTCGCCAATGAGGAGCTCTTCAAATAATTTTTCACCGGGTCGCAAACCTGTGTATTGAATTTCCATGTCGCCATCTGGATGAATTTCATCTTTAATTTCTAAGCCTGATAAATGGATCATGCGTTTTGCAAGATCCACAATTTTTACCGGTTCACCCATATCCAATACGAAAACATCGCCACCTTTGCCCATTGAGCCTGCTTGAATCACTAATTCGGCAGCTTCTGGAATGGTCATAAAATAACGAATAATCTCGGGATGCGTTACTGTGATGGGGCCTCCTTCTTTTATTTGTTGGCGAAAGAGAGGAACCACTGAACCAGATGAGCCCAGTACGTTGCCAAAGCGCACCATAGTAAAACGTGTTTTGTTTTGGCGTTGAGCCAACCCCTGCAATACTAATTCGGCCATACGTTTAGATGCGCCCATAATATTCGTTGGGCGAACGGCTTTGTCAGTAGAGATTAAAACGAAGGATTCAACATTGGCCTTAATGGCTGCTTCTGCGCAGCTCAAGGTACCGAAGACGTTATTTTTGACACCCTCAACAATATTGTTTTCTACTAAAGGGACATGCTTATAGGCTGCTGCGTGATATACGGTTTGCACGCCAAAGGTAATCATAATGCTGGTTAGGCGTTCCTGATTTTGTACGGAACCTAACAAGCTAAATAATTCGATATGTGAATTTCCATTTTTTGAAAGTTCAATCTGTAATTCTTTTTCAATTGCGTAAAGGTTATATTCATTCAATTCGAAAAGAATGACTGCTTTAGGTCTTTGCTGAATTATTTGCCGACACAGTTCGCTGCCAATTGAGCCTCCGGCACCAGTAATCATCACCACTTTATTCGTGATACAAGCATGTAGTAATGCCGGGTTTGCTTGCACAGTGTCACGGCCTAATAAGTCTTCTATTTCTACATCGCGAATTTGTTCTATTCGAGTTTTTCCGCTCAATATATCTGCAACCGCTGGTACCGTTTGAACGGATATGGCGAAAGGCTCAAGCAGTTTAATAATACTTGCTCTGCGAGAGTGGCTAGCATTCCCCAGAGCGAGTAATACTTTAGATATTTTCTTTTCTATTTTTAGACTGCTTATTTTTGATGGAGAGTAAATTCTTATTCCCGCTATAGTGGTTCCATGTAAGCGTCGGTTGTCGTCAATAAAAGCAACCACCCTATAATTGCTGGAGTTCAAGGCTAAGGCGAGTTGATGCCCTGTATGGCCGGCACCGTAAATCACAACGGTTTCTTTATCTTCGTAAGTTTGATTGTCCAGCATTAATACTATACTGCGGACTAGTAGCCTAGGAGTGCCTATAAAAATAAGTAACAACAATGTGTAGATAAAAGGTACTGAGCGCGGGGTAAGTGAGTGAGTGAAAAAACTTGCGGCTGTGAGTATTAGACCTGATGCACATACGCATATCACTACTGTTATCATCGCTTGAGTGGACATATAGCGTAAAATGGCGCGGTACATGCCCATGCGAATAAAAATAATAATACTGAGTGCTGCGGTATTACTTATCATCAGCAGTTCATTGAATCCAAGCGGTGGAGTCAATGTGCCAAGCCTCATACAGCTTGCAAAATAAAAAGCACAAAGAATAGCCAAGGTATCAAAGCATAAAGAAAATAAACGTTTTGTGGCGCGCGATGATTCAAAAAGTGATGGGAGCATAAGCTTTACCTAGCTGGTAGATCCTTCGTAGAGGGAGCTTTCCTCCATTTGTGTTTGCGCATTTTAACTCATGCAGCTGCGTATTTGGTGTTTAAAGTAGAATATATTTGTACAGATTTGTAGCGGTATCTGCTTTTGTAGGCGGGTACCAGTCCATTTAAAAGTTCGTCTTTTCATTAAACTAAAAGATCCTGAATTCCCAATAAAGTGGTTAAGTGTTATAGTTGCGCCACTTTTTTTTGGGGGTACTGCTATTTTCCCTAAATGATTCCATCTATGTTTAAAGTGGCGCGTGATTAATCATATGAAAATTTTAGTAACAGGTGGGGCAGGTTTTATAGGGTCTGCGGTGGTTCGCCATATCATCAATAATACGCAAAATATTGCTATCAATCTGGATAAGCTTACCTATGCCGGTAACCTTGAGTCCCTTGACTCGGTAAGTGAAAACGAGCGCTACTATTTCGAGCAAGTTGATATATGCAATCGTGCTGAAGTGACTCGTGTGTTCAAT
>JANYIO010000146.1 GCA_025362015.1 Gammaproteobacteria bacterium | reverse complement strand
GGCCAGCTTCAGCAGTGGCATTACTTTGCGGCAATTCAAATAATGCGGGAACAGTGATGACTGCAACTTCGGGCAACAGATCGCGAAATTTAAGTGCATCATTACGTAAAGATTTTAATACTTCAGCGGCGAGCTGTTCTGGGCTGTATTGACTACCAAAACTATCAACTCTAGTTTTAGAGCTGGTGCCCATTAAGCGCTTAAATTCTTTATGCGTATGATGTGGGTCTTTGTATAAAAAATTTTGTGCTTTTGCGCCGACTATCACACCATTTTCGGTAATGCGTACCACGGAAGGCGTGGTAGTTTCACCGCGGCTATTAGGAATAAGTTCAAGACTGCTACCATCAAAACAAGCGATTGCTGAATTCGAGGTGCCAAGATCTATACCGATATAAATGTCCATAAATAAAATGTCTTATCTAATAATTAGCCAAAATTTTAGCGTCAAGTGAAAACTAATGTAGTACATTTCCACCCAACAACTTCCTAACCTCTACCGCATCAAAGTGATAATGCTGATTGCAAAATTGGCAATCAATTTCAATGCTACCTTTTTCAATAAGTACTTGCTCTACTTCAGCTGTGCCGATGGTTAACAAGGCTGCGCTACAGCGTTCCCGTGTGCAGCTACAGGCAAAATGTAAACGGCGTGGGTCAAAAGTCGTTACATTTTGTTCGTTAAATAAGCGATGCAAAATGGTTGGATGATCTAGCGTTAGCAATTCTTCCGGAGTAATTGTTTCGGCAAGGGCAACCACGGTTTCCCAATACTTTTCATTTTCTTCTGAATTCTTTATAAGTTGTTCAGGTAATGCTTGGACTAATAAACCGCTCGCATTTTCTGCGTTGGCGGTAAACCATAAGCGAGTAGCAAGTTGTTCGGATTGGTAAAAATAATGTTCAAGACAACCGGCGAGATTTTCAGACTCCATCGGCACTATGCCTTGATAGCGTTCTAATTTTCCGTCAAAGTTTTCGGTGCGCTTAGGCTCGATGGTGATGAACAGTATACCTTTGCCCAGCAATTGTTGCAGATTGCCGTTAAGGGCAAGTTCTTCGCTTAACATAATATCTTCATTCATGCGCACAATGCCGCGCACACTGTTGTGATGGGTGCACTCTGCCATGATCGTGGCAATTGGGCCGTCGCCACGGGCTTGCAAAATGATCATGCCATCAAACTTAAGTGTGCTTGACAGTAAACCAATAGCAGCGAGAAATTCGCCGAGTAATCTTTGAACGGCGGGTGGGTGATTGTTGTGGCTGAGTACGTCGCGGTAGCTGCTGCCAAGGGTAACCAGTTCGCCGCGAATGTCGGCGTCATCAAATATAAAACGGTGTAATAAATCATTGTTGGGCATAATAATTTTTCTGTGTATGTAGTAATGGAAAAATGTGATTAAGTCTGTGTTGCACAGTATGGATTTATTCAGGGCAGTTTCTTTGAATTTGCTTGCGCAATTCTATCACGCGACGTTTACGTTCTTCTTCGCTAACATTTACCAGGCCACCTTTTTTATCCATAAATTGTACGCGCCCATCTATACGGGATAGGTGATTTTTGGATGCAGTGCAGGCTTGCAATTGTTCTGGTGATTGTTGGGCCTGTTGTTGTTTAAATTCACGATCAGAATCATTTTCTTTACGGAAAATACTTTCCAGCTTTTGGTGCTCTTGCGTGCTGGAATCGATATTTTGTTTTTTTACCGCTGCAGTAATATCTTCTGCCGCTATTTTAGGTTTGTTGTCGCTGAAATGAGTTTTGCCATCTTTGTCGGTCCAGCGGTAAACTTCAGCATGAGTAAACATACTGAAGAGCGTTATTAAAAATACCATAAAAATTTTCATGAAAATGTCTTCTATGATTTATACATTTAAATAGAGTTAATCATCGTTGGATAAATTAATGCGTTGAAATTGATGAATTTGGCGGCGTTCTTTTTTATTGGGGCGATGGTCGCTAACAATAAAACTAGCCAACCCGGCTTTACGTTCGGCGCTGCGTTTTTCGCGTTCTGCAATACTGGCTTCAGTTTCGCTGTAAAGTAAGGCTGCCTCTGGAGCGCCACGTCTTTGCTCAGACAGCGCAAGCACCAGAATAATTTTTTCATCGAGATCCTGACGAATGGTAAGTGTAATACCCACACTGATTTCTTTGCTCGGTTTCACCCGCTGGCCATCGCAATGAATTTTGCCGCCCTCAATCGCTTGTTTAGCAAGGCTGCGCGTTTTAAAAAAACGTGCAGCCCACAGCCATTTGTCGAGACGCACTTTTGTTTCAAGGTAGGGCTTTTGCATAGTCAATTAAAGTGCCGGCGGCATAATTTCATCGAAATGGTGAATGGCAGGAAACTCTGTCATTAACCGTTGCTGTTGGCTGTCTGGTTGGTGAATGCCAAGCAAATGCTGAATACCAAACTCTTGTGCCGAACGCAGCACCCGTACTGTGTCATCCACAAAGAGAGTTCGCTGCGGGTCGAAGTGTTCGCGTGCTTGCAGCTCACGCCAAAATGCTTGTGCTTCTTTGGGGTGTTTTAGCTCGTGCGATGAAATAATAATATCCAGGTATTGATCTATCTTGGTAACTTCAAGCTTGAGCGATAAACTTTGTGGATGCGCATTGGTGACTAACAAACATTTTTTGTGATGTTGACGCAGGCGCGTTAAAAATTCTTTAACATGGGGCCTGATTTGAATTTTGTGTTTCACTTCGGCTTTCAGGCTGCGAATATCCACCTTGAGTGCATCTGACCAGAATTCCAGACAATACCATTGTAAGGTACCTTCGTACTGGCTGATGTGATCCTTAAGCCGTTGCGTCGCGGTGGCAAAATCTACCTGATGAATTTGTGCGTAACGTTTGGGTAGGTGTTCAAGCCAAAAATAGTTATCGAAATGGAGATCAAGTAGAGTGCCGTCCATATCGAACATCACGGTATCAATTTTATTCCAGTCTATCATTGCGTTCCCGTCTATCATTGAGTGAGATTTAGCATAGAGTGATATTTTGCATTGAGTGAATTCAGCATTGGATGCGGTTTAGCATGGCGAATCAGTTTATCATTGCGTTCATTTAGCGTTGATCTCCAACCTGCATTGAATTGTAGGCACAGCATTCAGTAGAGGCCAGTATGCCGATAAAACCAGAGATATTAAAGCGCCATACGGTGATGCGTAGCCGTTTATTCCGTGCTGATGAAGTGCATTTACGCTTTAGTAATGGCACGGAGCGTGTGTATGAAAAATTATGTAGTGGTGGTGGCCCAGGCGCGGTGCTGATAGTGCCGTTGTTAAATGATAAAACCTTATTATTAATACGGGAATATGCGGCCGGGCTAGAGGATTATCATCTGGCTTGCCCTAAGGGTGCAGTTGATGTTGGTGAAAGCCTATTGGAAGCGGCGAATCGTGAATTAAAAGAAGAGACAGGTTACGGCGCACGCAAGCTGACTTTTTTAAAGAAAGTACATTTATCGCCGTCCTATATGGAACATGGCATTAACATTATTATCGCGCAGGATTTATACCCCGAACGTTTAGAGGGTGATGAGCCAGAGCCGATAGAAGTAGAAGAAGTACCGTTTACGAATCTTGCGCAATTGTGTATGCGTGATGATGTATCTGAAGGGCGCACAATTGCGGCACTGTTTTTAGTGCGTGAATGGTTAAATCAATCATTGTGAAATAAAACTGAATTGTGAAATAAAACTGAATCGTAAAATAACGGTTAAAAATAATTATGCCAATAACTCATAACATAACTATAGGTAAAATAGCTATCGATCAAATAATTATCGATCAACACATTATTGCAAAATTAATTGACATTGCCCGCACGGCTGGCGATGCAATTTTAGCTATTTATAACGCACCTGAAAAAATAAATCTGCAAATAAAAAGTGATCAGTCGCCGATAACGGCAGCGGATATGGCAGCGCATCATATTATCGTACAGGCATTGGCAAGCTTATTACCTCTTCCTATTATTTCCGAAGAAGCAACCTTGCCGGATTTCGTTGAGCGTAAAACCTGGCAAGCCTATTGGTTGATTGATCCACTGGATGGCACCAAAGAATTTATTGGGCGAACGGGTGAGTTTACGGTGAATATTGCGCTGGTACAAAATGGTGTGCCAGTGTTGGGCGTGGTGCACGTGCCTACAACCGATGAAACCTATATTGGTGTTGATAAATACATCTCATCTGAACATAAAATACAGGCAGAAAAATATCGCAGCGGTAAAAAAATTAGCAATTTAAAAACGCGCGATTTAAATGCGCGCTTTGCTGCACAACAAAGTTTAGATGTGCTCGCCAGTGCCAGGCATGGCAGCGATGAAACGGCTGTTTTGCTGCAAGAAATCGCACAATATTGGCCAGTGCCATTACAAATTTTAACAGCTGGAAGTTCACTAAAATTTTGTTGGATTGCCGAAGGCCGCGCCGATTTTTACCCGCGCCTGGCGCCCACCTGCGAATGGGATACCGCAGCAGCACAAGCAGTACTGGTCGCCGCGGGTGGCGCAGTAATCAACACAAAAACGCTGATGCCTTTGCTGTGTAATGACTCGGAGTCACTTGTTAACCCCTCATTTTTTGCAGTCGGAGACGTTGGGTTCAACTGGGCGTTATTGTTGAGCAATGCGTGCCACTAAGCTTTCGTATCACTTGTTTTAATGTTCCGCATTACTTGTTGTAATCTTCCATAACAGTTGTTGTAACTATGCATTTCTAAAGGTTCTAATTTGCTGTCTATTTTTGCTGGTAAAGGCTTCAGGGTGAGCTAACATAAAAGCTGGACAGTATTTATTTGATTTTCTCTAATAAACAAATTGCTTTTTCGGCTACCAAAACTGATAACCATTATGAGCAAAAAGCACGATCTGAGTATTCAGACCAAGGAGGCTCTGGAACAGAAAATCCAGCAACTTGAACAAGACGTAACGCGCTTGCAAGGCCAGCTGCGCCAAACAAAAATACCTCGCAAAACTGAATCCAGGTCACCCCAGCCCGGCTTGATAAAAAATTCATGGCTGATTTCGTTTGGCCAATATCTCTTGTTAGAGCCGGATAAAAGTAGTATTTCGAGTGCGTTAGCGCGTCTGGGGCAGCTGTTTGAGCTTGTTGATTGCAGTCTTTGGCGAATTAATGCGCCACCACCGAATAAAGCAATGGCAGCAAAACAAGATAAGTCAAAAGATTATGAATGTTTGGGCCACTGGCAGTCTGAAACCAATAAGGCTATGTATGAAGCAGAATGGTTAAGCGGAATTTGGCTTTCTGATTTGCCTGTTGCGGCATCGCTTCAGGCGGGCGATCCCGTTGCGTTGTTAGCGGCGGATCCAGAAGTGAGTCAGATTACAGCGCCGCTGCGTGCCGTTAATATTTTTAGCTCACTAATAGTGCCAGTAGTACGTTACAACTTACTTGAAGGCTTTATCGTTTTGCATCGCGACAATCCCAGGGGTTGGTATACCCGCGATATAGAGCGGCTGACTTTTATCGTAAACGCATTGTTTACCATGCACGACCGGCAACAGTTGGTGCGCCAGCTCAGTGATCGCGATACTCGCTTTAATTATGCCATTGAAGCATCCAGTGATGGTTTGTGGGATTGGAATATTATTACGGGGAAAGTTTATTTTAGCCGCAACTATTTACGCATGTTGGGTTATCACTACGAAGACTTACCCGGTAATTTAACGGCACTGAAAGAATATTTTCTCCACGCTGATGATGCAAAAATGGTGATGGATCGCTATCAGTCGGCGATTGAAAAACGCGAAACGCATGTCAATTTGCAATTTAGAATGCAGCATCAAAGTGGCAAGGTGATGTGGATTCAATCAAAAACGAAATTTTGTGAGCCAGATAATAATGGTTGTCCCACGCGCTGTGTAGGATTGAATACGGATATTAGTGGTTTTATTAATGCGCATGAAGAATTGTTGGCAGCAAAAACACAAGCAGACATGGCGAATAAAACCAAAAGTGAATTTTTGGCGCGCATGAGCCAGGAGATTCGCACACCGATGAATGCCATTATTGGGCTTGGCTATTTATTTAAAGACACCAATCTCGATGAGCAGCAAAAGAGTTATCTCAGCAGTTTAAATTCCGCCTCTGATTCGCTCTTACATATTATTAATGAGGTGCTGGATTTTTCAAAAATTGAAACAGGGAAAATAATTCTCGAGCAAGCAAATTTTGATTTAGATCAGCTGTTTGAAAAAATATCACGTTTATTTGAAATTAGCGCAAACCAAAAAACAGTTCGAATTATTTACGATATAGATTCAGCAGTACCCAGATTTTTACGCGGTGATGCCGTGCGCTTGAGCCAAATTATTGGGCACTTAATTAGCAACGCTATACAGTATTCAGACACCAGCGAAGTTATTGTTGGCGTCAAATTGTTAGAGGCGAATGTAAGACATGTACAGCTTGAATTTAGCGTGACAGATTTCGGCGCTGGTATGAGTGCCGATCGCTTGTCGACTGTTAACGAAAGCTTGCTCAAACACGTGCGCATTAGCGATGAAGAGCGAGGTGGTTTTGGCTTAGGTATTTGCAGCCATCTTGCGTCATTAATGAGTGGCTCTATCAAAGTAGAAAGCGAAATAAGTAAAGGATGCAGTGTAATTTTCACGGCGCGGTTTGATAATAGCCACCTTGGTGCGCGAAAATTGCATCAGTACTCACGCGAATTAAAAAATATTCGGGCGCTAATTGTCGATGATAATGTTATTGCTCGTACCGTTATCGCAAGTACCGCTAAAAACATTACCATGGCAGTGGATACCGCAGAAGATGCCGAGCAAGCGTTAGACAAAATTAATACTGCTAATGCCGAGGGCAAGCCATTCCATTTTGTGTTAATGGATTATCGCATGCCCGCAATGAACGGTATTGAGGCGGCAGTTGTTATTAAAGCTAATCAGGCATTGAGCTATACGCCTCATGTGATTATGGTTTCGGCTTATCATCGCGATGAAATATCGCACGCAGACAATATAACAATGTACGTGGATGAATTTTTAAATAAGCCAATCAGTGAAGCGCGTTTGTTTGAAGCCGTTAATGATGTCATTAGTAAAGAAAAATATTTACAAGATATTAGTGTTTTATTAGGAAATGTTGCGGATCAGGATGAAATTTTACGCAATTTGCGCGTTTTAGTTGTTGAAGATAATGTTGTGAATCAGCAAGTTGTTCGTGGTGTGCTCAAGAAAAAAGGTATTCAATCGGTGATTGCCAATAATGGTCTTGAGGCGCTCAATGCGTTAAATAATAGCGGTGAATTTTTTGATGTGGTGTTAATGGATTTAGAAATGCCAGAAATGGATGGCATAGCTGCGACTTATGAAATTCGTAAAGGCAAAGAAAGTTGCAAGCGGGATATCCCCATTATTGCCCTGACGGCGCAAGCTATGCGTGGTGATCGCGAGCATTGTTTGGCGGCAGGTATGAATGCTTATTTATCAAAACCAATCAATCCGGAGCTATTGTACAGTACCTTAGCCGAGCAAATTAATCAGTTCCGCTTAAAAAAAAATGAAAAAAAAACTATGTAAGGTGTAGTTATTTTAGATTACTGAAACAATCAAGTAAGAAAATAATATGATGCACTTAAGCGATAATTCAGAACAGTTTAATGACGGTATAGATCGCAAACAACTTACGCAGATTAAACAGCGTTTTTTGGAGCTCAATCAAGAGCGTTATGCGCGAACCCTCGCTGCTTTTTCCGAACGACAACAACAATTCCTCAAGCTTTTACCTTTACTCTTTCACGTTAGCCACCCTATGTTGCCGGGTTATACCGGCCATCAAACACCTGCTGGCGTACATGGTTATTCACCGTCTAAAGATGATATTCGCACGGCCAAAATTATGGCGCGAAGTTTTACCTATCAGCATGATTTGATGGATAAACATAATGCAATTGATGCGCTGTTTATTATGGGTAGCTTGGGTACTATTGCGCACTCTGAAATAAGTGATATAGATGTATGGGTGTGTCACAAAAGTGAGATCAATGCGGCTGCACTGGCAGAGTTGCAGCATAAATGTAATAGTTTATCGCTCTGGGCGGGAGATATTATTCATATAGAAACACATTTTTTCTTGATGGATGCGCAACAATTTTGCCGGGGCCGGCAAGCGGTATTAAGTAGTGAAGCCAGTGGTAGTGCGCAACATTTTTTACTGCTGGATGAATTTTATCGTACCGCGGTATGGCTCGCTGGAAAATTACCTTTGTGGTGGTTTGTACCTGCGGAACAAGAACATCACTATGCCGAGTACACGAGTAATTTGTTAGGCAAACGTTTTTTGCGCACTACAGATGTCATTGATTTTGGTGGTGTACCTGTCATTCCCACAAACGAATATATTGGTGCAGGTGTTTGGCAGCTGTATAAAGGCATTGATTCGCCATATAAATCCGTTCTTAAATTACTGCTATTAGAGGCTTATGCTAACGAAAAATTTAATGAACCACTCTCGCTCGATTTAAAACGTAAAGTATACGCGGCTACTTTTAATGTAAAGGAGCAGGCAAATGATTTGGATGCCTATGTGCTCATCTACCAACGTTTGGAAAAATATCTCAATGCGAAAAATCAAACTGCACGTTTAGAATTAGTGCGCCGATGTTTTTATTTTAAAGCAGGTAAAAATATCTCCAAAGTTAGCCGTGCTCCAGCCAAATCCTGGCAACGTTTATTGCTAGAGAAAATGGTTAATGCCTGGGGTTGGCAGCATTCATTGCTGACTATGCTAGACAATCGCGCTTATTGGAAATCGCCACATGTTTTAAAAGAGCGAAATTTATTAGCGCATGAATTAGACCATGCTTATCGTTTGCTGATGGAGATGAATAAAACCACTTCAAGTGCCGCTGCTATTACTAGCAATGAATTGCTAATTCTTGGGCGAAAATTACACGCTGCTTTTGAACGAAAAGCAGGAAAAATCGATTGGATAAATCCTAATATCTCACAAGATTTAAGTGAGCCTGCACTTTGCTTTGTGCAAACGGTTGAAGCAGATGTGCCCGTATGGCAAGTCTACCGTGGCAGTCAGCAAGATTTAAATTTGCGCAATCAAACCGCAGAGCCGATCAAACGATCACGAAATTTTATTGAAGCATTATTGTGGTGTTATGCAAATGGAATTTTATCGATAGGCAACCAATCGGTGACGACTAAGCTGGATATCCTGAGCAAAGTTTTTGTATTGCAAAGTTCTCAGCGCCAACAACTGTTACAAACTTTACAAAACTGGCTGCCAACACCCGTACTACAACCGAGCCATGAATGCTTTACCAAAAATGCTCAGCCAAATAGCATTATGTTATTGTTTAATATTGGTATTGAACCCCAAGCTGAATTACATAAAAAAGGTATGCAAATGCTCAGTAGCCAACGCGATGCTTTTGGCTATAGCGGTTTAAAAGAAAATTTAGTTATGAGTGTGGACATTGTACAAAGTAATACCTGGGGTGAAATTGTTTGTCGGCATTTTTCCAGTGATGCCTTGGTAAATGGCTTGTTATATTATTTGCGTTTAGTCCCTCCACTTAAATATTCCGTATTGCCAGAATTAACGATTCGTTGTTTTAGCCTGGGGCAAGGCAGCACCATAGAGCAACGCGTTATGGATTTATGGCGCGCGATCATTAGCTGCTTTTATTCTGGTACCCGTTTGCGCAACACACGGTTTTTATTTGAAATGGCTGACGAATATCTAATGTTACAATTTATTCAGCAGCAGCCACAAATATTTCGCTTTAAAACCCATGAAAAATTATTAGAAAAACTAAGTTCACCACAAATTGAATACAGCCCCATAGTGGTAGATTCCTTTGCACTGAGTAATAAACCGCTGCGTTTATTTTGTGAGGTAGTAAAAACCCCGGGTATTTACGTCTTCTATAAAATTGATGGCTTGCTCGCTGAAGTCAGCATTGTCGATTACAAAGGCGCTCTGTTTACTAAAGCTTTTACTTTATATAATGCGCAAACTTTGTTGCGCCCACTATGTCGTTTTATTCGTTCTGCAGTTGAACGACAAATGCTGGAAAATGAGCTTTTCCCAGAATTTACCAGTGCCAATTTACTGCAAAATATTACAATTTATGAATTGTTAGGTGACGAAAAACAAAAAAATATGCATCTTGAATTACGCACTATCGGGCAGGACATCAGCCAATTACAATTTATTAATATTTGTGTTGTAGCAGAGCCGGCAGAAAATCCTCAAGCCGGTAACAGCCTCTTAAGTTTTACCATTTTTTGTGAAGGTAAAGAATTTTCTGAATTAGAATTCGGCGCAGAATTATTTACCGCTGTAGCAGGTTACATACTCACCTTTCGCCAGCATGGCGAAACCTATCCTTGTTATATAACCGATCTTGATTTATCACTTTGTCGCGAGGCAATAGCACCACAAGCAGGCGTACAATTAATCCATTATTTACACATTAAAAGTGAACTGGAGCAGCAGTTAACGCAGGCGTTGCAGAATTTGTAGAATTAAGTTTTGTCGCCTAAAGCATGAATAAAATATAAATCTGTTTTTTTGTATTTTGTATATTCAGTGTTTTCCTCTGCGGCGCATTAACAAAATATATGTTTACGCGCCAATTTCACTTTTTATTGATGAAAGCTTGCTAAAAAGGTCAATGTCGTCTACTGCGGCATGAGTCGAGGGTGGTAGCATCACGCCTGTTGGGTACATCGAATATCCACCGATCGCTTTTTACAATTATTCAACGGACCTAGAGGAACTACCATGAAACAACTGTTTTGTTATTTATCGTTTTTGTGCACGCTCGTATTTAGCTGCACACTCCATGCGCAGATCATTACCGTCACTGTAACAGCGCCACCTTATAGTCCTGGGGCAG
>JANYIO010000142.1 GCA_025362015.1 Gammaproteobacteria bacterium | reverse complement strand
AAAACCAACTTGACGTTATGAACAAAGGTGAAGAAAACAGTAAGCAGCTGGGGCTCTTCTAAAAACTCGGTCGCTTGCGGCCGAGTTTTTTATAGAAAGTCTGGGCGTTTCGCCGAATCAATATAGGGTTAACTCCTTATTGCTAGCTGCCCATTAAAATGATTAAGCGCATTCTTCTCAAGTCATCTTTTATCGAAGAGGACTTCTTAAAGTTTAGCTAAGGATAAGTTGCAAGCCCCGAATCTTTCTTTCAAGGCTTGCTCTATGAGATATCATTTTCTTTCAATTGTACTTATGACTTTTTTGGTTGGATGTGGCGGTGGCGGTGCCCATAAAACTAGCAGCCCACCAGTGCCGGCCAGCAGCCCTTCGTCTTCTGCAACTGTATCTTCCGTTAGCTCTTCTAGTTCAAGTAGTTCAAGTTTATCTGATGCATCAAGCATGACAAGCACGAGCAGCTCATCAGCGAGCAGTATTCCCTTCACGCTCACATCAAACAGTTTTACGTCGGGTGAAGTCATCCCTGTTAAATATACGTGTGATGGTTCCAAAATCAGCCCTCAGTTGCAATGGGAAATAACGTCGGCAGAGATTCAGAGCTTTGCCCTTATTGTTGAAGATCTTGACGCTATTGCCATCGTAGGTCACCCCTATGTTCACTGGAATGTTTATCATATTCCCGCGGATGTGCGTCAAATAGCCGAAGATGCGTCCCTGCGCACTATGCCACTGGGGAGTGTTGAAGGGGTAAATTATGAAGGCCCATGCCCGCCCCCAGGTACCGGTACACATCATTACTTTTTTGCACTTTACGCGTTAAACACAGCGAAAATCGCTGTTAGTACTACTCGCCCGTACGAACGCAGTGAATTTGAAACGCAATTTGCCAATGCCATCATTCAAAAGGTTGAAATAACGGGTCTTTATACCCGCTAGCCGGTAGAGAAATGTGAGCGGCCAAGGTGATCCCTTGGTCGTTTAATGATGCTCGTTTAAGGATGTTCGTTTAGGGATGATCATTTTAGCAAAGGACGTTTTAAACCTTATGGTGCAGCCCTTTTAATTTGGTAAATTCGTCCCCATCTGTCTAGTTGCGATCCCAACTAGAGAAGCTGCTATGTTATTTAATCCGCTCGAATACCCTCGTCTTAAATTACAAAATCGTATCGTAATGGCACCGATGACTCGTTGTCGTGCAGTTGATAGCAATACACCTAATGCGTTAATGGCTGAATATTATGGCCAGCGCGCGAGTGCGGGGTTAATTATTACCGAAGGTACATCACCCTCTGTGGATGGCTTGGGCTATGCGCGAATTCCTGGCTTATTTAATAACGCGCAAGCTGAGGGTTGGCAACTTGTTACTCAAGCTGTGCATCGCGAGGGAGCAAAAATATTTCTTCAATTGATGCACACAGGCCGTGTTTCTGCGAGCGCTAATTTGCCGGCTGGTGCACGTGTGGTTGGCCCAACAGCTGAAATTTGTCCGGGTGAAATGTACACGGACAGCCTGGGTAAGCAGCCGCACGCTAAGCCACATGTGCTTAGTGAAATTGAACTGAAAAATGTTGTCGCCGAGTATGCAAATGCGGCCAAGCTGGCAATTAAAGCGGGGTTCGATGGAATAGAGCTTCATGCCGCGAATGGTTATTTACTTGAGCAATTTTTGAATGCTAATGTTAATACTCGCAGCGATGGTTATGGTGGTAGCCCCGCTGCTCGCAATCGTTTAACTCTCGACGTTGCACGCGCTTGCGTCGCTGCAATTGGTGCTGACCACGTCGGCATTCGCCTATCACCCTATGGTGTATTTAACAGCACCGGGGCGTTCGAGGGTGTAGAGGGGCAATATCTTAGCCTCGCGCAAGAGCTTTCTGAAATTGGTCTTGTGTATCTGCATTTAGTAGATCATTCAGCCATGGGTGCACCCGAAGTGCCTGCACAAATTAAGGCAAAATTACGCGCTACATTTAAAGGTTTATTTATCGCATCAGGCGGATTCAATGCGCAAAGTGCTGAAGCAATATTGAAAGCAGGGCAGGCTGATCTTGTCGCTTTTGGCCGACCTTTTATTGGCAACCCGGATTTAATTTTGCGCATGCAAGAAAATTTGCCGCTGGCTGAGTCGGATCAAAATACTCACTATTCAGCAGGTGCCGCGGGTTACACCGATTATCCTGTGGCGGGTTAATTAACTCCATGCCCTACACAACACCTGGGTTTTCAGTTAGGCGTGATGACTCAAACCTCGCTTTAGTTATTAGTGCGGTTCGCCAGCTCACGCCGCGTATTCGTGCTTATGAATTGCGTGATCCTGAAGGACACGATTTGCCCTTGATTACTGCTGGTGCGCATTTATCAATTCCAGTGTTAATGAATAATGGGAAAACCGAACTGCGGCAATATTCTGTTTGTTCTAACCCTGCGCGTCGCGATATGTATGAAATTGCAGTGTTGTGCGAAGAAAGTGGTCGCGGAGGTTCCAA
The DNA here is from genome assembly GCA_025362015.1 of Gammaproteobacteria bacterium. Lineage (GTDB taxonomy): Bacteria > Pseudomonadota > Gammaproteobacteria > Pseudomonadales > Cellvibrionaceae > Cellvibrio. Next base: position 52,964 of record JANYIO010000142.1, on the reverse strand, counting down.
GGCAATACACGATAATTATTTTTTAGGTTTGCAGCTCAATTGCGCATTACCCGATAACCATTTTGAATTACATGCAGATACCAGCCCCGCAATTTTGATTGCGGCTGGCATTGGCATTACACCTATAAAGCCTATGGCACAAGTACTGGCTGCACGTGGTCGTCGTTTTCAATTACATTATGCCGGTCGAAGTTTAAAAGAAATGGCGTTTAGCGATCACTTATCGCGTGAGTATGCAAATAATTATGTTGCGTATCCTGCGAATGAAAATAAACGGATGAACATAATGCATTTACTTTCTGATGCGTCAGGTAACGCACTATTTTATGTGTGTGGGCCGCAGAAATTAATAGATGAAGTTTATAATTTTGCAACATTGCTAGGTATAACCAAAGATCGCATTCAAAGCGAACAGTTTGGCGTAGTAAAAGATGTGCAAGATAAGCCAGTGATTGTGGAGCTGGCGCGCTCCAATAAATTAATTCGAGTTGCACCAGATCAACCTATATTAGCGGCGATGCGCGATGCGGGTATAACCGTTGCTTTTGATTGCTGTGTTGGCGATTGCGGCACTTGCGCAGTAAAAATTCTTGAAGGCGAAGCTGAGCATCGCGATCATGTGTTGAGTGATAAAGACCGTGCCGAGGGCATGATATGTATTTGTGTGTCGCGCGCTAAAAGTGAAAGCCTTGTTTTAGATTTATAACTTTTCAAGGAGTAAATTATGATTACACTTTATGAATTTGCGTTGTCCGGTAACTGCCACAAAATCCGTTTGCTGTTATCCTTCTTAAAGCTGGAATATAAAAGCCACATGATAAATGGCAGCGAGCGCGAACATAAATCCGCTGATTTTTTGGCATTGAATTCGTTTGGGCAAGTGCCGGTGTTAATCGATGGCGAAATCGTTATTCGCGATAGTCAGGCGATTTTAGTTTATCTCGCGCGAACTTATGGTGGATCGCAGTGGTTTCCGATTGATAACACGCTTGCGCTCACACAAATCACCGCATGGTTTTCTGTCGCCGCTAACGAAATAACCCGCGGCCCTAATGCACTGCGCTTGCATCATAAATTTGGGCGCGATATTAATGTCGATGATGCAACAAAAATTACTGCGCACTTATTGAATGTGTTAAACACCCATCTAAGTGAGCATGAGTGGTTGGTAACAACGCAAATCACCATTGCGGATCTTGCGCTTTACCCTTACCTCGCGCTTGCGAATGAAGGTCATGTTGATATCAGTCTTTATCCTGCCATTGAGAAATGGTTTACGTGTATAGAGGCGTTGCCCGGTTATAAATCCATGCCTGGCATTTGTGTACATACTTCAGCTGTGAATTGATAATGCGCAACGAAAGTGAGCGAAAATTTCATTGGCCTTTAGGGGGTAGGCCAGAAGCCCATCCCGGGTTGAGCGATTTAGGTTTGTAAGCATAGGTTTGCAGACAAGGTTTTAAATTGCTTTTATCTCAAGTAAATGATAAAAAGTAAATTGCGTTGATTGCGGCGCCAGATTAACTAACACTACTGTCAAAAAATATTAAAGGGAATGTCACATGCTTAAAAATATCCTCTTCATAATAACCCTACTTTGTACGTTCAATACCTCAGTTCAAGCATTACCTACCGACCCAGCACCAAGCACAGATTCGCAAGCTGATCAAACAACTGCTGATAAACCTGCGGCCACGCAAAGCGGTGCAGATTTTTTAGCATCCTTGCATTTTCAGAATGGCAAAATTAATTTACCGGGTGGTGTAGCGACACTTAATTTGTCAGAGAAATTTCGCTACATTTCACCAGAAGATGCAGAACGATTATTGGTTGAAGCTTGGGGTAATCCTCCTGGCAACAAAACTCTCGGTATGGTTCTGCCTGCTAACACCAGTCCGCTGGGTGAGGATGGTTGGGGTGTGGTAATTTCTTATGACGAAGATGGTTATGTGAAAGATACTGATGCTGATGAAATCAATTACGATAAGCTTCTCGCCGACATGAAAAAAGAAAGCGAGGAAAATAATGCAGAACGCATCAAACAAGGTTATGGTTCTATGTTGCTAGTGGGTTGGGCAGAGCCGCCACGTTATGACAAGCAAACTCGGAAAATGTATTGGGCAAAAGAATATGCAGTAACGAAAGGCCCCAACTCATTAAATTACAACATTAGAGTGTTGGGTCGCAAAGGTGTTTTGGTGCTCAATGCTATCGCCAGCATGGAGCAAATAAATCAAATAAAATCCGAAATGCCAGCCGTATTGGCCGCTACAGAATTTACTGCTGGCAATCAATACGGTGATTTTGATAGTAAAACAGATCACGTTGCAGAATACGGTTTAGCCGCTTTGGTTGCCGGCGGTATTGCCGCGAAATTGGGGTTGTTTGCAAAACTTTTCGGTATGTTGCTGGTATTGAAAAAAATTATTATTGTCGGTGTGGTCGCAGTTGGTGCTTATGTAAAAAAATTCCTGGGGAAAAAATCTCAAGATTAATGAATAGCAATTTTTTAAAGTGAATCATTATGAAGTTGCTATTGGCATTGTTGACCGCAGGTAAATTTGGGAAGTTGTTGTTGACCTGCGGGTCAATGATTATTTCTATGGTTGTGTACTCCTGGATTTTTGGTTGGCCCTATGCGGTCGGTTTTGTATTGCTGTTGTTATTTCATGAGTTGGGCCATTACGTAGCTGCACGCCAACGCGGTTTGGATGTGGGTGCCCCTACGTTTATTCCCTTTGTAGGCGCGTGGATTCAGCTGAAAGAAACGCCAATGGATGTTGAGACAGAAGCTTACATTGGTTTTGCCGGCCCAATTGCCGGCTCTGCTGCGGCGCTTGCGGTTTATTTTGTTGCGAGAGAACAAAGTAGCCACTTATTAATGGCGTTGGCCTACTCTGGCTTTATGCTCAATTTATTTAATTTGATTCCCGTTTCCCCGCTTGATGGTGGCCGCATTACGGCCATTATTTCCCCGAAGGTATGGCTCCTTGGAGTGCCCATTTTGATTGGGTTGTTTATTTACAGTCCCAGCCCGATGTTGATTTTAATTGCCGTACTCGCATATCCCCAAATCAAACAAGCGCTATGGCCGAGCGCAGAACAAATCGCCGCAGGTGAACACTATTACAAAGCATCGATTAATGATCGTATTAATTATGGGTTGCTGTATTTAGGGTTGGTGGTTTTTTTAAGTTTAATGACTTATGGCTTGCATCAACAATTAGGAAGCATTTAATTAGGAAGCATTTAATAAATTACATTTGCATGATTCAGATGTGCAGCAGCAATTTTTAATTTAATTTTGTGTGGCATAACGAACAGATTCAATTAATATTGTTAGCGCATCCTCATATGGAGTCGATCTTCCTTCGGCTCGTTAAGAGGGTGTTTCATCATGCAAAAAAATATTGATGTTCATGATTCTTCAAAATTTTTAGATATTCAGCGACTCTTCAAAGAGCTAAGCGCTATTCGCGCGGATATGATTTCCGAAGAGGTTAGAGGTGCTGCGCGTCTTGCCAAAGTTCACCCTAGCCATCAAGCCAGTGCGCGCAATCTGCTTCACTATTTGGCGTTGCGTCGGCGAGATCTGCGTCCGTTACAATTCAGCTTGGCTGAACTTGGGCTTTCCTCTTTCGGGCGGGCTGAGTCGCACGTTTTAGCGGCACTTGATGCCACGCTCAGAGCCTTGCATAGACTTAGTAAATCGATCGGGTTTCCGTCAGGCAACGTCACGGAAATCAAATTTAGTCAAAGTTGGCTAAATCATAACGAAAGCCGGTTGGGCTCTGTTGGCTCTGAGCGTAGGGTGCGCGTAATGGCTCCATATACTTGGCGAAGCCGCTAACGCCAAGCGTAGTGTACTAATTATTTTTAGTGCACTAATCTCGAAGAAACCCGCGCCGAAATTGGGTCGTTCAATTATACAATCTATCTTTTCGTTTCCGTCTATGTTTTCATTTCCGGGCCGGTAGACCGCCGTTTTCATTTTGTTAGCCAAAATCATGAATTTGCTGTTTGGTCCGATGTAAATACAAAAGTAAACGGCGTTTCAACTAGATTAAATTTCTGTGGATTAAATTCCAAGCTCGCGCAAAATATCATCCTTCAAAGTTTGTGCTTCGGGAGTTGATAATTTGCGTGGATGTTTGAATGGAACTTCAAACACAGCCTGAATACTGGCTGGGCGCGGTGAAAGCACAATAATCCGATCGGCCAAATGGATGGCTTCTTCAACATCGTGCGTAATCAGCAATACCGTGTGGCGCTCTTCCTCCAAAATACGCAACAACTCTGTACGCATGCGTAAATTCATTAATGCATCCAATGCGGAGAAGGGTTCATCCATGTACAAAATTTCTGGCTTCACCACTAATGCGCGCGCAATTTCCACACGCTTCAACATCCCGCCCGAAAGTTCATGGGGATAATTTTGCTCGAAGCCTTTCAGCCCGACCATCGCTGCATAGTGATCAGCGAGTGCGGCTTTGTCGCCGTGCTCGTTGCCGTTGAGGCCAAACATTAGATTTTGTTGCACGTTCAGCCAGGGAAACACTGACCCATGTTGGGAAATAACTATGCCGTTGGCATTGGGGCCTTTGCGCAACACGCCATCAACTGCAACATGGCCTGAATCGGGCTGTTCGAAGCCTGCGATGATTTTCATCAGTGTTGATTTGCCGCAGCCCGATGGCCCGACTATAGCGACAAACTCGCCTTCGCCAACGGTTAGGCTAAGTCCGCCAACCACTGCGAGAGTTTCTTTACCAGAGACAAAACTCTTTTTGATATCTTTGATAACAATCTTATCGACCATAACGCCACCTTACTGATTTAAGCCCTTCCAGAAGTCGCATTAAGCCGTCCAATAACAGTCCAATGATACCGATGATAATCATGCCGGCGATGACGAGGTCATAGCGGTTGCCGGCATTGCGTGAATCCATAATTAAGTAGCCCAGGCCTGAACGCAGCGCGATCATTTCGGCGGCAACGACTACGAGCCAGGCAACGCCGAGCGAAATGCGCATGCCGACGATCATCTCTGGTAAAACCGCCGGAATGATGACTTGGGTAAAGAGTTTATAGCGCGAAACACCAAAGTTCTCCGCCGCCCTGAGGTAGCGCTGCTCAATGGTGTGCACGCCAGCAGCGGTCTGCACAATCATTGGAAAAACTGAGGCGATAAAGATGAGAAAAATGGGCGAAGCGTTGCCTACGCCAAACCACAAAATCGCCAGCGGAATCCAGGCGATGGGGGAAATAGGGCGCAGTATTTGGAAAATAGGGTTGAGGGTTATGTATGCGCCTTCAACGCGCCCCATCCATAGCCCAAGTGGAATGGCAACGACAACCGCTAACAAAAAGCCGGCGCCAACACGCATTAGCGATGAGCCTATGTGCTCCCATAAGGAGCCGTCTTTTACCAGTTCCAATGTGCCGGTGACCACTTGCAGTGGAGTCGGGAAAATAGCAGATTCGGTTTTAACGACCACTAGCCACCAGACCGCAATTAACAATCCTAATACTGCCAGCGGGGGCAGCGTCTGTTTTAGTTTTAACACATGGATACCTTTTTATTGTGGAGCACTTATAGGGTTTTCTGATGTACTTTTGTAGTTATTTTTGCGTGGCTATTTTCGTTTCGGCTATTTTAGTTGTGGGTAAGTGTCGCGTTAACGTTTTTACTCGCCATACCAATCGCGACCAGCCGAGCGTTGGTTCAGGGTCAACCACCACCGTCATTTGTCCGCTCAAATGCGCGGTACAGGCAAACTGGTAATCGGATGCCAATTCGAAAGGAAGTTTAAAACTTTGATTGGGCATAATCAGGGTGGGGCCAAAAATCTGCGGCACTGTATCGAGATTGCGCAGCACTAATACATCCCTGACGCCAAGCGCGAGATAGACTGCTTGGGGAAGAATTTCGATTTTTTCGCCCGCCATCCGCCGCGCCCAGGTACCTGTTGGGATTTCAAAAACTTCTTCGCGTGATTCGATGCGTATGGGTACTAGAGCCATTAAAATAACGGCATCAAACACCAGATTGAGCAGTAACAATAACAGCCAATGACGGCGAATCCACATCATAAATCTACTTATCCTGCCTTACTTGCAGCAAGATTTGTTAGCAGCAGAATGTTCACATCGTGAACTATATCGTCAGGGCTTTTGCCGAAGGGGACCAACGCACGCAGAAGTCCTGCACGATCGATCAGATAAATATAAGACGAATGATGTACCTCAGGCTGGCCAGTTTTACCGGTGACTTTGCCAGCGACTATTCCATACTCCTGCCGTACTAACGACAATTGTGCGTCTGTTCCAGTGACACCAATAAACGTTGGATCAAAAAAGGCGAGATACTCGTGCAGGCGCGCCGGATCGTCATGCTCAGGGTCGACGGTGACGTAAACGACTTGCACATCATCGGCTAAAGCGCCTAACTTTTTGCGCGCTTGTGCCAGATTAGCGAGTGTAATGGGGCAGACTGCTGTGCAATGAGTAAAACCAAAACCCAATACGACCACTTTGCCGCGCGCCTGGCTGAGCTTAAATTCACCGCCGTTAGAGCTTTGCAGCGTGAAGTCCGGTGCAAGTCGTGGTGGATCGAAAATGCCTGATTTAAGCGCTTCGCTATGTGCCGCATTGACCGCAACCGCCCACAGTAAAAACGGCATTAAGCGCACGAATAATTGTTTCACGTTTGGCTTCTCTACTATCTCAGGAAATGGTACAGGGCATATCACAGGCACAGGGTACATCACAGGGTAATGGTGGTCGGTTTGGCATTTTTGACAAAACTGTCATTGATGTAACTTTCATAGGCAACCGGGTGTTTGAGTGTGCCAGCCTCCATCGAAAGCTGCATTAAGTCTTCAAATTCAGCTCTGATCATTCGCAAATCGCCGTAAGTCACTCGGTCGGTGGGGGTTTCCATCACAAATTTGAGAATGTTTGGATCTTGATTGAAAAACTCGCGCTTGGCGGCAATTGCCACCGCCTTATCGCGGTTGCCCTGTTTTATATCCAGCCAGGTGCCAGCACCCATCACATGATTGACCAAGTCCTGCACCATAGCGGGGTTATCATGAATTAACTCTTCGCGTACAGTAAGCACACAGCAAATGTAATTGCGCCATTCATCGCGGGTCATCCGCAGTGGGCGCGCGTAGCCAGCGCGTTGAGCGGCGGCGCCAAACGGTTCTCCGGTGCAATAGGCATCTACTGCGTTGGCATAGAGCGCGGCGGGCATATCGGGCGGCGGCATCTCGACAATTTCAATATCTTTCGGCGTCATGTTTTCTTTCGCCAGCATTTTCCGCAGGAACAAAAAATCCACGGCAAAACGGCTGGGAATGGCAATACGTTTACCTTTAAGTTCGCTAAAGCTTTGATAGTTAGAGTCTGTTCTCACCATAATCACCGCGCCGGAGCGGTGGCCGAGGGACACAATTTTAAGCGGAACTTTCTTATCTGCCAGATCCATTACTAAGGGCGCGAGCATATATGCGGCTTGAATACGGCCAGTCATCAGCGATTCCTTGATTTCTGGCCAGCCACTGTACTTGCTATATTGAAACTCAAAGCGGTTATCGCCCGTGCCCGCGAGATTGCTGGCGGCTTTCGCGGTACACGCCACTGGCAAGGTGAGGTTACAAGTTACTGGTAAGCCACCGACTTGTAGCAGTTGGGCTTTACCCTCTTCTTTTTTGGAACATGACGATAATCCAGCGAATGGCAGTGCCGCCGCAGCTGCAGCTACGCCTAATATCAATCGCCTGCGCAGCAAAAAGTCAGCATTTTTTGGATCATCGTAATTCATGGCTTGCCTCGGGCAATTGACACTTAAGTCAATAAATTGTTCTGCATAAAACTTTGCGTATAGGGGCGAAAGAGTCGCGGAAAGATGTATTTGGGTCAATTAAATATCAATCAAAAATAGCTATGGAGTATCTGGTGATATTATTTTGCCCTTAAATTTAATTCTATCTGAGTATATGTTTCTGTTAGAGTTGAGTTAGCGAAAGCTGGGATTAAAGCTGCGTTAATTATTGTTCCATCTGTATGAAAGATGAGTTTATGGAAATTAATCTTGCCTCATGGGCAATTATGGTCTTATTTTTTCCCCACACTCCGCTCATATCTGCGAAAATCCACTTCACAATTTTCCAATGCCTATAGATTGCCGTCGTTAAGGATTATTTTCCTAAATGGTGGTCTTAAAAAAGAAGCTACAATTCTGGCTATTCACTGGTTTAACTCTATTTGGAGACCTCTATGAAATTCCGTTTTCCCATTGTCATCATCGACGAAGATTTCCGTTCTGAAAACACCTCCGGCCTTGGTATCCGTGCGCTGGCAGATGCAATGGAAAAAGAGGGGATGGAGGTGCTAGGCGTGACTAGCTATGGCGACTTATCGCAATTTGCGCAACAACAATCGCGCGCATCGGCGTTTATTTTGTCGATAGACGATGAAGAATTTGGTGCCGGCTCACTCGAAGAAACGGATCACGCACTAAAATCATTACGTGCTTTTGTGGAAGAAATTCGTTACAAAAACGCCGACATTCCGATTTATCTTTACGGCGAAACCCGTACCTCGCGCCATATCCCTAACGATATTTTGCGTGAGCTACATGGCTTCATTCATATGTTTGAAGACACTCCGGAATTTGTGGCGCGCCATATTATTCGTGAAGCAAAATCTTATTTGGATGGCTTGGCGCCACCATTTTTTCGCGCTTTGGTGCATTACGCAAACGATGGCTCCTACTCCTGGCACTGCCCTGGTCACTCCGGCGGCGTGGCATTTTTGAAATCGCCTATCGGGCAAATGTTTCATCAATTTTTTGGTGAAAATATGCTGCGTGCGGATGTTTGCAACGCGGTTGAAGAGCTTGGTCAATTGCTTGATCACACTGGCCCCATCGCTGCATCGGAACGCAATGCTGCGCGTATTTTTAACGCCGATCACTGTTACTTTGTGACTAACGGTACCTCAACTTCCAACAAGATGGTGTGGCACTCAACGGTAGCGCCGGGAGATATTGTTGTAGTTGATCGTAACTGCCATAAATCAATTTTGCATTCGATCATTATGTGCGGCGCGATTCCGGTATTTTTGATGCCTACACGCAATCATCTGGGGATTATCGGGCCAATTCCGTTAGAAGAATTCACTCCTGAAAGCATTGCGCGCAAAATTGAAGCTAACCCTTTTGCTCGCGTTGCAGTCAATAAAAAGCCGCGCATTTTAACGATTACACAGTCCACTTATGACGGCGTGATTTACAACGTCGAAACCTTAAGAGAAATGCTTGATGGTAAAATTGACACTCTGCATTTTGACGAAGCCTGGCTGCCGCACGCGACCTTCCATGATTTTTATAAAGACATGCATGCTATTGGTAAAGATCGTCCACGCGCTAAAGAGTCGATGATTTTTTCCACACAATCTACGCATAAATTACTCGCTGGTTTGTCGCAGGCCTCGCAAATTTTGGTGCGCGAATCTGAAACTGTGAAGCTGGATCAAGATGCTTTTAATGAAGCCTATTTGATGCATACCTCTACCTCGCCGCAATATTCTATTATCGCTTCCTGCGATGTAGCTGCGGCCATGATGGAGGCACCTGGCGGTACTGCGCTGGTTGAAGAATCTATTTTAGAAGCGCTCGATTTCCGCCGTTCTATGAAAAAAGTAGACGCCGAATGGGGTCAAGACTGGTGGTTCCAGGTTTGGGGGCCAGAAGAGTTTTCTGAAGACGGCATTGGCGAGCGTGATGATTGGGTATTGCGCAGTGAAGACAACTGGCATGGCTTTGGTAAATTGGCCACTGGTTTCAATATGCTTGATCCTATTAAAGCCACCATTATCAACCCCGGGTTATCAGTGGATGGTAAGTTCAGCGAAACCGGTATTCCCGCTTCTATCGTGACTAAATACCTCGCTGAAAATGGCGTAATTATTGAGAAATGTGGCCTCTATTCATTCTTCATTATGTTTACCATTGGCATCACTAAAGGCCGCTGGAATACCTTGCTGACAGCGCTGCAGCAATTCAAAGACGACTACGATAAAAACCAACCCATGTGGCGCATTCTTCCAGAATTTGCCGCCGCGAATCCACGCTACGAGCGTTTAGGTTTGCGCGATTTATGTCAGCAAATTCATGAAACTTACAAAGCTTATGGCGTCGCGCGTTTAACGACAGAAATGTATTTGTCTGATATGCAGCCGGCGATGAAACCTTCAGATGCTTTTGCAATGATGGCGCACCGCGAAATCGACCGCGTACCTATCGACGAACTTGAAGGCCGCATCACTTCAATTTTATTAACGCCTTATCCGCCAGGTATTCCATTATTAATTCCCGGCGAACGTTTCAACAAAACCATCGTTGATTATTTAAAATTCGCGCGCGATTTTAATGAAAAATTTCCTGGCTTTGAAACTGACGTTCACGGCTTGGTAAAACGCGAAGTCGATGGCAAGAAAGGTTATTTTGTGGATTGCGTAAGAGTAAAAGCATGACATGAAAAATAGGAACTAACCAAGGCTTCGGTCTTTACTTAATAGCATAATAAATTTTAGGAACATATCATGAAAAATTTTATCTTTAAATGCGCGTTAGTGTTGTTGCCAATTGTTCTTTCTGGTTGTTCTAGTCTTGCCGTTATGAAACCTGCAGAAAAAATTAGCAACACCAATACTGAAAAGGCGCTCGTTAATTTTGTTCGCCCACATATATTTATAGGTGACGGCGTGGATTTCGAAGTGTGGGATGGATCTAATTTTGTCGGTACGCTTGAATCAGGCGCTATGATCCAATACGTCGCTAGTCCTGGTAAGCATTGTTTTATGATTGATCCAACACAAGGTGGTGCTTGGGCATATATGAATATAGAGGTAGGTGCTAACAGAGTCTATTATATTAAACCAAATACTGGGTTTGGGTTCATGAATCTAGGGGTGGCAGATACGTCCGATGAGAGAATTCCAGAATGGAACAAAAAATTAAAAGCCATGACCGTTGATAAATTAAAAACAAAACCCTTACCCGGTAAAGCGCTTGAGAAAGCAAAAAAGAATGAAGCTAATTACAAAAATCTATAATCTGCAACAATAACCAACTGGCCAGATTGAAATTCTGGTCAGTTGGTTCATCTCTTGTAATTTCACAGCAATAATGATTTTTGCGCCATAGAAAAATATTCATATCCTTATTTGTTCTGCAAATCTTTTGTTTGTGTTATTTTATTTGTTAAACCTATGAATGTGATGTAGGCATTAAGCGTTGCTAAGGTTAATCATCCACACAAAAACGAGGGAATATTATGGGTATCATTGATCCGAATCTTATTGTTTCCATTGCACAAACAGGCCTGGCAGGTGTTGGTATGTTTGGGTTGTGGAACGGCTATTCTTTATATGTAATACAGCTTCAAGCGCCTCCGCCTACAAGTCTTGCACAGGAAAAGGAATATCAAAGAAGACACGCCTCCATTAAATTTTTTTTAATTATTAGTCTATCTGTAACGCTTTTGACGGGTGGGTTAGAGATTTTTAAAATTGCCGGAAATCACGAAAGTAATATCGGGGTTAAAATCTCCAATTATTCTGATTTGACCAAAGATTCAAAGCCGCATCTTGTGTTTAAAGCACAGGATATTTCTATCGGTGATTTCGGCGATGTTGCGATTAAAGTTCAAGATAAAGACGTTATCTCGGTTGAGCTTGGCGCACTATTGAAAAGCTTTAACAAAATGCAAACTGATTTGGTGTTTGCGCACAACCAGTTAAAAAATGGCACTCATGAGGTCGGCTATGATGATCCCAATTAAATATTTTTCATTGCCGGCATTATTAATTCTCAGTATTGCATTGCCATTAAATATATATGCGCAAGACAAATATCAAAATAATATAGAACAAGTGCAGGTGGATAAATTAAATGCGATAGTCGACTTGCGCAGACAGGGCAATCTTAGTGATGCAACAAAACAACTGGTTGATCTTACGCAACAAAATCCCAATTATTATCGGGCAATCTATAACCTTGGATTAGCCTATGCCGATATGGGGAAAACAAAAGATGCAATTGTAAAATTGCTGGATGCAGAAAAATTAAAAACTCGTTTAAGTATTCAGGATCCCACCTTGGATAATTCTATAGGCTGGGCATTTTTTCTTGATGGGCAGTATGACAATGCGGACACCTATTTTACTAAAGCGTTGGAGCATTCCGATAAATTATCCAAAAATTCTCAAGCTCGTCTTTTTAATAATTACGCACAATTAAAAATCTATCAGAAAAAATTACCAGAAGCGAAAAAATATTTGCAGCTTTCCACTCAAGGCGGTAACTTCCTTGCCAAAAAAACACTTGAGCAATTAAATTCACTTCCTGTGCAAACGCCTGTAGCTTCAACCGTTAGCAACACCAGTTCGAGCCATTGAGTGCACACCCAAGCTTAATGTCAGTGGAGTGGTTGCGAAGGAATAGGGGAAATGAGAATAAGGAGAGGAATGACCTTTGGTTAAAGGTTACCAAAGGTCATTGTTACCATGATCTTAGCAAATCCCATCATTATTCTTGACGGGCTTTTTCTGCTTTTTTGACTTTTTTTGCATCGTGTTTTTCTTTCATGGTTTTTGCAGCAGGCTTCTTGGTTTCTTTTTTACTGTCTTGAGCTTTACTCATGATATTTCTCCACGGTTAAAATATGTAATACAGCCAATCCAGACTACAACTTATTTAAACAGAAAGCTACCTTAAAAGGAAAGCCGTTTTAAGCACTATAGTCTCTCTTTATAATAGCGCGCAAAAAATTGATTGCAACTCTTGTTTGTTAATTCTTGTACGGGTCTTAATATCTTTCTCCTGTACGAATGGAGTCGATAGTGGGGATACAAATCTTGTCTGTGTGGCGTTGAAAGTTGGAACCTAACCGCAGGTGTGAAGTCCTAACCATTCCAGACTACTTCATTTCTATAGTCAAAGTAGGTTGTATTTCGAAAGCCATAAACCTAAGGAGCGGTCACGTATTTTTTAATATTCCTGTTTCTTTACCGTTCAAGCTGAGTGTATTTTTTTCTATCCAATATTGTTCTATGCTTTCGCGCCCGCGATTGTCTGCCCATTTATCCAAGGTTAGGCGCTCACCTTTTAGCTCATAAAAGGGTACTGCATAGCCGCAAGATGTTTGTACAATGCTGAGTTTAAGATCAAATAATTGGCGCGCACCGGTGTATTCGGGAAACAAGGTAATCAATTCATTCCAGCGCGAGTCTCTTGGGTGAATAACTTCAGCATTGCCATATAAACGTAAAATTAACGGCTGCTTTTCAAAAGAGCAAAACATAATGGTCATGCGTTGGTTTTCACTCACGTGGGCGGCAGTTTCATTGCCACTTCCGGTGAGATTTAACCAGGTGATTTGTTTTGAATTAATAACTCTAAAGCTATCCATGCCTTTTGGTGAAACATTTACCAGGCCTTCTGCTCCAGCAGTTCCCACAAAAAACATATGCTGTTGTTGAATAAATTCTATATGCGATTGCGATAGCTCAGTGAATTTTTCTGACATTACATTTACCTGTTAAATAAAAATAATACCTGTTAAATAAAATAATCTCTGGTGGATAAAAATAATCTTTACGTTAATAATACTTTTTAAAAGATTATTTTATTAAATCGCTTCCAGTTTTGCGTACTGCATGACTAGCCATTTGCTGCCCACTTGTTTGAAATTTATTTGCACCCGAGCGGTGGGGCCCTGGCCTTCAAAATGAACAATAACACCTTCGCCAAAAACGGTGTGTTGTACACGTTGGCCGAGGTTGAAGCCCGTGTCCTCACCCACATCACTCATGCCTTTGCGTAGTATCTGAGCGTTAGGTTTGCGATGAAAACTCACTGGCCGAGTCACAGCAGCCTTCAGTCGCACTTCTTGAATGCAGTCTGAGGGAATTTCTTTTACGAAGCGCGATACATTGTTATAAGTTTCATTGCCGTATAAACGACGTGTTTCAGCATAAGTGATAAATAATTTTTGCATCGCACGGGTAATGCCTACATAACATAAGCGGCGTTCTTCTTCTAATCGCTCAGGGTCGTCGCCAGACATTTTATGTGGAAACAAACCTTCCTCTGTACCTGCCATAAAAACCAAAGGAAATTCCAAACCTTTGGCGGAATGGAGCGTCATTAATTGCACTGCATCTTCAAACTCATCTGCCTGAGTTTCGCCTGCATCAAGTGCAGCCGTATCTAAAAATTGTTGCAGGGGCGATAAGTCTTCGTCGTTTTCTATTTCGCCTTCAGTGCTGTTCGTATCAGGGTTAAACGCCCGGCAAGCAGTAATTAATTCCTGCAGGTTTTCTCCGCGTGCTTGGCCCTTTTCGCCTTTTTCATTTTGATGGAAAACCAGCAAGCCAGTGTGTTCCAGCACTTGTTGCGCAATAAAATCGAGCGCCTGGTTTTCACTGTCGCGAGTTAATTGCACGACAATATTTAAAAAACTTTGTACTGCGTTGCCAGCACGCGGGCTAAACACGCGGTTCGCTAACATTTGTTCAGCTGCATGCCACAACGAGCAACCTTGTTCGCGCGCAAATAAACGAATGTCGTCTACTGTTTTGCCGCCAACGCCACGGGTAGGTGTATTAATGACGCGCTCAAATCCGGCATCATCGTGACAGTTGCTAATCAAGCGCATGTAGGCAATTGCATTTTTAATTTCAATGCGATCATAAAAGCGTTGGCCACCATAAATACGGTAGGCTATACCTTCGCGCAACAAAGCTTCTTCAAGCACCCGCGATTGCGCATTCGAGCGATATAAAATTGCGCAGGAATTATTGCTATTGCCTTTGCGCACCCACTCTTGAATACGCTCCACAATAAACCGCGCTTCGTCTTGTTCGTTGTAAGCAGCGTAAAGTGAAATTAATTCGCCTGCAACATCTTCTGTCCACAATTTTTTACCCAAGCGACCATTATTATTCACTATTACGCCATTGGCCGCTTTTAAAATATTGCCAGTGGAGCGGTAGTTTTGCTCGAGGCGTACAGTTTGCACATTGGAAAAATCTTGCGTGAAGCGCTGGATATTTTCAATTTTTGCACCGCGCCAACCGTAAATAGACTGGTCGTCGTCGCCCACTGCCGTTACAAAAGATTCCTTTCCTGCAAGCATGCGTAACCAGGCATATTGCACGCTGTTGGTATCTTGAAACTCATCGACTAATACAAACGGAAAACGATTGCGATAATGTTCTAAAATGTGTGGCTTATGAAGCCAGAGTTCGTGCGCACGTAATAAAATTTCGGCAAAATCCACCATGCCGCCACGCTGGCAATCCGCCTCGTAAGCACGGTAAATTTGCAGCATGGTACGCACATAAGGATCTGCAGTTTCCTGAATATGTTGCGGACGCAAACCTTCATCTTTTTGACCGTTAATATAATATTGTGCCTGCTTTTGCGGCCATTTTTCATCGTCAATATTTAATGCTTGGTATACGCGTTTAATTAAACGCAATTGATCATCGCTATCCAAAATTTGAAAATTTTGCGGCAAGTTTGCATCTTGCCAGTGGGCTTTGAGCAGGCGATGGGCAATGCCGTGAAATGTGCCGACCCACATAGCTCGCGAATTAATGGGTTGCTTGGTTGCGCTGAACAATTCATCCAAACGGCTGCGCATTTCGCGCGCAGCCTTGTTAGTAAATGTTACGGCCATAATTGAATAGGGCGACATTTGCTCGACTTGAATTAACCAGGCCATGCGATGTACTAGCACACGGGTTTTCCCGCTGCCTGCACCCGCTAAAATAAGTTGGCTACCCGCCGGTGCGGAAACCGCATCGCGTTGCGCAGTATTGAGGCCATCAAGGAGATAAGACACATCCATTAGAGTTCACGCTTAAGTAAGAATAAGGAAAAGAGGAATTTTACTGGCTAAATGTACAGATTGCTATGGTTGCATATGTTTTATGGGAAAATGATGGCATGAGTCAATGCGTGGTCAGAAAAATAAAATGAACTGCCAGAAAAGCTAAAGGCGTGATTTGCGATGAATTCCACGCCTTACATTTAAGGTTAATAAATAAATTTAAGGTCAATCAATACGTTCTAGCCGGCTGCGGCAAATCTGGCAAGGCTTCGCTATTTAACAACAACGCTGCTTGATAAGTTTCTACACTTTTTTGCGTTTCGCCCAAGCTATTGAGTAGGCGCGCAAGCTCAGCATAGGTCTCGGGATTTTTTTGTACAGTTAAGCTGCGCTGAAAATATTCACGTGCGGAACTCCAGCTTTGATTGCGTAAATGCAAGCGCCCGAGAGTGCGCAATAGAATGGGGTTTTGTGGTTGGTATATTAACCAGCCTTCGGCGGTGCGAATACATTGCGTGAGATCACTTACGCGTAAAACCCCGTAGAGATTTACCAGGCTATCATCCCAGACTACGCTAATGGTTTTGCGCAACAAAATTTCAGCTTCCTGATCATGTAGGTCTTCAAGCAGGGCGTGTACATAAGCCGCGACAACGCGAGGATTTTTTTGTTGGTAGCTAGGAACCTTACCCCAGGCTTTGCGTAATAAAGTAAAGCGTTCGGCTGGAATTTCGCGTGCTGCGGCTTCATTCGCCTGCTGTAATTGGCCTGCCATCACGGAAGCTTCCATTTCCAGCGTGTCATTAAGCGTACACAGTTTGTGTTTTTTTGCCTGCGGAAGAATTTCATTCAATGCCATCCAGTCCTGGCGGGCTTCATATATTTGGCGCAAGTTATTAATCACTACGGTATTCTTAGGTGCTTTTTGTTGTAGTGCTAACAGAATATGTTTAGCTTGATCCTGACGGCCATCCGACAATTCCATTTTGACTTGCACTAAGCCAATAGCCACGTAAAAGTGGGGATATTTTTTTTGTGCATTAGCGAGGATGCTGAGTGCTTCTTCGCGATCACCCAGCTCATAACTGCAGCGTGCTGCAGCCAAATAATTCACCAGGGGCGATTCTACTTTAGTGGCGGTACGCAATAATTTTTTGCGCGCTTGCAACCAGTCACCCGACAAAAAATCGATTAAACCACTCGCCGCTCTTCTGCTTGCGCGCTCGCTGCTGCCAAACACAAAAAAATCTGTAATGCGTTGGGCCAATGACCAGCTAGCATGAACAAACTGTGCGATTATCCACCATACAAAACAAATTGTTAATGCGACAAAGCAGGCAAACCATAAGCTGGTCTCTACGGTTTTTTGGCCTAAGACTACCAGCACATAACCGGCGTCTGGCAGGATTACACCAAACCCCCAGAGTGCTAGCAAAATAAATATAATAACGAAAATAATTAGCTTTTTCATTTAATGCACCCCGTGGCGCGCTATTGCTAATTTATCTTTTTGCGCAATGTAATCTTTCATCAGCGCCGCCGAACCAGAAAAATCGGGTAATGCTTGCTGCACAATATTTTTCTTGAGTTGATCTAAATCATTCAGGACTATTTCGGCTTGCTCATTGAGTGGGTAATAATCGCGAATCCAGTTTTGCGCTTTATCTAAGCTTGCTTGATAAACGAGTTGCTCCTCGCGTAACAATCCAGTTTGGGCTTGCTCTAACATTAAACGTAAATTTTGTTTTAAATACATTTGATCTTCGGGCGGTAGAATTGCGTCGACGCGACGACCTTGATCGCGCACGCGCACGTAACGGCCTAATTTGTGTAAAGTGTGTTTGCCAAAGTTAGTTATTTTTCCCCAAACAGTCGTGACGATTGCTTCGTCCGAGCTATCCAGTGCTTCTTCGTCTTCTGCAATCAGGGGTTCAATTAATGGCAGATTATCTATTTGCTGGGTGAGTGCGAGTAATTGTAAATAAATACCTTCGCGATCAACTTTGGTAACCATTTTTAATGCTTGAATTTCTTCGGTTAATTTTTTTCGCGCGGAAAATAAATCAGCGCTATCTAATTCAGATAATACACTGTTAGCTGATTCAGCTAAGGCCAAGGCATTTGCGGTTTCATGTTCTAGTAAAATACGTTGATTTGCCATGCGCAATAAATAGCTTACTTCAGTGAGCTTCCAATCATCGCGACTAATATTACTTAACGCCTGTACGCGTACGGCGGTGCTTTCCTGGCGTTGCGCCAGCTCGGTTAAATCACTCTGAAATTGTTGTTCCTGGTTGGCGAAATCATTTTCCAATTTTGCGGCCAACACTTTGCGTTGCGTTTCGCTCTCGTCTCGCTCTGCGGCTAATGCCGTCTGGGCGTTGATGAGAACCTTATGCTGTTGCCATAGCAACATAGTGCAAGCGCCGGCCAGTGTTAGCAAAATAATAATAGCGAGCCATAAGCCAACGCGCGATTTCGCTGGTTTACTATTTTTCACAATTGCCGCGGGTGCAGTGGCTGCGGTTTCATTGACCGTTATTGAATGATTATTTTCACTCACAATACATGACCTTTCTAGTTAAATTGATTTTTCCAGCGACGCTTTTATATCCAGCAACCGTTGCAACATGCTTGCTTCTGTTGCATTGTCGGCAGTGAAAATGGTGCTAAACCCGGCATCTATAGCTTGTTCGGCTACGCGTTCACTTGGCACTAATAATATCAGTTGTTGCATTTTCATCGGGTTGTTAGGTATTAGTTGTTTCAATATTGCCATTAAATTTTCGAGCGATTCGCCGCTATGAAGCGTTACGATAATCGGCAGTGCTTCGATTTCCAAAACTTCGCTTTCTAAAGCATAGATTGCCAAAGCATTGGTTTTTAATACTTGTGCAAATTGCGTTGCAGCAGCTACAGGCACATGTCGTTCATAAAGCTCGCAGTAATTTACTTTTGCGCCGCGCGCCGTGAGTGCTTCGCCTAAATGTGTGCGGCCACCAAGGCCACGCATAATCAATATTTTTTCGCCGGCAACCTGTTGTAACGCGGGTGACTGCAACAGTGTTTCGCTGGTCATAGCGCCATACTGTGTTTGCGCTAAATCTGTTACAGAAACTCCGCGTGCCTGAATCAATGTTGCAGTAGTTTCGCCAACGGCAAAAAAACTCACACCTACTGGCAATTGCGGCCAATAATTTTCCAGCCATTCAAAGCCATAGCTGACGGCATTTTGGCTTACGAAAATAACTTTACTGTATAAATCAAAATCCAAAATATGATTTTTTATGGCTTGCACTTGTGCGTCATTTTGCACGGGCACAATATTCAATAGCGGTATTAACGAAACATTTGCGCCTAAGTCAACCAGACGCTTTGCCCACGGCTCAGCTTGCGCAAGCGGGCGAGTCACTACTATGTGTAAGCCTTGTAAATCGTCCACTATTTATTCACGCTCATGACTATTTTACTGCTGCTTATTCGGCTGCTTGATAGACCTCGGCCAAAATTTTGTCGGCGCCTGCGGCCAATAAGGTATTTGCCAGGGCGATGCCCATTGTCTCGCCGTCATCAACGCCGCCGCGAATCTCATTGCGCAGCATTTGTGTTCCATCGACAGAGCCGACCAAACCGCGCAGCCATAAACCGCCCTCGCTATGAATGGCGTAGCAGGCGATAGGTACCTGACAGCCCCCTTGTAAATGTTTATTCATTGCGCGCTCAGCAATAACTTGTTGTGCTGTTAGGCTGTGATGCAGCGGCATTAATAGTGCGCGAGTAGCGGCATCAGCAAGGCGACATTCAATCCCTACAGCTCCCTGCCCACCAGCAGGGAGGGATTGCTCGACACTAAGATGTGAACTGATTCGTGCACTCAAGCCCAGGCGAATCAGGCCAGCAGCAGCGAGGATAATGGCATCGTACTCGCCAGCATCGAGTTTTTGTAAGCGCGTCTGCACATTTCCGCGCAAAAATTTAATGTTTAAATCAGGTCGCAGCTCAAGCAGCTGACATTGACGGCGTAAACTGGAAGTTCCCACCAAACTACCTTTTGGTAAATCATCCAGGCTGGCAAAACGATTAGAGACAAACGCATCGCGCGCGTCTTCACGCGGGCATATCACGGCAAGCCCTAGTCCCGCAGGGAAATCCATTGGCACATCTTTCATCGAATGCACCGCGATATCCGCTTCATTCGCCAATAAAGCCTGCTCCAACTCTTTAACAAACAAGCCCTTTCCCCCCACTTTTGCCAAGGGTACGTCGAGAATTTTATCGCCCTTGCTGGTGAGCGGCACTAGCTCAATGCTGAGCTGTGGGTGATGTTTGAGCAATTCGGCCTTAACGTATTCTGCTTGCCAGAGAGCAAGTAGGCTTTTACGTGTAGCGATGCGCAGAATTTGTGGAGTTGCGGACATAAAATCATCACTTTACTGAAGGAGATGTATATAGATTCATAAAGGAAGGCATGATACCACTGTGAACCAGTTTGTACTCTGGGGCTGGGCAACACTATAGCGATATTGTTCCTATTCGCTAATTCATTCACAATCGACTTTTAAATATTGACGTTAAATCTTTCCCTTAAAACCATGAAATGCGCTAACGCTATGGCCAACAAAATACCAGACGACAATTTGTTCTTGCAACAAATGCAAAACGTAAAACCGATTAAGGTGGACCCTAAGGTTGCCCTGGCGTCTGCACATCAGGATAAAACCAATACGGAAAAGCGCCGTCAGGTAGCAATTGCAGAGTTGGCAAAAGACAAAAATTTTCTTTCTGGTGAATATATAGAACCGTTGGCCCCACTGGCCATTTTAGAATTCAAGCGCGATGGTGTACAGCTGGGTGTGTATCGAAATTTGCGCTTAGGGAAATATCAAATTGATGCACGGTTGGATTTGCATCATATGACTGTCGAGCAAGCACGTGCGGCGGTATTTCAATTTATTAAAGACTGCATGACTTACGGTATTCGCTGCGCGTTAATTGCTCACGGCAAAAGCGAAGGCCGCGAGCAGCCCGCACAATTGAAAAGTTGTATCGCACATTGGTTGCCCCAGTTCGACAATGTGTTGGCATTTCATTCGGCACAGCCACGGCACGGTGCAAGTGGAGCGACTTATATTCTATTGCGAAAATCCGACAAAAAAAATGACAAAAATAATAATGACGAGCGTTAATATCGCGATGAAAGAAAAAATAAAAACAAAGGCTTGTATGATGGAAGCAATGAGTAGCATTCATAATGAATAAAATTGAAGTGTTGAGAGCAGACTATAAAAATCCAAAACACGGATTTGATATTGGCTATCTTCTCGATAGTTATGCAATTGATCCAATGGGTGGTGGTACTACATTAGGTTTGGGTATTAAAGATAAGGTTGCAGCGGAGTTATCGAAAATACCTCACGCTTTTAGTGTGCTTTGCTACGTTGATGGCAACCCTGCGGGGTTAGTAAATTGCTTTGAAGCATTTTCCACTTTTCAGTGTAAGCCGCTAATCAATATTCATGATCTTATTGTCGCTAATGATTTTCGCGGTTTGGGTATTAGCCAATTGATGTTAATCAAAGTAGAGCGAATTGCAAAGGAAAGAGGGTGTTGCAAGCTAACGCTTGAGGTTCTGGAAGGTAACGAAGTTGCACAAAATGCCTACCAAAAATTTGGCTTTGCGGGTTATGAGTTAGACCCCATTATGGGTAAAGCAATGTTTTGGCAAAAAAATATTTTAATGCGTTAGTTTTTTCTCAAATAGCCAACCTAAAGCTAAATAGGCCATCACCGCTAGCAGCAAAGTAATTGCGATATATAAAATGCTGTTCCAACTCAGTAGCGCAAATAGCCAGCCGGATAAACCCGATATGATCGTAACGCAAGTAAAGGTAATAAATTCATTGATCGCTTGCAAGCGACTGCGTTGCGCGGCATCCGGTATTTGCGTGAGCAGTGTGCTGCCGCCTATATACATGAAATTCCAGCCAACGCCGATTACCAGCAGCGCAAAGTGAAAAAATATTAATGTTTGTCCCGCAAGTGCGAGCAAGCAGCCAGACATTAAAATCCCGACACCAATAAGCGCAATTTTTTGCGCTCCAAAGCGTGTGATAAATTTTCCGGTGAGTAATGACGGCGCAAACATTCCCAGTAAATGCCATTGAATAACGCTGGCGGCGTCTGCGGCATGATAACCGCAACTAGCCATTGCTAATGGGCAGGCTAACATCACCATTGCCATCATGGCGTAACCACTGGTGCAAAAAAGCATGGCAGTTAATGCTGAGCGATTTATATCTTTGAGTTGAAATTTTTGCGTATTTAGCACGGCCTGGCGCGCAGGAATGGGAGCAAATAACAGCAAAGGCAACGCCAATAAAGCTAACAAGCTGGAAGCCACATAAGCACCAATATAATCCACGCTAAAAAAATGCAGACTGTTGCTGCCAATCATTGGCCCGGCTAGTGCTGCAAGAATTCCGCCGCTGAGTACCCATGCAATTGCAGAGCCTTTGTGTTGCGTATCTACGGCATCTGCTGCGGCAAACCGGTAGTACATGGCCGACGCTTGATACAAACCCATGCAAAAACCAGCCACACAAAAAAGGTTAAAGCTATGCAGCCATATTGCCATTGCTGCGACTAGCCCGGCCACTAAACCAGCAGCGCTGCCCAATAAAAATACTCGTCTGTACCCTAAGCGCGCTAATAATTTTGGCATCAATAAGGTGAGCATGGCGGTGCTGCCCATAATGAATAAAAAGGGGAAGGTGGCCAGCAGTGGTGAAGGCGCAAGTTCCTTGCCCACTAACGCATTAAACGCAATGCCCACGGCAACCGCCGCCATAAATAAAAATTGGCACAAACCTAAAATAATTGCAGAGTAAGACATAGTTATAAGCCGGCGAGTGGGCGATTGTAGGCGTCAATGGTACTGGAATATTTTTTACAATTGTAAAAAATTGAGAATTAAATAAAAAAGTATTGAGAATATTTTTTGTAATTGCTATTGAGTGACGTTATCTAGTGCTTTTTTTCAGGCGAATTTGCGCAATTACTGCATAGTGATCCGAGGCAAAGCCAGCGCCTTCAGGATCTTTAATAATGTCTGCGTGTAATACACTCCATTGGCCCAAAGTATAAATGTAGTCTATTTTACATTCATTACTAATTTTACCAAACGCATGAAAAGTTATAACTTTATCTTCAGGGTGTAACACCCTGAAAGTATCTTGCATTGTAATGGGTGAGTTACCTTGCCCGAGAAGATAATTCATGGAGGCTTCGCCCTCACAGGCATTAAAATCACCTGTTAATATTACGGAATCGGTTGGATGTTTTCGCGCTAAAATGTATTTAGCCAATAGTTGTACCGATAAATCGCGCTCTTGCGGTTTTAGTGGAAAATGGGTATTAAAAATATAAACAAATTTACCTGACCGTTTCTCGCGCAGGTGTGCCCATGTAAAGATGCGTGGCCATTGCATCCCCCAGGCATTTGAGCCAGACAAATCTGGTGTTGGCGATAGTTGCAGTGTCCCCTGATCAGCTTTATCAAGTAGCCAGCGATCTTTACGATAAAAAATTTGTGTGCCTTCTTCTCCGCCGTCAGTTTCACGGCCTCGACCAATATGTGCATACTGAGTCAACTCATGTTGCAAATCAGTCACAAATTGAGGTACAGATTCTTGCACACCCAAAAAATCTGGATGTTGATTTTTGATAATTGAAATAACGCGTGGTTTTCTTGAGGCGCAGTCATTGGGCGCAGGATCAACCGGTACGCGGAGATTAAATGTCATAACATTGATGTCGAGGATAGCGAGTGCTGCAGTACTTAAGCTATATAAGTAGAGCGCGACTAGCCATAAAAACACTGTTTTAAAGCAATTCATTTTTAATGTCACAGGTAATTAATGCCTTGGTGAATGTAACGATGACGTAAAGTTTTTGTGTTAGTACATAACGAAAACTACCCCCCGCTGCAACTATAACTATACCTCAGTGCGGAAAACAAATTAAAGTGCGCAGTATTTATTGGGTTTGTATTTAAGCATATATCATGCAATATTGACGTCAGCAGATAGGGTAGTATGCATGCTCCCGGAATTCACATAGAAATGACTCTTTTCTGCGATATTTCGTGTGTGTTCAATGGCGTATAAGCCTCTATCCTGAATGGGTCAGGATTAAAATATTTTAACTAATCATAATTTTTAGGAGTTATAAGCATGCAAACATCTGCAGAAATTAAAAAGAATCGCATCGCTAACTCTGTAGCGGTTTCTGTTGTTATTTTTTCGGCGTTTTTGTCAATCACAAAAGTGAAAGACGACAATATAGTGCAGGCTATGCAACAGGCAAAAGTCAATGCGGTAGATACCTGGTCTGAGTATCAAGCTAAAAAATTAAAATTGCATCTTTCCGAAAACAGCAAGCACCAAGCCGAACTTTTACGTGATACATTGGCCAATAGCAATGCAGAAAATTTCAATAAAGAAATTGAATTACAAAATAAAACTATGGAGAGATATCAGCTGGATTTGGAAAAGCTGCAAGAAAAAGCTAAGGGCTTTGAAGCTACTTATGATGCCCTGAATTTTCACGATGATCAATTTGATATGTCCGATGCGTTATTGTCATTGTCTCTAGCAGTCATTGCTGTATCTTCATTGGTAGAACGCTGGAGTGTATTTTTTATTGGCTTGGGTGCGGGTATGGGTGGGATATTGTTTGGTGTTGCGGGTTTTGTCGGTTGGAATTTGCACCCCGATTGGTTGGCGGCATTCTTAAGTTAATTTTTATACGTTAATAATTATTTGAGGTTTAGCGGTATGATCATGGCACCACGAATGGCATTTGGCTCACTGATCTTTGTATTTTGTGCCATTATTTTACCGGTTAACGTTGCTAGAGCAGATATTGAAATTTTAATTATTCGTCACGGCGAAAAACCGGAGCAGGGCCTGGGGCAATTAAGCTGCAAAGGCTTCAATCGCGCTTTGGCACTCGGTGATGTTATTGTAAAACGCTTTGGTAAGCCTGACGTCATTATTGTGCCGGATCCGGGTCTGCAAAAAAAAGATAAAGGCATTAATTATTCCTATATTCGCCCGCTTGCAACCATTGAACCGCTAGCCATTACCCTCGGCTTACCCGTGGAGGCAAGCTTGGGCTTTAATAATCTTGCGGGGTTTGATGAGCGACTGGAAAAAAGTTTGGGCAGTGTGACGGAGCACCGCGTTTTGGTGGCTTGGGAGCATAAAGTCGCGGAGCAGGTAGTGCGTAATTTTTTGTTAAAACATTTGATCAATGTTGAAGTTCCTCACTGGGATGATCAGGATTTTGATTCTATCTATATTATCTCGCAAAAAAATCATGAGCCGTTAAAATTCCGCGTAGAGAAACAAGGGTTAAATAACCAGTCCGACAACTGTCTTAAATAATCAACTATTAAAAATAATTAACTTTCATAGGAAGCGTATATTTGCCGGAATTTAATGGCATTAATTAAACACCTTGCCGCAAGCAGCGAGCCATGCTTTTATAACAGTAGTTTTGTTCCAAAAATCCATTTTGTGGAAAGTCACGGGGAATTAATTCTCACTTGTGATTAAAACTGAGTAAATAATTCATTGTGCGTTATACACCATTAAGAAATCACCTCAAAAAAATCATTATTACTTGCATATTTTTGTTGGTGATTTTATTTGTATGGCTACAATTTGTTCCGCTTCCGGGTGCGCTGCAACACAATCAATATGCCCGCGTCTTATTATCCAGCGATGGCGGTTTACTGGGTGCACAAATTGCAAGTGACCATCAGTGGCGTTTTGCTCCGGTTGAAACCTTACCGGATAAATATCGCCAAGCCGTATTAACGTTTGAAGATAAAAATTTTTACCATCATTTTGGTATTGATCCCATGGCAATTGGTCGCGCTCTGCTCAGTAATATTCGCCGTGGCCATGTGGTGAGCGGTGGCAGTACGATTACGCTGCAGCTTGCGCGTTTGCTGCGTCAGGAATCGTTAGAAGTTGCTCCGCCACGTAATATGCTGAGTAAAGTCATTGAGACATTTATTGCGCTGCAATTAGAGTGGCGTTTTAGCAAAACGGAAATTTTGCGCGATTATACTAATCATGCGCCTTTTGGCGGCAATATTATTGGTTTACATGCGGCCTCCTGGCGTTATTTTGGTCGCGCGCCAGAGCAATTATCTTGGGCGGAGTCCGCAGTGCTTGCGGTATTGCCCAATAGCCCATCAATGATGCATTTAGGTTTGCAACGTGAACTTTTACAAAAAAAACGCGATAGGTTACTGCAAAAATTACATACGAAAAAAATCATTAATGATTTGGAATTACAGTTGGCGCTGCTCGAACCTCTGCCAGAAAAACCGCAACCACTGCCGCAACTGGCGCCGCATTTATTAACACGTTTAATAAAAGAACATCCCGAAGAGCCATTATTATATTCAACCGTTAATCGCAATTTACAAAAGCGTGTGTATGAAATCGCAGAGCGCCACAGTGCGCGTTTAGCGAGTGATGGTGTTAATAATTTAGCAATCATTGTCATTGATCACGAAGCATTGCAAACATTGGTGTATGTGGGCAACCAGGCTTGGCAAAACGCAGTGCAATATTCGCCAGATGTGGATGTGATTAATCGCCCCCGTTCAACCGGTAGTATTTTAAAACCTTTGTTGTACGCGGGTATGTTGCAAGAGGGTGAAATTTTACCTACTACGTTAGTGCCAGATATTCCAACACAATTCGGCAGTTTTACACCGCAAAATTTTGATCACCAATTTCGCGGCGCTGTGCCTGCGCAGCAAGCGCTGGCGCAATCGTTAAATATTCCTGCAGTGCATATGCTACACCAATTTGGTGTGAGCCGTTTTCAGCAGCAATTAAAAGATTTGGGTATGACAACTTTATTTCGCCCCGCTGATGATTATGGGCTTACGCTTATCCTCGGTGGTGCCGAAGGTACGCTGTGGGAAATTAGCAGTATTTATGCGCGGATGATTGCAACAGCACGCGATGGGAATTTTGCAAAACTGCCAGAAAAAATTGCGCTATTGCAAACAGAATTAAAAATTGAGCGAAAACAATTGCCGGTTATTCGTCAGGGCGCCGCATGGCTTGCACTGCAGGCAATGATTGAAGTGGCGCGCCCGGGCAACGAATCACTTTGGCGCGAATATCAAAACAGCCAAACCATCGCATGGAAAACTGGCACCAGTTACGGCTTGCGCGATGCTTGGGCCATTGGCAGCAATAGTCATTACACAGTTGGCGTTTGGGCGGGTAATGCGGGTGGTGAACCGGCACCAGCATTAACTGGCGCTACTAGTGCTGCACCGGTTATGTTTGACGTATTTGATTTGTTAGGGCCGAGCGCATGGTTGCAAAAACCGGAGCAGGCATTAAAGAAAGTCAGTGTGTGTGAAGATGATGGTTATCTTGCTGGTGATCAATGCAATGCCGTGGACAGTGAAATTCCTGAAGATAGTCACTTTGAAAAAGTTACGCCGTTTCACAAGCGTATTCATTTGGATGGCCAAAAAAATCTGCGTGTTCACAGCGGCTGTGAAGCGGTAAATAATATGCGCGGTATGGATTGGTTTGTATTGCCGGCGGCACAGGAATATTTTTGGCGGCAACGTCACAGTAATTACCAATCGCTACCACAATGGCGCGCAGATTGTATTGCACAACTGGCCGAAGTGGACGATGATCAGCCCATGGATTTGCTCTACCCCCACGAAACCAGTCGCATTTATTTGCCGGTGGATTTAAATGGGTTGCGCACCCGCGCTTTGTTGCGCGCGGTGCATCGCAATAATAAAGCAAAAATATTTTGGCATTTGGATGATAAATATTTAGGCGAAACCCGGGTATTTCACGAACAAACTGTTGCATTGGAACCGGGAATGCATAAATTATTATTGTTGGATGAGCAAGGTTACAAATTAGAGCGTTGGTTTAAAGTACTTGGAGATGAAAATAAAAATGAACAATAAAATATTCATGCGGTGCGCGCTATCAATTTTACTTTTGTGTTCAATCCTATTGTCGGCTTGTGCCACTATGAGTAAAGATGAATGTTTGCATGCGGATTGGTACATTAAAGGTTTGGAAGATGCCAATCAGGGTTATCCACTCAGTCGTGTTGCTGAACACGGTAAAGCTTGCGCACGCGTGAAAGTAACACCGGTGATGCCTGATTATGAAGATGGCCACAAAAAAGGTGCACGTTTGTATTGCGTGCCAGAAAAAGGTTATAGCGCTGGTCGCGATGGCTCTGAATATCACGGCATTTGTCCGCAAGATTTAGAGGGGCAATTTTTGCTTGCTTATCGCGATGGGCAGGAGCTTTATAATATTGAGCGCCACATAAATAATTTAGCGAGTGAAATGGATAGTAATCAGGCGCGTATTCAATCGAATTACAATGAAATTCAAGCGCTGCAATATGATATTTCCGAGCGCAATAACGATTCCAATGAACGGCAATATAAACTGCACCGCATTGATGATTTACATTATGAAATTACTGATTTAGAAGTTCGCAACGATCGCGCTGCACATGAATTGGATTTATTCAGAAATGATTTCCGGGTGGTGGAAGATAAACATTATCGTATGGGTTACATCAAATAATTTATGTAGAGGATGTTATGCCAAGTCTTAATCAACAAATTTTAATCGGCGTAGTGCTTGGTCTGTTAACCGGCGGTCTGCTTACCCAAATTGGCGATGCATCGCCCGTGCATATATGGGTTTTATACACTAGTACCCTGGCAGCGAATCTTTTTGTGGATTTACTAAAAATGGTATTGATACCTTTAGTATTTTCTACCATCGTAGTGGGTGTTGCCAATTTACAAGCGCATCAACAAATCAATAAAGTATGGATGACGACTCTCGCATTTTTTGTAAGCTCCATGGGCATTGCGATTGTATTAGCGTTATTGGCGATGAATTTGCTGCGCCCGGGTGAGGGTATGCATCTCGCCATGTTTCAGGGAGCGATGGAAAATTTCGAGCATAAACAGTTGCCACCGTCTGAGTTTTTTCTGCAATTTTTGCATAGTATCTTCCAAAACCCATTTTCGGCTCTGGCAAAAGGCGATGTATTTGCAGTTGTTGTGTTTGCTTTATGTTTGGGCGTAGCTTTGGTTATGGGTGGTGAAAAATACCGGAATATTTTAAATTTGTTTCAGGAATTTTTAGATTTAATGATGCGCATGATAGGTTGGGTAATGCGTTTAGCTCCGCTCGGCATATTTGCGTTATTGATAAAGTTAGTTGCCACGCAAAATATGGAGCTACTGACGACCTTGGCAAAATTTGTGGCCATTATTATTGCGTTAACCTTGGTGCATGGCGCTATTATTTTGCCGTTTATTTTGTATCTCTTTACTAAAAAATCACCGCTGTGGTTTTGGCGCGGTGCGCGCGAAGCTTTAATTACTGCTTTCGCTACCAGCTCCAGCTCCGCTACTTTACCGGTAACGTTGCGTTGCGTAGAAAAAAATTTACAAGTGCAAAAAGATATTGCCGGTTTTGTGGTGCCTCTAGGTGCCACCATTAATATGGACGGCACTGCACTTTACGAAGCTGCTGCGGCATTGTTTATCGCCAATCTCGCCGGCATTGAGTTAACCTTGGCGCAGCAACTTATTGTATTTTGTACCGCGATGATCGCTGCTATGGGCGCACCAGGAATTCCAAGTGCAGGTATGGTGACGATGATAATGGTATTGCAATCGGTAGGCTTGCCGGTGAGGCCATCGCAATTTTATTGCCGATAGATCGCTTGCTTGATGCCTTTCGCACGGCAGTAAATGTAGAAGGTGATATGGTGGGAAGTTTGGTGGTGCAAAAAATAGTAGGCGTTAAAACAGCGTGATACGCTAAAATATTTTAACGGTGATCGCTATTTTTTACATAATAAGTTTTTTAATTCCCTCTAGCGTAGCTGCACCATTAAATGGTTTAACAATCCAACCTTTTACCCCTGCATCTTTACCTCTTTGTTTCATGCTGGGGTTGCTTTCAGTGGTCAGCATAATGATAGAAATGGATTTGCCGGAGGCTTTTACTTTCTCAACCATCGTGAGGCCATCCATGTTGGGCATGTTTACATCGCAAATGACGAGTTTTAAATTCGGGTCTCTCCCAATTTTAGATAAACCATCCACGCCATCAATTGCGGTATCTACATCAATACCGTTGGCTATCAGAAAGCCACTGACTTCATTTCTAACGGTACTAGAATCGTCAACAACTAATACTTTTGCCATTTGATAAATACTCCGCCTTTTCTTGTACGTTAGAAAAACTCAAGCTCACCTGAATTTTCAGTGGCGATGCCAACCTCTGGCACCGTTATTAATAAATTATTTTCAAAGCCCTGGTTTATAAATAAATAAAGGCTTGCAAAAATAAGCGGGCCGCCGTTGAGAAAACAACCAATATGCACTTCGCTTCCTGGTGTTATTGCATCCATATGTAGGGTGCTATTGGTAATTTGCAATGTAACAGGAGTAGACATGCCCGTTGAAAATCCACAAACACCTAAAATTCTATTGGCGGTACCGCATAAACTATTCGTCAGTTCAGAAATATAATCCAGATAATGTTGCTGTGCATCCTTACCAGCATCAACATTAATGAGCGCGATAAAATGACTCGCGGCAAGGTTATCTAATGGAAAGTGCAATAACATATTTAATTTAAAGGACGACGATGCTATTGAACACATAACCGATTTAAATCCAAGTGATTGGATTAATTTCTTCTCAACAGTACTAATAGATAACGTTTGCTGCTTGCCAATTGAGCTTAGCATCTCATTAAAAGATTGACCCAAAATCGTTGCTAAATTTTTGTGATTAGCGGGGTTCATTAATTAACTTTTCTCTGTTGTAAAAAGCTGGGTGTCGTCAGATGTTTCATGCGAATTACATTACCTGCGAATCACATTAAAAGTTTGTTTATGTCAGAGTGAAGATTAGTCACACCGGTTAGAATCATTCTGCTGGTTGCCTGGATATCCTGAAATGTAGTTACTGTTAATACTTCGTTTTTACAAAGGTTATCCTTATTGTTGTTGTTTAGCGCTTCAGATTCATTGGCTAAATTTCTAACTTCTGATGCAACAACAGCAAATCCCTTACCGGCCGCTCCAGCTCTGGCGGCTTCTATGCTTGCGTTAAGTGCCAAAATAATAATTTGTTTAACAATACCCTGGAACGTTTTACTTTGTTTTTGCATGACTGCATTGTTAGTCATTAAATTTTCTAACTGGAGTGCCCAGCGTTCAAATGACAACAGGTCGTTTTGTAACTTGCCAGCATTGCTGCGCAGGGCTTCTATCTTGCCGGTAATGTCGGTTACAAAATATTCGTTTTCACTGGTGATGCGTTCAATGGCTGCCTGCCTGTTAGCAAGCGTTTGTTCAGTTTGCGCCGTCTGACGTTTAATATCGGCTTCAGAATGCGCTAATAAATTGTTCAATATTGCAAGCTGGTCTTCTAATTGTTTTATGGCCGCTTCTTTGCTTTCCAGCAGAGCATTGTGTTCGCTCTTATCTATCATGCCCGCTAGCATCTTGTTCGCTGCTAGCGCTTTATTGCTGGCCTCTTTTTCAAAACGATACCGTACCCACGCCAAGCTTACGAAAAATATGACACTAAATAAAATCACTATAACTATCAGAGAGTTAGGCAATTTGGGTGGCGCTCGCTTGGTGTTTTTAGGCTCAATAACAAAGAAAATTACGGGTAGTCCAATTAGAATAGTTTACAGTTTGTTATCCGTCATTATTTTGGCCGTTAATTCTTTCTGCTCGCGCAGTATTCTGATTAGCAATAGGGGCAGAGTGGAGCCGCTTGATGCGGCTTATCCGGGGGAGTTAAGGCGGCTAAAAGTCACTTCCGCAAAAATAATAACAATAAAGTACTTAGCCAACCCGTAGTGGCTAAAAATTTCCACACTTTGTCGGGGTGGCGTTCTATTAAGGGTTGTTGGCGTTGGGTAAGCCACTTGGGGTTAGGGCGTTTTAAATCTTGTAGCCATTCGGATAAAGCTTCGTAACGTGCGTTGGGATAAATACTGAGGGCTTTTTCCAATGCTTTGTCTAACCAATAAGGTACTAGTGGGTTGTGCTGCATTGCCGAATGATATTTCAATTTTTGAAAACTATTTAAATTTGTCGCTTTAGCATAATTTACTCCGTAAGGTAATTTACCCGTGAGCATTTCATACAATAAAACTGCCAATGAAAATTGATCGGAGGCTGGCCCAGGCTTTCCGCCGTAACGGTATTCTGGTGCGGAATAGTCCATGGTGCCTAAAACATTATCGCGCATAAATGGCGCTACAACTTCTTCAACTCCTGCTACCCAGCAAGAACCAAAGTCGACGATGATGGGGCCTTTTGCACTAATAACAATATTGTCGGGCTTTAAATCCTGATGCAATGTTTCTTTGCGATGCATTGCGCGAATGCCGCGAATTAAATTTTCAATAAGCTCAACGGCATCTAAAATGGATAACGTGCCGCGCTCCTTTAATAATTGTGTGAGTGTTGGTCCCGGAATATATTCGGTTAAATAATACAAACATGAACGCGATTCCGGTGCCGGAACTATGCGCGCTACTTGTGGGCTGTGAATGCGCACCCCAATCCAGGATTCCATCACAAAGCGTTCGATATAAGCCGCATCATCTTGGAAAATGACAGAGGGTGTTTTCATTACGAACTGATTATTTTTTTCATCCTCGACTAAATAAACCTGACTGCGATTGGATTCATGCATGATTTTTTTAACGCATAAACCATCCAGTATTTGCCCAGGTGATAATAGCGGTGGGAATGGTAAGCGCGACAATACTTGAACGGCTTCACTTTGAGTGGCGCTGCCAATTTGTTCAATACTGGTAGCTTGAATGCTAATGTTGTCATTGCTGTTGTGATTTAGTGCGAGTTCAATGGCAGCGTTAACCAACGCTTCTAAATTTTGTGAATTAGTTTTAATTAAATGTTTGAATTCGGCGACGGGAATAAATTCATGAATACCATCGCTACTTAAAATAAATACATCGCCCACTTCAAGGTCGCAGCTGCACATGTCCACTTCTAAATAAGGATCTGCACCTATAGCGCGGCTGAGGTGAGTGGTATCGCGGTCAACCCGTTGGGTATGGTCGCGGGTAAGCAATTCAAGGTCATTGCCGCGCAAACGATAAATGCGTGTATCCCCTACATGAAATAAAAATGCGGTTGAACCTTTTAAAATTAATGCTGAAAAAGTGCTGAGGTAGCCTTCGCCGTAAATTGAATTTTGGCTGCGCCCATACAAGCTGGAATTTAATGCTTGAATAACCCGAATGGCTGATTGTTGTGTGCTCCATGTGTCGGGTGTGGCGTAATAATCCGTGAGAAAACCGGTAATCGCCGTTTGGCTCGCTTCGCGAGCAGCCATGCTACTACTCACGCCATCTGCAATAGCTATGGCAATGCCTTTGGTAGTAAGCGCATTACCCTCAGGAATGCGTGCGCCTACGGTGTCCTGATTTTCAGGCTTCCGGCCCGCTTCGCTGCGCTGTGAAAATTTAATGTGTAAGCTGGATTGAAGGTGATCCATAAGAATGATGAATAGTCTCAGGTTTTCTGGAGTATAAAGAATACACCATCATAACCTATTCAATCAGCGCGAGTCTTTTTCATTAAAGATTGTGATGACCTGAGGGTGGAAGCCCGTCAACTTATTGGCTAATGTATTGATCACTAATACGAAAAGCTGTGTGCTGGGAATGATGTGGTGCTACCGTAAATACAAATTAGTCTAAAAGAAAAATATTGATAATGGATTAGGCGCTAAAAGTGCGTTATCCCATTTTCTCCGCACGCATCATTCGTTATTTTTTTTACGCTACCTGTTTGCTTTCGGTTATGGATGTATTTTCTACTGCAAATTGCTCTGCAGGTTTTTCGGTACGTTTTACAGTAATGGGTTCAACCTTTTTTTGTTTTTCGTACAGGAAACGCAACACTGCGCCGCGATAACCGTTGTATTCCGTGTCATCCGCCAACGCTAAGCGGTTACGTGGGCGTGCTAATTTTACGTCGAGAATTTCGCCGACGGTGGCGGCAGGCCCGTTGGTCATCATCACAATGCGATCAGAAAGTAATACAGCTTCATCAACATCATGCGTAATCATAATCACGGTATTGCCGAGCGTATTTTGAATCTCCATCAATGAATCTTGTAAATGCGCGCGGGTTAAAGCATCGAGTGCGCCGAAGGGTTCATCCATTAATAATACTTCGGGTTGCATAGCGAGTGCGCGGGCAATGCCGACGCGTTGCTTCATGCCGCCAGACAACTCATCAGGGCGTTTGTGTAGCGCGTGTGTCATGTGTACCAATTCTAAATTGTGTTCAATCCATTCACGCATTTCGGCTTTGGTTTTTTTGCCTTTAAATACGGGCTTTACACCTAGCTCGACATTTTGATATGCGGTGAGCCAAGGTAAAAGGGAATGGTTTTGAAATACCACTGCGCGCTCGGGGCCGGGTTCATTTACTTCGCGACCATTTAATATTACGCCGCCCAAAGTAGCTTGGTATAAACCTGCGACAATATTTAACACGGTGGATTTTCCGCAACCTGAGTGGCCAATCAGCGATACAAATTCACCTTGCATAATTTTCAAATTAACATCGTGCAATGCACTGAAAGGGCCTTTAGGTGTTGGAAAATCTATGCCTACACTGGAAAGTTCTAAATGTAATTGGCTCATAATGCAGTTCTCTTTTTTAATCCGCTATGCTGAAAATAATCGATAATGTTTGGTGTAAATGGTACTTACTTACGCTCGTCATCCTCGCGTAGCGGGGATCCAGTGACTTTCAACCATGTTGGATCCCCGCTACGCGAGGATGACGACTCCCTTATTTCATAAATTAACACTGGGAAAAAACTCAAGAGTTCTTAAGTAAGTACCATTCGTGTTTGGTGTTAATTTTTGCTATCTAACAATCGCGCTCTTGTCCCAATTTGCCCAGCTTTGTACTGCAAGCAAGGTGCGGTCTAACATGAACCCAATAATGCCGATGGTTAATACTGCAACACAAATTCTACCTAGGGAATCTGATGAACCATTTTGAAATTCATCCCAAACAAATTTTCCGAGGCCCGGATTTTGCGCAAGCATTTCAGCGGCGATTAACACCATCCAGGCGATACCTAGTGATAAACGTAAACCGGTAAACATCATAGGAATTGAGGAAGGTAAAACAATTTTCCGTACATGCGTGAACCAACTTAAACGCAATACGCGGCTTACATTAATTAAATCTTTGCTCACGCCAGCAACACCAACGGCGGTGTTAATCATGGTTGGCCACAGTGAACAAAGCATTACGGTGATAACGGAAATAATGAATGATTTTGCAAACAGAGGTGATTCACTTTGGTAGGCGGAGCTTACTGCCAGCGTCACCAGGGGCAACCATGCCAATGGTGAAATGGGTTTAAATATTTGAATAATGGGGTTGAATGCGCGATATAGTGATTGGTTAAGGCCAATAAAAATTCCCATGGGAATGGCAATAATCGAAGCTAGGAAAAATCCGCATAATACGGTGATTAAACTGGTTTTAATTTTATCAAAAAATGTGGGGTGCCTAGAAAATTTACGCACCTTGATCTCAGCGGCTGGATCTTGTGCTAGTGCTTCGGCATTACGCGTTGTTTGATGCGTATAAAAATCGGCTTCGCGTTTTCTTTCAGTTTTATGTTCATCAACAAGATTGCTCCACTGCGCGAGAACCTCTTTTGGCCCGGGAAAAGTGCCGAGTGATGTTTTGATATTTTGTGCACCGACTTGCCAAAAAATTAAAAAAAAGACCAAGCCAACCATGGGCATAATGACTCCGAGCATTAAGTCGCGTATTTTTTCCGGAGATATTTTCCCCATGGTGAGTGCCGGGAATTTGCTACTTAACACGCTCATTTTGTTCTCCAAATTCTCTCCAGCATTGGCCTGCCAGAGAGAGTTTTTGATTTAATAGTCGATAGATATTTTTAGTTGAAGATTAAATTTTTTCGTCACCTTTCAAGCCTACTTTGAATAACTTTAAATAGTCGTTAGGCTTGTGGCCATCGAATTTAATACCATCGATCCATTCAGTTGCATCTGGTGTGCGGTAGCCATCCACTTTGCTAAAGTCCGGGAAGTCCGCAGCACTCATTTTGCCTTCAGCAATTAAATCTTTAGCGGCTTGTTGATAGACTTCCGGCATGGCGATTTTTTTGGCAAGATCTGCATACCAGTTGTCAGTTTTTGCTTCAGGAATCTGTCCCCAGCGACGCATTTGCGATAAATACCAGACTGCATCTGAATAGAAAGGATAAGAGGCGTTGTAGCGGAAAAACACGTTAAAATCAGGCTCTTTACGAATATCGCCGCGCTCGTATTCAAAAACACCGGTCATGGAGTTTGCGATAACCTTGTAATCTGCCCCCACATAATTCGAGTTGGAAATTATTTTTGCAGCAGCAGCGCGATTGGCATTATCTTTTTCATCCAACCATTTTCCGGCACGGATTAATGCTTTTACCACGTGAATATGTGTGTTGGGATTTTTTTCTGCCCAGGCTTTGGTTACACCAAAAATTTTGTCCGCTATTTGGTTGTGAACAGTAATAACGGGAACACCAATACCGCGGAATACCGCTTGTTGATTCCAAGGCTCACCAACACAATAACCATTGATAGTGCCTGCTTCAAGTGTTGCCGGCATTTGTGGCGGGGGTGTTACAGATAGCAAAACTTCTGCATTTAATTGACCAGAAGTATCACCTTTCAGTGGTGCGTAAAATCCAGGATTAATGCCGGCGGCGGCTAGCCAATAACGCGCTCCCATGTTGTGGGTGGATACAGGAAATACCATTGCCATGTTAAATGGTTTACCGGCATTTTTATAACTTTGAATAACCGGTTTCAATACTTCAGCACTTATCGGATGAATGGGTTTTCCATCGGCACCTTTAGGTACATTTTTTTTAATTTGATTCCAAATATCGTTACCAACTGTGCAGGCATAATCATTTTGTGTGAGGGCATAGGCATATACCAGTTCAGCGCTGGTACCAAAACCGGCTTGCGCACCTACAGGTTGCCCCATCAACATATGCGAACCATCGAGTTGCCCGGTAATTACGCGATCAAGTACTACTTTCCAGTTTGCTTGTGCTTCTAATTCTACGGTTAAACCTTCATCTTCAAAGAAACCTTTTTCAACCGCAATGGCAAGTGGTGCCATATCCGTTAATTTAATAAAACCAAATTTTAAATTTTCTTTTTCGGGCTTTCCGGTAGCTGCCTCAACAGAAGCTATTAATGCAAAAGCAGTGGTTAAGCCGATAGCTGCTTTAAAAGTCGTATGAATTAGTTTGCTTAAAGTGACAGATTTTGGTGAAAAACATTTTATGATTTTCGAACTTCCGATAGCGCTCATAAACTTACTCCTAAACTATTAAATTAAAAATTTTAAGGTAAACAAGTTGCCAGATAAATTATGTACAGGAGTCATTTATATAAGCTCTGTATGCAAAGTACTATTCAAGCTCTATGCCAAACATTATTAAAAATGCCATTTGTGCTGTTTTGGCGCAGAAAAAATTAGGTTTTCTAGTGTGTGCCATTTTTTGGATCAGCCGCTGTTGCGTGAAATGGATTTAAATAACATTTAGGCTAACAACTTTGTTCAATTTTAATGCGCTAGATAATTGATCTGCGTTTCTTTAATGCACTGCTTGATTTTTTGTGTTTGTTCGCGACTGAATAAAATTAACGGCTAAATATTTTTATGGTGCACTCGTGTAGATTGGCGTGCACGCATAATGCTCTTCTCTGGGGCAAATAAAATTACCTGAATGTTTAAAAATGGCGCGAATTAAATTTGCCTATCCCCAAGTGTGTGCGTTAATTATTTATGTCTCTATTTTAAGAATAGCGAATTATGTTTTATAGAATGTTGATTTAAATGAAGTATTTTTGTTTACCAAAATTAAAAAATTTGGTTGGCATAGGCTTTGCTCTAGTGAAAATAAGCAATGCCAACAAAATTTAATTTGTTTATTTATTAAATACATTTTTGAAAAGTAAATTTTCATGATGATTAAAAATAGCTGGCAGTTGCGACTATTACTAATTGTTGAGAACTCTCTATGAAAGCACACACTGCACCACGGATTTTTAAGGCGCAATTAGTTTGCGCTGCTGCAAGTTTATTGTTACTGACAACCCCTGGTGTATTTGCGTCACCAACATTGACAGAGGCGTTGCAACAAGGCAGTACAATTAAAGTAAATTTTCGAACTCGTTATGAAAATGTAAGTTGGGATGGCTATGAAGATTCGGACGCGTTGACGTTAAGATCGCGTTTGTCGTATCAGTCCGGAGCCTGGAATGGTTTTGCGACAACCATTGAAATGGATAATGTTACTGAGGTTGATCATGAGGTTGATTATGCAATCTGGGCAAATGATCCAATCAATGCCGGGGCGGTAAAACACGCGTTGATTTCTGATCCGCAAGGTACTGATTTAAATCAGGCAATAATTTCTTATACTACGTTTAATAATGTTGTTAAATATGGCCGTCAACGCATAGTGTTAGATAACGCGCGCTTTATTGGTAACGTGGGCTGGCGTCAAAACGAGCAGACATATGATGGTTTAAGTTTTACTAATAAATCAATTCGCTACACAAATATTTTTTTAGCGCACATTAACAATGTCAATCGTATTTTTGGCGATGGCATAGAAGTGCAAGGTGATTATCATCAGGATTCAAATTTAATTAATGTGAGCTACACCGGTTTTGAAGCGGGAAAATTAATCGGTTATGCGTATTTAATTAATAATGCGAACGATGCTTTCTTGGTAGGAACTGGTGCAGCTACTAATAAATCTGCGGCGCTTTCCAGTAATACTTATGGCGCGCGTTGGGCAAGTACCGCAAATCCAACATTTATGTACACTCTGGAATATGCAAAACAATCCAGCGCTTACGATAACCCGTTGGACTACAGTGCGTCGTATATGTTTGCTGAAGCCAGTACAACACTAGGGCTTTTTGTTCCTGCATTTGGCTACGAAGTATTAGGTTCTGATAACGGCACAAAAGGTTTTGCAACACCCTTTGCGACATTACATGCGTTCAATGGTTGGGCCGATCGTTTCTTAACGACGCCGAAGGAAGGTATTAGAGATATGTATGCGAGTTTGACGGTAGCAGTAATGGGTGCACAGCTCGTTGCTGCTTACCATGACTATAAAGCAGATGAAAAAAGTTTGGCTGCAGGCGCTACTTTTGGAAAAATTATTGACTATGGTGCAGAGTGGAATTTAAGTGCAAGCAAAAAGTTTGGAGCAGTTGCTTACACAGCAAAATATGCCATGTTTAAAAATGGCGATTGGACACAAAAAATCGGTACTAAAGCTTTAGTGTCTGATACCACTAAATTCTGGATACAGGCTGATTGGAATTTTTAAGGAAGGCATAAAATAAAAAAATGCCCGCATTATTGCGGGCATTTTTTAAACTTATTTACTGAATAGTTTTTAAATTGCACTTTGTAAAAAAATTTTTTCTGAATTGTAAATTTAGCTGCTTTTGTTTTTGCTTTGTGGATACATTGCAATAGCTCCAAACAACGCCAATAGCGTAAGTAAATAAAAATCTATGTTGCCACCACCTCTGCGTTTAGACTCGCCAATAGGTGCAGACTTGCTTACGCCGAATGACAAACTATTTGTTGCGGAAAGTGCAGGGCTGCCATTATCCAAAGCCTCAACGGAAATTGTATAAGTGCCACTACTCAGAGCGCTGGGGTTAAAACTAACGGTGTTACCATTTTCGGTGACGCCCGCCAAGCCATTAAGATTCCATTTGTAAGTATGAGTATCGTTGAGATTGCGGTCGCTGGCTTTGGCGGAGATAACAACCGGGCCACCATTAGTCACAATATTTTTTACACTAACACTATTTTGAACCATTTTTAACGTAACTTCGGGCGCTACATTGATTGCGGTTTCATTGGCAGCGCAGCCATTCAGATCAACACTTGTGTTTGCAAGCGTTGAAAGGCAAAGGTCATCTTCATTGCGCACGCCATCGCCGTCATCATCTTGTTGGGTTGGTGTGCTTTCATTGCACGACGTTGCATTGTTGGAATCGGTTGCAAGGCAATGCGCGACATAATCAATTTCCATTGTTGCTTTATCAAGCTTGGGATCTATCGGGCCGCCAGCGTTGCCGATTTGAATATTAATTAACACGAACATAGGTTCTTTATATTGTGCGCACTCGTTAACATTATTTGTGCTCATCAAATTATTATCCATGTAAAAATTAATCGTTGTTTTTGTCCACTCCATCGCATAGGTGTGCCATTGCTGAATATCAGCAGCGCCATTGGGCAACGCAGGTGCCCGTGTTGTCCCGCACTTGGGATTCAAAGCATTATCGCCCTCTATGTTATGAAAAGCGTTGAAGTAAGTTGAGGGTTGGGCTGCCATCCATTCCCATATATCTATTTCGCCGGCACCCAGGTTTGGCCAAGGTACATTGTCGTCGTCGCCTT
This sequence comes from Gammaproteobacteria bacterium, assembly GCA_025362015.1. GTDB lineage: Bacteria > Pseudomonadota > Gammaproteobacteria > Pseudomonadales > Cellvibrionaceae > Cellvibrio. The sequence continues at coordinate 12,378 of JANYIO010000142.1, read as the reverse complement.
TTATTGGCGGTTCGCTAATTCTGCCTTCGAGTGCCCAAAATGCCGGCCATAATCCACTTTCCAAATTGGAAAATTTTAAGCGCGCTTCTATTCGGCCATATAAAAATTCGGCTTTATCTTTTGTGTTCAATCGGCCAGAAGTCCAGGTTTTCGCTTTGCCATCCAGCCCCGGGCAATTAATATTTCCTTTGCGTGCAGTAATTTTTAATGTTTCATTGGAGACCTCCAGGTTGCCCGTTTGCGGGGTCTCATCATCGGTATAGCATTCTTCGGTACCGGTATAATCGGCCTGAATTTCTGCAGTCCAGATATTGTAATTAACCGAGGTGCCATCGAATTTATCTATCCAATGTGTTTCCCAGCCTGCGAGCACTGGTTGGGTAAGGATGCAAAAAATTAGTGCGAACAACATCTTTTTCATGGCGGAATTTCTCCTATCGAATTTTCACCTAATTAATTTGTGCACTTAGGTGAAGTGCGGGGATAGCTACTTAAAATCAACAAAGCTCGCATTTAATATTTTCTGTTTTATTTTTACATAAGAACAAAAAGAGTCACCTTCGCCACTAAATAGCACCAGATAATCGTCGATTAAAAGTGCAGCCATGGTAAATATAACACCCGGCATCATACCATTGCATTTCCCGCCTTTAAGCAGGGGGCATGAAGTTATTTTTACCGGAAGTAAAGATTTTTTATCAATAAGCACCGCCCAATGAAAATAGAGGCGGCGATATCGAGCTACCCGTGTAGACGAATGAATAATGACTAGAAAGTGTTTTTCGTCATAAGAGATTGGATTGGTACTCAGGGCGATATGTTCCCCCTGCAAAATAGGGGGTTTATAAAACGTGAGATTGGTTTCTTCTCTGACTACTGTTCTGAATCTAAGTGTCGGCCAATCCATCACCTTCAATAAAATATAAGGCGAGAAAGAATACAATAGATAGAGTTCCTCCTTGTGCTCAAAAAATCCCCAATTTTTTTCTTGTTTATTTTGATTGAAATCTAAAAGGGGCTGACCTATAAGCGTCAGAGTTCTATTGTCGGTGTTAAGTTCGGATATTGTATGCAAGCATTTATCGTAGCCGCCTTCTTTTTTTAAGCATAGCAGCGTGTGGTTTGAATAAATTTTATTGTTGAACCTGAACAGACGGAAGTCTTCGATCTGTTTTGAACTTATTCCGGGTAAATTATCGATGACGCTGATTTTATGCGTACATAACAGATCGAACTTATAGCTCATGCTAAAGAGTAACGGGTCGCCCTGAGCGAAGTCCTCGGGCGACGCCACGTCCCAATGTACGTGCTGGCCCTTGGCTACAATTAATATGTTGGCATCACCTGCGAGTGCACCGGGGTTAAAAACTCCTCCTTTAAAGCCTGCACTTCCTGGGCCGGAAAAACGTTGACTCTGATCGGTATCGATCAAGCTTGGTGTGAGAAATAGATTTAATAAAGCATAGATAAATTTCAAATTTGCTTTACGCGCCCCCAACCAGGATTTGATCGTTTGGGCTGCGCTCATGTTGCATTAGTCTCGTGTGTTGTAGATATCGGAGCCCCGCTTAACGGGTGCTCGTTTAAGCATAGGATAGCCTAACCCAACCGACCCTGCTGTGAGCTTATGCACTGCCTGCAACATTAAGCGCGGATTGTTAGCATCCATTCTAGTAAGAAATCCATCGTGATAAAAAAGTGCGACCTTAACCATCGCAGAGTTGAGCATTAATTTTATGTAAAAAAAATCCTTGCCGGATTGCGCAAGGATTTTTAGTAGGTCAAAAAGGTGGTAATTTTAGCCCTGGAACGACTCAACTTAACTCAATGCGCTGCACAGTTCCGTCTTCATTCACTTCAGTCATGTGGCCTTTTGGTTCTTTCAAGAATTGCACAAATACCAAACCTGCCGCTGCTGTTGCTGCGATTACCATAAAGAAAGTATGCACATCCACAAAACTATAAATCGTTAAAAAAGTGACTCCGCCGACATTGCCGTAGGCACCAGTTAAGCCCGCAATTTGGCCGGTCATGCGGCGCTTAATGAGTGGCACAATTGCAAACACAGCACCGCAACCTGCTTGAACAAAGAGAGAGCAAATAACAACGGAAGCAAATGCTAACAATAATGGCCAGCTGGCGTTAATTTGTGACAACAACATATACCCAATGGCGACGCCAATCATAATGAATGTCATGGTTAAGCGGCGGCCAAATTTATCGCTGAACCAACCGCCGCCGGGACGCGCTACTAAATTCATAAAGGCAAATGAACCACCTAACATGCTTGCTTGTGCCATGCTTAAGCCGGAAAAAGTTTCCATAAAGAATGCGGGTAAAACGGAAACTACTGCTAACTCTGAACCGAAGGTAACAAAATAGGCCCAGTTTAAAATCGCAACTTGTTTGAATTGATATTTATCGTGATCAGGTGAGCCATTTTTTAGCATGTCTATATTAACGCGATAAATTTGGCTGAATTGAAATGCGAAAAGCGCAAATAAAACACCATATAACATGTAAGTTGTACTTGAGCTCAATAGTTTTAAATTGCTGGGAGATAGTTTCCAAGCAAGCACAGCCAATATTAAATACATGGGTACATTGATCAATACGTAAAACAAAAAATCTTTTCTGCTGCTGACTTCCAAGCCGCCAGATCTTTTTGGTTTGAAATAAGTTGACCCTTTTGGTGTGTTGCGAGTAAAAATGTAAAACACAAAACCGTAAACCATTGCAAATAAACCGGTAAAGCCAATTGCATAACGCCAGCCGTTTTCTCCACCAAAAACATGCAGCGCTAACATTGGCAATATAAAAGCTGCTGCTGCTGCACCAAAATTACCCCAGCCACCGTAAATACCTTCCGCTAAACCAACTTGACGCGCAGGAAACCATTCGCCAACCAAGCGAATACCGATTACAAAACCTGCACCGACAAAGCCGAGTAGAAAGCGAAATAACGCAAGTTGTTCGAACGTTTGTGCTGAAGCAAATGCAATTAACATCGCACCGGAGGCAACTAATAAGCCGCTATAGATAACCCGTGGGCCAAACTTATCCACCAAACTGCCAACCACAATTCGCGCGGGAATTGTTAATGCGATATTCATAATGAGTAGCGCTTTCCATTGTGGCTCGGTCATTTTGAACGCGCCCATAATTAATGGTTTTAGTGGTGCCAGGTTAAACCACATTACAAAGGTCATAAAAAAAGCAAACCAGGTGAGATGCAAAGTGGTCACTGATTTGTTTTTAAAATCTAGCAAATTTAATTTTGATGGGCTCATGGAGGTATCATCCAAGCTGGTGAAAAGATAATAAAGTCATTCATACAAAGTCAATTTAGCAACGCCTGTGCCAATTCTTTCATGGTGCGTACTAATGGCTAATTTAATCGCTATGGTGCTTAAAGGTGCGCAATTAAGTGCTAGCGTTGCTCCAATTAAAGGCTGGGAATTTTGAATCTGATTGTTTGTGGGGCGTTTCACCGTGATTTCGCTAAAGGGTTATTGTCGATATGAAACGCTCAATAACAGCAGATAAATTGAAGGGGTTCTGATTGATTTTGGCGCGCGCTTGATTCCTGACGGCGAGAGACGCGGTAAAAATAATGAGTTATTTTCTTGAGTGGATCTTAGTGTGGCCCATAAGTGCGCAGCGCAAATGATTTAAGTTGGCCCATTTTTGCGTTAATGGTGGTGCATTATGTGCGAAATAAGTGCATATTTCTATGTAATTTGCATGAGTTTTAATCTGGTGCATTTCAATTTAGGAGAAATAACAACATTTTTACCTTATGGCTTAATTATTGCTGTTCATGCCTTAATAAATACCTTTTTGGAGTGGGTAATGAGTAAAACGGGTGCACAGTTAGATTTTTTTTCATTTGTCGGCAAGATTAGAATTTTGCATTTAACTTGGATGGCTTTCTTTATAACTTTCGTCGTTTGGTTTAACCATGCACCGTTATTGCTTGCCATACAAAGCTCGATGGGCTTGACGGATCAACAAATAAAAACCTTGCTGATTTTAAATGTTGCGTTAACTATTCCTGCGCGCATCGTGATTGGTATGTTGGTTGATGTATTTGGTCCGCGTAATATTTATTCACTGTTACTATTTATTACGGGTGGGCTGTGCTTCTTTTTTTCCTTGGCAACTAATTTTGAAATGCTGGCGCTTGCACGTTTTTTATTAGGCTTTGCCGGTGCTGGTTTTGTGATTGGTATTCGCATGATCAGTGAATGGTTTCCGGCTCGGCAATTGGGTTTGGCTGAGGGCATTTATAAGGGTCTAGGCAATATAGGTTCTGCCGCAGCAGCTGTTAGCTTGCCTACACTCGCGTTAATTTTTGGTGGCGATGAGGGTTGGCGTTATGCGAGTGGGTGTACGGGTATTATCGCAATTGCTTATGCTGGCATTTATTATTTTTCGGTGCGTGACACCCCGGCGGGCTCTACTTATTTTAAACCTAATAAATCCGGTGGTTTGGCAGTCACTACTAAAAGCGATTTTGTACAATATTTGTTAATTAATATCCCTATGTATGGCGCGCTTTCTTTATTAACCTGGAAATTGACGCTATTAGGTTTAATAAATCAAACTGCTTTAATCAGTATTAATCTGTTGTTAGTAGCGATATTTATATTTCAGAGTAAAAAAATCTACAATGTTAATTCCGAACTCTTCCACAAGCCTGTGGAAAAAATGCACCAATACAAATTTAAACAAGTCACTATTTTAAGTTTGGCTTACGCCGTTACTTTCGGCTCTGAATTGGCGGTAGTTTCCATGTTGCCGTTATTTTTCAAAAACACATTTCTAGTTCCTGTGGCCTTGGCCGGTATCCTAGGCGCATGTTTTGCGGCGACCGATATTGTATCTTGCCCTTCTGGCGGTTGGATTAGCGATAAATTTGGCCGCAAAAAATCACTCATTATTTTGTTATTTTGTGCATCTCTAGGGTTCCTGGTGCTGTCGCAAATTAATGCTGGCTGGCCTATCCAATGGGCGGTAGCTGCAATGGTATGTAGCTCATTTTTTCTGGGCTCCGCAGCAGGTTGTGTATTTGCGATGGTTCCGCTTATTCGTCGCAGCCTAACCGGGCAAATTGCGGGAATTGTGGGGGCCTACGGCAATATTGGCGCCGTTATTTATCTTACGGTATTTTCTTTTGTGAGCACGCCGGTATTTTTTATTACCATTGCCGCAAGTATTTCTGTTGCTGCTATAGCGGCGCTGCTATTGGATGAGCCGCAAAATAAAATGTTTGAGGTATTACCTGATGGCACAGTGCAAATGATTGAGTTGCACTGAAGAGCCGAAGACAAATAAAAAAACCTCTTCATAAAAATTAAAATGGTGAGTTGGCAATGAATCCGTGGCATCTACAAGGCAATTTAACTTTTTCAGTGGGGCAATACACCAGCGCGGGGGTTAAGGCTGACAATGAAGATGCTATAGGGATTCGCATTCCTGAAGGTATGCTATTGAGTACTAAGGGCGCTGCCGCAATAATTGCCGATGGCGTTAGTGCTGCTGAGGCGGGTAAAGAAGCCAGTGAAACCTGTGTACGAAATTTTCTGGTGGATTATTTCTCAACACCGGATACCTGGTCAGTTAAAAAATCTACCTCTCAAGTATTAATTGCTCTTAATCGCTGGCTCTACTCACGTGGGCGTAGTTTTCAAGAAGCGCAAAAAGGTTATGTCAGTACATTTAGCTGCATCATTTTTAAATCGCACAGTGCGCATATTTTTCATGTGGGTGACTCGCGTATTTATCGTTTGCGCGCTGGAGTTCTGGAACAATTAACGCGCGACCACCGTACAATTATTAGTGAAAAAGAATCTTATCTGGTTCGGGCAATGGGTCTGGATGTTTCGCTCGATGTAGATTGCCGCACGCTTGAACTAGAGGTGGGCGACGTATTTTTACTCGCGACTGATGGCTTGTACGAATTTATTAATCAAAATGATATTATTCATACTCTTTCCTCTGTGTGCGAAAGCTATGACGCAAGCTGTTTGCAATTAGCGAACCTGGCATTACAGAATCACAGTGATGATAATCTTAGCTGCCAAATTATTCGCGTTAATGGCTTGCCTGAACAAAATATCGAAGAAGCCACACAAAAATTAACAGCGTTACCTTTCCCGCCGCCTTTGGATGCAGGAAAAATTATTGACGGGTATCGCATTGAAAAAGAATTGCATGCAAACAGCCGCAGTCAGGTCTATCTCGTAACGGATGTAGAAACCGGTGAGCGCTATTGCATGAAAACACCTTCGGTTAATCATGATGATGATCCCGCTTATATTGAACGTTTTGTTATGGAAAGTTGGATTGGCAGCCGCATTCACAATCATCATGTTGTGAAAATTATTGCACCTAACAAACCGAAAACCTGTTTATATTATTTAATGGCTTATGTTGAGGGTATTACGCTTACGCAATGGATCAAGCAAAATCCTAACCCGCCGGTACAAACGGTTATTTATATGGTGGAGCAAATGGTAAAAGGTTTGCGCGCTTTCCATCGCAGGGAAACTTTGCACCAGGATATTCGCCCGGCAAATATTATGCTGGATCGCAATGGTGAAATTATGCTGATCGATTTCGGTTCATGCCTTGTTAAAGGCGTAGCAGAAATTGCTTCACCTATTCAGCGCGATAATATTTTAGGTACTGCTGAATATTCTGCACCGGAACATGTGCTCGGTGGTCTATGTTCAGAGCAGTCCGATATTTTTTCATTGGCAATTGTTGTATTTGAAATGCTTACCGGTGAACAACCCTTTAAAGGAAAGCTTGGGCAATGCCGGAGCCCGCGCGCGTATTTAAATACCGAATATGTGCCAATCTATGAGATTAATCCGTTGGTGCCCTTTTGGATTGATGGCGCGATTAAAAAAAGTTTGCGTTATGATCCTGAGCGTCGCTTTGGTGATGTGTCTGAATTGTTGCACGAACTACAACAGCCCAATCCTAAATACAAACAACAGTACCGTATTATGTCGATGGGGAAAAATCCGCTGCGGTTTTGGCAGTACTTATCCGCTGGATTATTTGTTGTACTCTGTGTGATGTCTTATTTGTTGTTGCGGCTTGTATAAGCGGAGTTTCAGTATCCCCACAAGCTGCAGGAATACTGAAAATTTATTCATTAAAATTGGTAATGTAGGCCCACAGATCCTTGCGATAATTTCAAGTCCATATCATTGTAGTAGTTGTTGTCATCTTCTATAGTAGCGCGATATTGATCATAGCTGACACGAAGCTTCAGGCCATTCATAATTCGAAATTCTGCGCCGACACCAAAGGTGTTGCCAATTCCTCCCCATGAGGCATTTCTGTCATAGTTGTTGTTGTAGTTAGCGTATTTGTATTCTTCCACGTAGGCTAGTACCGCTACCCCTGCTTTGAGATAAACTGAAACTGCATCATTAATTGGTAAAGTAACTTTAGGTGTAAATGTAAGGCCGCCAGATCCTGCAGTGCGCAAGTTCGAGTCGTATTTTGAGTAGTTACTGGTTGTAAAAAAAGAACCCTCAAGGCCAAACATCGGGGTAAAGTTGTACCCACCGTATACGCCATAGCTGTTAACTGTTTCTTTATAACCTTCTAGTTTAGATTTTGTTTGGCCAGCAAAGCCACCAATAAAAAAACCAGTATTCTCGGATGCTGTTTCTTCGGCATAACTGCTAAAAGATATTGCAAGTAGTGTTGTCGATAAAAAAATATTTTTAAATGACATGTGTTCGCTCCTGGATCATGTGTGTTTGGGTAATTGATGGCGCTGGGCTTTACAGAAGCGTCATATTATCCGCTGGAATGCACTAATGCTATGAATTATTGACTGCGTTAAATCACGGTTTCGATTTCGGGATACCCTGCAGGCTAAGCCCAATCTCTCGGTGAGTAGCCTAACATGATATTTTTTATTAAGGAGACTTTGATACAACTTGTTACAATGAGGTGACTCTGTAATTGCGGCATATTGATAGTTGAGACTTAACCTTAAAGAGTATAAAGCTTTTTTTCATCACGTCCTTGTGATGTTATATTTTTAAATTACTTTATCGATTTAATCTGGCACCGTGAGCTTTATTGATTTAGTCTCGGTACCCTGAGCTTTATCATAAGAGCGCAAGCCTGCAAGGCCGAGCATTCCCATAATAATAGGGTAGAGTTGCGATGTATCTATTTGTGGCGGTGGAGTAACCGGTAACCATAACAACATTGGGTATGCAATAAACTGATAAAAAAGTGATATCGCACCTACCCAACCAATAGCGGGGCGCCAGCCAGCCACAAATAAACTACTGCTCTCGGCTTCTGCTTTATTGACTTCCGTTTGCGCGATATTTTGTTCGGCAATTAATTTATTTTCTTGTAAATCATATTCGCGATTCGTTTTTAATATTTCATTTTTCTTTTCCATGCGCTCTTCATCAGAGGTGAACAAATTGTTGAGTGTGTCACCAATGGCTTTTACTGTATCGCCGCCGCTAAATAGTGTTGTTAAAAAATTCATACAGCACCTCCAAGGGCACGATTAACCCAGCCTAATAAAAATTTGCTTTGGGTTTTATCTTGCATGCAAATATTGGTGTAGCGTGCAATTTTTGCCAAGGTAAAGTGAGCGAGAAAAACAGCTTCATCCTGTTTATTAATTGCCGCGAGTGATGCGCTGCCAATAATTCCGTCGGGAGGTGTAATGTTGAGTACTACTTGCACTAAACGGCTGGCAGTCCGTATGCCCATATTCACTGCAGTATCAAAAATATTTTCAGCGATTATTTGCGATTTAATATCATCGCCGCACACCCTATCCCAATAATCGCGTTTATAAATATCGCGCGCTTGTTGTTCGGTAAGGTTGCGAATATCTACATTAGGATAAGCAGTTTGAGATATGCCGTATTTAGTAGCCCCGCCTTTGTCGCCAGCAACATCGGTAAACTTTGCGCCACCTTCTTTTGCCAAAGTTTTTACGATCGCATCATTGAAATTAGCCATAATTTAATCCTTCATTAGTTAGTTTTCGTGTCCAGCCATTAGATTGTTTTATGAACAAACAACGCTGTCAACTCTTTTCAATTATTGCTCTGTATATTGGCGTGTAAATTATAAAAAACCTAAGTTTGTGTCGTTAAATATGCTAGCAATAAGAGGGTGCGACAATTTGTCACAGTGTGTTGGCGGATTTCTACCTCTATAATCGGCGCCATACTTTTTAGAAGGCTGATGGTAATGCGTAAAACAATGGGTTATTCCTTGCTTGGTTTTTCAGTTTTGGTGAGTGCAGAGTTACAGGCAAGTTGTGGTTCGGCTTTTTGTATGCTGAATACTAACTGGAGTGCGCAAGGTGTGTGGGCAGAGCCCGGGGCACGCCTGGATTTGCGCTATGAGTCAGTGAACCAGGATGAGGTACGTAGTGGTACTGGTAAAGCAAGTGCCGATGACATTGCGGAAATGGATCACCATGAAATAAGTACGCAAAATCATAACCTGCTAGCAACCTTTGATTATGCGTTTGACGATACTTATGGCCTAACTATGAATGCGCCCTTGACGTCGCGTAAGCATGCCCATTTACATGTAAACCCTGATGATGTAACCGACGTTGAACGTGAGCAGTGGGATTTTACCAAGCTGGGTGATGTACGTGTAGTTGGCCGCATGCAATTATCGCCCGGCACGAGTTTATATGATGCTTACGGAATCAATATAGGCGTTAAATTACCCACGGGTGCTTACGATATCGCGAATGATGACGGCGAACTTGCCGAGCGCAGTATGCAGCCCGGCAGTGGCACCACGGATGCGATACTGGGGGCTTATTACCGCAAGCTGTTACCCGAATTGAATGGTCAGTGGTTTAGCCAAGTACTTATTATAAAACCAATGAATAAACGCGATGAGTTTCAAGCGGGGCAACAAGTAGCGTGGGATCTTGGCTACCGCTATCGCGCGAATGAAACAATATGTTTAATGGCGCAATTAAATTACGTCATTAAAAATCGGGATAGCGGTGCACAAGCAGAGCCTGAAGAAAGTGGTTCAAAAACTTTAGCATTTAGCCCTGGAATAAGTATTGCTTTAAGTAAAGCAACGCAAGTTTATTCGTTTGTGCATCATCGCTTGTATCAGAATGTAAATGGTATACAACTGAGTAATGCAAATAGTTTTGTGGTGGGAGTTAGTACAAGATTTTAAATTTTGCAAAAAGTCGGCGACCGTGGGCAACCGACGTTAGGAAAAATAAATTAATACTATTTTTGTTTGTTGGCCGTACTTAATATGCGCTGATTTAAGGGGACAGTGCGACGTTCGCGGCGGCTACCCACTGCTGCGCGAGATCGCATGTTGACTTTTTCTGCCGTTTTTTGCGTCCAACCCCCACCATTTTTTATATTGTACATGCCAATGTATCCACCTGATAAAAGTTGTAATGGTTTGGATATTTTTTTCATAAAATCGAATTGACCGGTTTTGCGAAAGGATTCAAACCACGCAGGATAAACAAAGTCAGATACTAGCACTCCATCAATTTTGTAAGCGAATTTTTCATCTTCACAAGCATCACACACTTCATAGGCATAGAGAACTCCACCGTTTGCAGTGTTTTCTTCAAACACCGTTAAATTGATGGTGGGGTCGGCCAGCATTTCCAGAAGTTCATGACTTGCCGTGCAGGCCCAATCTTCGCCGTAGGTTAAATCGGTTTTCGCAAATACCTTGCCGAGTGGTAATCCTTTGCTGGTGATATCGTGATAACCCAGTGCGCCCGCTTGATCCGAGTTATCCAAAATGACTAGCCACCATTCATTGGCTGCCGGTTTGCTATTCGGTGCAACAAGGCGTAAGTCTGCATCAATTCCCCAGGCGGGGGCAAAATCCCGTGACACTTGTTTTTGTAACGCGGCAACCACTTTTACTAGCTGACTGTCGTTTTTTACTACGGTGCTCTTGTTAATAACTGCAATTTTAATGTTAGCCATAATACATTTCCTTTTATCAAACCGATTAAAAAAGTTTGAGACAAGAGCACTAAATAAAACCTACAACAAAAGGGTAAAAACAGCTTAGTTGTTTGTCTCCTTGGTACATAACCCGCAAAGTATTATTTTAAAAATGCTAAAAGTAATACTGATACAGATTAAATTCCTGGCGCTTTAATTAACCTTTTTAAGGTCCCAGCTCAGGTTAATTACTGCTTTTAGTAAAATAAAAATTAGCGTTGATCATATTCTTGATTGTATGCTTTGTATACAGAAAAATATTTTTAGAAGTATTAGGCAGGGCTTGTTAAAAATGAATAGAAAGTTTTAACTAACTATTGTATTGCAAAAAAATACTCACACAGATTAAATTCCGGGACGGTAATTAATCTGTGTGAGTAAATATTTAAAATTAGATTTTAGCTTGTAAGATTAAAATTAAAACTGCTTATTCAATGCCACAAAAAATCCCCGACGTGGACCGTATTGCGGTGCACCTACACCTACGCCGGTCCCGTCGCGAATAATGTAAACCTTATCAAATATATTTGTCGCTGCAATGCGAAGGTCTAATTTCCCCAGTAGGCTGGTATTGAAAGTTTTATTCGCACTTAAATTTATTTGAGTATAGTCTGGAAGACTTTCGGTGTTGGAAAACCCATTGCGTAAGCCTGAGCCGTAAATTAAATCGCCACTGACTGTAACCTCATCCCACTTGTAAGATGCGCCCGCTGAGCCAGATAATTTTTGGTCGTGATCGAGATGAATCCAATGTTGATTAATGTAATCCAGCTCGTCTGCTGCGAAATTATATTGGCCGGAAATAATATTTTTTGCCATGGTTTTCGATATGGCAATGTTGATGTACGTTGAAAAGCCTTCGTGCTGATAGGAGGTGGTTAGCTCAAGTCCGCCGATGCGCGCGGTTTCATAATTGAACGCAGAATAAATTAGCGCGCTGCCGAATTGACCTTCATCCTGTAAGTTTTTTACTCTGCGATAATAAGCGTCCACGCCGGCAGTCCAACTTTCACTTAGCTTTTGAGTGAAACCAATATCAAAGTAATGCGAGCGTTCGGCTTTAACGGAGGTGTTCACATCGGTAGGTAAAGCGTTAGTTGTGTTTTGAAATTTTTCGAGCGAGGTGGCACCAATTATTTCTGTGGGTGGCGGTGTAAAATAGTTAGCATAGCCCGCATGAATACGAGTTTCCGGAGAAAGATCGTAAACCAATCCGAGACGTGGGCTGAATTGCTGTTCCTTCGTCACTGTGGTGGTTTTATCCATGCGGGCACCATAGTTAATGGTGAGAGCAGGGTTAATTTGCCATCCATCTTGGAGATACACACCGTAGGTACCACCGTTTAAG
>JANYIO010000085.1 GCA_025362015.1 Gammaproteobacteria bacterium | reverse complement strand
CCACAAAAGCACAACGCTAAAACTGCCGCTTACCTCAGCGTTATGGCACCATGAAATAGCCGTATGACCATCTTTATGTGTGTTCTGTTTATTTTAAGGAAGAGGTTTTTATTTTGAATGTAGTAATTTTAATGTTGGCTTTTTTTGGCTTATTTGCTCAATTATTTAGCGGCACATTTATATCTGGTATGTTCTTGGCTTCAATTTCTGCCATTTTTATCTCTATTGCTAGTTTGAAAAGAAAAAGCCACACTCAATTAATGAAGTGGTGTGTATTAATACTAGCCTTAACAATTATTATTGGCTGTGTTTACGACGCATATAGTTATTTCTCGGTTCCTCATATGCCCGGCAATAACTATGGAGCGTGGCCTTGGTCATTAGCTATAATTATTTGCGCATTAATTAATGTAAAGAATATTTGGTTTACAGCCAGCAATATTGAAAAGCCATAACAAGTCGTTGCCGCTGAACTTGGCGTTAGCGTAAAGGAAAATCTATGAAATTTATATTAATGTTTGCTTTAATTGCATTTTCTTTTCCCGTTTTAGCAGAGGTTTGCAAGGAGTCTGACATGTGTACTCCTGATTTGTTAAAAATTCTAAATGGAAAAGTCCAAATTCAAGGAGATGAAAGTCTATGCAAAACTTTTTTATCTGAAAAACTTGCTTATTTCAAATTCGACAAGTCCCATATGTTCTCAAAACGAAATCTTGGAGGTGGAGATACTACAATTCATATATCAGAGGGTTCTCTGTATATTGATATAAATAACGATGGGCAGAATGAAAGATTGATTGGAATGAATATGTACTCTGGTCGAGGTGATGGATGCGACCAAGAATATACGCTTCAAGTTAACGAAGCTTTGAGTGAAGTTTTGAAAAATAAATTGAACGAATTACTACAACCAATTTCTTGCCGTTATTATACAAAACCCTTCCAATACAAGAATAAAGTATACATAGAGAATAGAGCAGCTAGGCTTGATGCAAAAATTTAGATATAGCTCAAAATCTTGTAAAGCCACTTTTTTTGAATCTATTGAGCGAGGTATATATAGTAGAAAAAGAAAAAACATCAACAGTTTGTAGTTTTAAATATGTACGCTAACAAGTCTCTCAAGCACCACTCACTTCGCTCCTTGGGCAGTTTTTAAGTCGCCATTTTATGGTACTGCTGCGCAAAATATTCTCTAAAGTCACAACTTAAAAACTGCCACTCAGTTAGGCGTTATGAAATTGCAGGAGGCAATATGACATATGATGAATACAATAAGTTCTGCCGTTCTCTTCCTGCTACTTCTTATGTTGTCCAATGGGGAGGTTCCCATGTCTGGAAGGTGGGTGGAAAAGTGTTTGCAATAGGCGGGTGGGGGAAATCTGGTGAGCCTGCATTCTCCTTTAAAGTATCGGAACTCAATTTCAATATTTTGAAGGGTGAACCGGGATATCAACCTGCTCCTTATCTTGCTTCTCGCGGCATGAAGTGGATACAAATGTTCGAGCATCTCAGTGGAGATAATGATGGAATTGAAAAACATATAGAAGCGTCTTATCGTATTGTTTCTTTAGGTTTAACTAAGAAAAAACAAAAAGAACTTGGTCTGATTATAAGTGATTAAAAAGAGTCAGTAAATTCGCAATGATTTAACGCTTGGCAACCATTCAGCGTGACGTAAACCCTGGCTACATAATTCTTTTCATTAAAATCCATGAGTCTGGCCATGGCTGGCGGAGACCTTTGCAGATTAAAAAATCTCCGTGCTTACTTTCTTCGTTGGCAACATCATATTGATTGCGGATCTTACCGGCGATTGCACAATTGTTGAAATATTTTTCAGCAGCCTCTGTCGTAACCAACCACTATGAGCTCATCAATATAAGCAGCTGGTGCGCCTTGTAGCCAAAAAGAATTTGCAGGGCTGATGACTTGCGGAAGATTAAATTCACCGCCGTACAATGCTAACGCTCCCGCTTCGCCATAGTTACCGGCAAGAATTTCGGTGCGGGATTTTTCATCCGCTGGCAAAGTGTGATAGACATTGGCAACGTGCTGATTGAGTTCACGCCAGCCGAGCTGTTCTGAGAAATTATCATGAACGCCTGAAGAAAATTTCCACAGAGCAGAGTTTATGGGCGCTATAGGTAACATTGTCAACGCACCGATAATGACGCCCGCTAAAATAGCGAGCCAGCTTAAACTCAGGTAAATAAGTTCAGGTTTCGGCTTGAGAGTTTTTATCCAATTATTGAAGGTCATCATACCGGCGGCAATCAAGATCACATAGCTTGGCGCAGGGTAATAACCGCGACCATGCATAAGAAAAAAAATAGTAACCGGTAGTAAGTACATATAAGCGAGCATTCGATAGGATGATTTGCGCAAAAAAATATCAAACCCGGAATCCAGAACGGCAACATAAATGGACTCGCGATTACTAGCTGATCTGCGAGATAGTGATCAGCGCGGCCAAAGTTTATATCGCGTTCATGAATAGATTTTTGAAAATCGAGTGAAATAAAATCGTGTTGAATTTGCCAAATAATATTGGGCAGGAAAATAAGGAGAGAGATAGTTGCGCCAGCCCATAGCCACGGCGACTTAAGATGGTGTAAGCAGCACAGCAAGAACTAAACTAATCGCATAGACGCCCATTGTGTAGCGCGTCATCATGCCTAAACCAATAACAACGCCCATCGCCAACCACCAGCGCGGATTGTCTGTTTTGAGCAAGCGAAGTGTGAAGTAGCTGAGCAAAACTACCCACAAAAAATCGAAGGCAACGTATTGAAACAGTGCCCCCTGTATCAGTACCAATGGGCCGGTAGCCGTGCCAAGAGCGGCCAGAATTTGCGCTCTGCGTGCGCCGCCAAGTTCCTTCACCATCAGCCCGGCAATGACTATAGCAATGGACATTGCCAGCGCCGAGAAAAAACGAAAACCCACTAAAGATGTGCCGGAAAGTTTGAGTTCAATACTGCCAAGAAACGGAGTCAGCGGCGGGTAGGCCACGAAGCCCCAATCAAGCATTCGCGCATCCTGCAGAGTCGCGAGTTCATCGCGGTGAAAACCGTATTGATCATTGCTCAGTAAGTGTATGGTCAACTGTATGGCAGCAAGCAGAATCAGTATGAATAAATCAGATTTGATAAAGTTGTTTGTTGTCATTTTAATTTTTCACGGAATCAATGGTCACACCGAGTAACTCAAGAATTTTTACTCCTGGGTAACCGTCGGCTATCATATTTTGTTGATGTTGAAATTCGCTGATGGCGCGACGTGTTCCGGGCCCGAAAATGCCGTCGGGTATACCGACGTCAAACCCTTTTTGATTAAGTTGCTCCTGTAGTGTTATTACTTGCTCGCGACGCAAACGCGGCCCATCTTCTGGTGGTGATTGCAGCAGTTTGCCGCCGCCTGCAATGCGATCTGCGAGAAGGCCGACAGCGAGCGCATAAAATTCGGAACGATTCCAATGCATAATTACATTAAAATTTGCGTACACCAAAAAAGCGGGCCCGTGATATCCAGCTGGCACTAGCAACGAGGCGTTCACATTATCGTTTGACAAGGGCTTATTGTCGGCACGCTTTACACCAAGTTTGCGCCATTCAGAAAGCGGCCTGCTATTTTTTAAGCCCGCTTCAAGAAATGGAAAATCAATGGGTAGTTTGACTTCTCGGCCCCAGCGCTCACTGTGTTGCCAGCCGAGACTTTGTAAATATTTTTCTGCAGAAGCCATAGCATCCGGCGTGCTGTTCCATAAATCACGTTTGTTGTCACCATCGTAATCCACTGCATTTTTCAAAAAGGCGGAGGGCATAAATTGAAAGTTACCCATAGCACCAGCCCATGAGCCTACCATCTTGTCAGGAGCTATCGCACCTTCCTCAAGAATGCGCAATGCCGATATTAATTCGCCGGTAAAAAAATCGCTTCGTTTCGTATCGCAAGCCAAAGTTGCGAGCGAATCTACGACACGTATATTTCCAAACAGGCCGCCGTAATTTGTTTCGAGCCCCCAAAATGCTAAAAGGTAAGGTGCAGGCACACCATATTGTTGCGCAACGCGATTAAGAAGTTTGCGATGCTTTATCATTAACGCTCGGCCTTGTTCAACGCGCTGATCGGTAACTCTGCGATTAAAGTAATCGGCAAAGCTCAATGAAAATTCCGGTTGTTGACGATCCAATTCTATGACGCGTGTATTAAAGTTAGCTTTTGCCAGGTTATCATTAATAATATTATTTGAAATTCCTGCTGACTTCGCTTTTTCTGACAACAAGTTGATACAGACAGAAAATTCAGCTTCGGAGATAATGGGTAGAGTTTGCGCAGAGTTTGTGTTCGCAGTTTTTACTGTAGTGGTTTCTGGCGTTACTGTAGTTTCTGTCGTTAATGGCTGTGTGGTTAATGGTTGTGTGGATTTAGATGCAAGGCTTGAATGCGTGGTCGCTTGTGCATTGGCAAAAAAACTTATACAACAAAGAACGGGTAAAAAAATCCTTAGGGTTTTCATAAAAGCTCCGGATAATAGACTGCGCCTGAATGGGGCGTTCACGATAGGCGCTATATTGGCATGATAGCGAGTGGTACTCCAGTACCCAGTGCCACAACTTTGCAGTACCCAGTACCACACTTTGAATGTACCTATTTTGAGTAAACTGATTTGAGAATGAGAGGAGCTATGCATTTACTTAAATTTATAATTCTTGGTTTGGTTTTGAGCTCTTGCAGCAATACTCCGCCAAAGGTTCAGCATCAGAATTATGGCATCGTAACTGCTGAACATAGTGCATTTAAAGCTGATGCAGTTGAATGTGTGAAAATGGTTCAAAATACAGAACCACAAGAAAATCCCTCAGTGCTAACTACGACAGCGACGGTTGCGCATGAAGTTGCTCCGTCAAGCCCGTTGTCGGCGCTTGTTGCTGCCATGTATTATGGGCAAGCAATAAAGTCCAAGGCAAATGAAGCCGCCTCATGCTTAGAAAAAAGAGGCTGGAGTCTTGTTAAATAATCAGTATGTTTGCAAAATACTTCTTCTAGAGGTTTAAACAATGTTATACAAAGGTGGTTGTCATTGCGGAGCCGTTAAGTTTGAAATAGAGGCGCCCGAAAAAATTAAATGCGGAGACTGTAACTGTTCTATTTGTTCAAAATCTGGCTTTCTACATTTGATTGTTCCAAAATCAAAATTTAAGTTATTGCAAGGTGAGTCCAGCTTAACAACATATACTTTTAATACTGGCGTTGCTCAGCATCGATTCTGCAAAGTATGCGGTGTAAAATCATTTTATATTCCTCGTTCAAATCCTGATGGTTACGACGTAAATGTCCGGTGTCTTGAGCCGCAGCCTGAAAATTTTGAAATTGAACCGTTTGATGGGAAGAATTGGGAGCTCCACGCTCACAAGATGGCGCACATGAGTAAGGAAGTATAATTTTTTGAGTTTTTTTAAGGCGAATTGAGCTTCAGAACAAATTATTAATACTTTCAAGATTTTTGCATTGATATTCAGGCGATCGTTCACAACCTTTTATTAGATTAACTTATTTTTTAAAAGCACCAACTCCGTTATTTTAAAGCGGTGGAAAGATCCGTTGCTCATCCAGATTATTGATTTGTTCAATGTGTTGGCATTGTTTGTCTAGCGGAAAGTAGGGTGACTTTAGGCAAATAACTCGTCGCGCTTGTAGGTTCAGCGCAGTGATATTGTCGTGAAAATAGCGCGCGAATAAACGATCGAACTCGCCATTGGCGAGAATTTTTTGCAGGCCTTTTTTGAGGCGCTCAGCAATTCTTGGGTATTGCGGGCTTATATACATATAGATAGGTAAGTCGTAATAAAGCAGCAGGTTTTTTTCTATCTGTAGTGAAGGAAATTGCGCAAAGTTTTCGTGGTAAAATTGATCAATTTCAGTGACGCCGAGCGCTATACAGTCAAAGCGATTGAGGGTAAGCATGCCGAACATGCCTTCGAAACTGGGCGCTTGAATGGTCGTGATGTTATTGAATTTATAAATTTCTATATCGGGCCAGTCCACGCCTTGGCCAATGCGAATACTTTTTAGTGCATTGGCATTGGTTATGCTATTAAATAACAGTTTGTTGTGGCTGTTAATGATGCAAATGCGCCGACCTAATAAGCCGCGATATAAATCATAGGGAATCATAATAGCCCCTACTTTGTTGGCTGCAGTGCCAGCAGATCCCCAAAGGAGATTAATGAGATCACCTTGCTTTAACAGTATTGCCTGGCGGCTTGCACTGGGTGAATTCAAGTAGTATTCAAAGCGATAATCGCCATATTCGGCTTTGGTTGCATCAAGGATAAGCTTGCTGAGATCAAACTTATAACTCTGCCCGGCAATAAGTTCACGCGTGGTAGAGATTTTGATAACCATCGGTGTTTCGTTTGCGGCGTTAAGGGTGCTGCTCATGAAAAGCCAGCCGATGATTAACCATAGCCCCGAATGGGGTCGAACAAAATGGTGCATGCCTGTTGCCTAAATTAAGCTTACGGCTTAAGTCTAGCTGATCGTTGCATGGTGAACGTTATTAAATAGTGTAACTATATGAACTAAACTCACTAAGTCGCCGAAATGATCTATTTTAATATTACAAATAATCAACAATTAGTGGGAGTTTTGCTCCCGCTCTAAACAACATTAGTATTTACAGCCGACAGGACTGATTTAAGCGTTGAGTCGGTGATGGTTACTATAAAAAATCGCATGTGATCGGTTTATTTTTTAAGGTTTTACTATAGGTAATGTAACAATGAGCAAAGAATTTATTTCCCAACGGATAGCAGTTTATGCAGGAAAACAGATTGATCCTAATTCGGACAAGCAAGTCGAAGAAGTCTTGCTCAGTAAATTTAATATTCATCTACCCCAGCGGCGGTCAATGAATGAATCGCTAGTTGCTGCGATTAGTGATCATGAAATCCTTCGTTTGATTATTGAATATCGTTCCCTGGGTTCTTGAATGTGAATTTAACAGCATCGGGTTCAATGCATTTCACGGCTGAACTCGCCCGATATACAATATTTATAAAACTTATATTCTTATGTGAGTGAGGCGTAGGTTTTTAAAAAGGATAGAAATAATGAGTGTTAAGTGTAAATTTTTATTAATGTCTTTTCTTCTGGGTATCTACGTAACGTCAAATGCGGATACAAAAATTAACATTCCTGATGAAAAATTGGCAGCGATCGCTGAGCGATATTTTGAGCGGCACTTACAGCTTGATCCCCTGGAAGGCTCAGCAACTACCGGTGAAGCGCGCTTTGAAGATAAGCTCGAAATTACAATTTCACCCGCTGCGCAAATAAAAAATCACAAACTGGCGCAGGATGTATTGCGTGAGCTGCAATCGGTGGATGAGAAAACACTATCAGCAGCGGATCGTATTACTTATCAAGTGTTAACGAGCGAAATGCAAGATCAGCTGGAGGCAGATAAATTTCCATTCAACTTATTGCCTATTGATCAGTTGGGTGGTCTGCCTGTATATCTTGCCCAATTTGGTACCGGTCAGGATATTCAGCCACTCAAAACAGTAACGCAATATGAGCACTATTTAACCCGTTTGGAAAAATTACCGCGCTGGATTGATCAGGCAATTGCCAATATGCGTAAAGGTATAAAGTGTGGAGTGGTGCAACCAAAACCATTAATTATTAGTGGGCTGCCGGCGATTAAAGCGTTAACAGAAAATAATATTGAAAAAAATCCTTTTTACCTAGCCATTAAAAATATACCTGAAAATTTTAGTGCTGCAGATAAGGCTCATTTAATCGCGATATATAAAAAAGCTATCCAAGCGAAATTAATTCCTGCTACAAAAAAATTAACATTTTTTTTAGAAAATGAATACTTGCCCAATGCGCGTAACACTGCGGGAGTTGGCGCATTACCGGATGGAAAAGCCTGGTATCAATATCAGGTAATGCATCACACTACTACCACTATGACAGCAGATGAAATTCATGAGCTGGGTTTAAAAGAAGTGGCGCGCATTCGCGAAGAAATGGAAGCCATTAAAAAAACCTATCAATTTAACGGTAGTTTGTCGGATTTTTTGCGCTGGCAAAATAATGATCCGCAATTTCGTCCTTTTAAAACCGAGCAAGATGTACTCGATGCTTATGAGGTGTTAAATAAAAAAATAGCGCTAAAACTACCAGAGTTATTTGGCCGTATGCCAAAAGCCCCACTGATTATTCGCCCGGAGCCCGAACTAACTCGCGCAACAGCATCTGATCATTATAATTCGTCCGCGCCAGATGGCTCTCGCCCCGGCATATATTACGCCGTTATCGAAAACCCGGCGCAGTATCGCAATACTAAGATGACCAGTTTGTTTTTACATGAAGGTCAGCCAGGGCATCACTTTCAAATGGGGTTACAGCAAGAATTATCCATCCCAAAATTTCGTAAGTTTGGTTGGATTACTGCTTACGGAGAAGGTTGGGCGTTATACGCAGAAACACTTGGCAAAGAGATGGGGTTGTACGAAGACTCGAATCAATACCTTGGTCACTTAAAGTTGGAATTAGTGCGTGCGGTGCGATTGGTGACTGATACGGGGCTGCATGCCAAAGGCTGGACGCGCGAACAGACCATGCAATATATGATGGATACAGAAGGTAGCGCTGAAGCAGATGCGCGTCGTGCTACAGAGCGCTATATGGCGTGGCCAGGACAAGCACTTGCCTACAAGATTGGTGCGCTTAAAATTCAAGAGTTGCGTGCGCGTGCGCAACAAAAGCTGGGGGAGAAGTTTTCCTTACGTGATTATCATGATGTGGTGTTATGCGATGGCGTGTTGCCACTCTCTGTATTAGACACTAAGGTCAATGCGTGGATTGAAGCGCAGCAAAAATAATTTTATTTATAAGTTGTAAATAGGTTGTGAAGGTTTTGAGCGTTAATATTGTTTAAGCGGAATTAGCGCTTAATAAATCTCGAAACCCCACAACGAATAACCGTAATCTGTCGCGCGTGTGATACCAAGCATTCGCACGTAGCGGCCAGTAGCTGAGATGCTGAGATCATCAATTCCACCGTCGCCATTCGTCACCGTTTTAAGGGTTACCCAAGTTGATTTATCATCGGAGATTTGAATTTGATATTCTCGTGCATAAGCCGATTCCCATTTTAGGATGACTTCTTTAATGGTTTCCGTTTTACCTAAATCTACATAAATCCATTGCTTGTCCATCCAGTTGCTTGCCCAACGGGTAGTATCATCGCCATCAACTGCTTGCTCGGCACGCCAAATAGTACTTTCTTCAGAGGATGCAACGACCGGTTTATTCAACGCTTTGTTTGCGCTGGATAAAGATGAAGGCGTTGTATTGGTTTGTGCAAAGATCTCAAACTCCCAGAGGGAATAGCCATAGGGAGTCGCGCGCGCAGTAGCATACAGGCGAACAAAACGCCCCGTTGCACTTAGATTAATGTCATCAGTGCCACCGTCACCATTGGTGGTGCTGTAGGCGGTAATCCAATTGACTCTGTCATTCGAGATTTGAATTTGATAAGCCGTAGCGTAAGCAATTTCCCATTGCAGTACGACACGATTAATGGTGTGAATAGCGCCCAAATCCACATAGATCCATTGCAGATCACTCCAGCCACTAGCCCAGCGTGTTGCGCTATTGCCATCATTAGCTTTAGCTGCAGAATTGCCTGGCCCCTCTTCTGATAAAGACACAGCGGGTCGGTTTAAGGCGATATTGTTTATTTGGGCAAAGCTTGCCGCGCAGAATAAAAGTGCTGTCAGTGCCAGGAAGAAATGTAGCAGTTTTTTTATATTGTGTTGCAATTGCATCGCCAGCAAATATTGCAGATAGTTGCGAAAATGCATTGTGTCAGCCTTGACATCAATCGTGTTAAACCTAAAGCAGGACATATCAATTTCCTTTATCAGCAAAAACAGAGAAAGATGGGTGATACGGAAAAACAATATGGGTATTTTAGTGTGTTAGCACTGGTAGAGCTACTACTGAAAAAAAAATAAGCCGCTAACGAGCTATCGCTAGCGGCTTATCGATTGAATATCTCACGTTGTCAGAGTAAATCACGCGTCTTCAGATTCGTCATAAACGGCGGGGCGTTTTTGCCGGATGCCGTGTGCGGCTATAATTTCCACATAAAATCCTTCACCACCACTGACGGAAACTGCATCGATTTTTTTGATGATTTCTGCCAAGTGTACATCTTCGGCGGTGGCCTCGGTCAGCCCAAATTTACAATCGAAATCCCAATAGTCCACACCTGCTGGCAAAGGTTTACGCCTTTCGCGTTTCAAGTATTTGCGTATTTCGTGCTTGATGCGTTCTAATAAGCGATCGCTATTTTTACCTTCAATATGAAGCTTAAATGTTTTTTTCATGGGTTTCCTATATTTATTTGTGACAATTTTTTTGGTGCAAACTTTTTATGCGAGCTTATGTGGGTGCGAATTCCTGCGATAATTATTTTTTCGCACCTGTTTCACGGCTGCTGTTAAAACGGCTAAGCAATTCTGTATATGTATCGGTGGGGACGCCGCCAATTGCAATCCATTCCAGCACCATGGTGCTAAAACTATTATCACGGCTACCAAACGCTTGTTGCATTTGTTGCACTTGATAATTCATGCGCAATAATTTATCTGTGGCTGGAGTTTCTTTGCCCGCCAAAATCTCGGCACGTACAGTGAGTATGCGTAAGCTTTGTGTATTTTTCGCCTGATCTTCCAGAGTGATGGTTGCGGCCTTGGCGAAACGCTGCTGTATAATTGATAAGCTACCACTTGGCCAGCGGGGAGTGTCGGCGATCAATTTTTCCAGAGCATCTCTTTTGGTATTAATTTCAGCTTCAGATGTGGTTGCTATAGTCGTTGTTATAACTGCTAATTCGAAATTGCGAATCGCATCGGCAGCACCGAACATATCCAACCAACTTTGCGCTTCGGCTTTGTTGCGTTCGCGGTCAATTTTTTCAGCAATAGCAGCAAGGGTTGTATTCAGCTTTTCATTTAATGTTTTTGCAGTATCGCGCGGTAACTCTAAAGCAAAAAAATCGGTCTTAAGAATTTCAATATTTGCCTTTGCTGCCATTAATTCAGCAAGGCTAAGCGCAAAAAAAGCATCAAGTTTTGCGAGTAAGGCTTCTGCCTGCTGTTGTATTTCCTGGCGTTGATTGTTTGCAGTTTCAATTTCTTGATTACGGCGTGCGAAAATTGCATCGCAATGTTGACGGAAATCTTGCCACAATTGTTGGTCTTCTTTGTACCAACTTTTGCCAATAGTTTTCCATTGTGCTTGCATTTTTTTAACTGAGTCAATTGCGCTACGAACATCGCTTGATGCTGCCAGCGCTTGAGCAGTTTCTATTAACTGTTGTTTCGTTGCTTTGTTGGTTTCGTACTCAGTAGTAATTTTGCCAAACAATTGTTCCATTAACCCTTCAAAAGTTTGTTGCAAATCATTACCTGCTTTGCGCGGCACTGGCCAATAGAGCTGCCATTCCTGGCGCGCTACTTTAAGGGTTTTTTCAACACCTGCCCAATCGGCTTTATCCCATGTATGGCTCGCCAAATAATGCTGTAATTGCGTTACCATTTCCTGGCGTTTGGTAAGGTTTTTTTCGCGTGCGGCGGCCTGTGCATCAAAAAACTCTTTGCAAGGTGCAAACGCTGTTTCGGATGCTTGATGAAATTGTTGCCAAAGTGTTTCGTCTTGCTGCTGGCCGCCTTTACTCACTTCTTTCCAGCTATCTTGTAGTTCGTGAATTTTAGTTGCTAAATCTTCAGGCGCAATTGCACTGTTAATCAGACCTTGCATTTGCACCACTAAAGCTTCTTTTTTGGGTGTAACAGCAAATTCATGCCAATCGCCCAGCTTTGCAATTTGTTCTTCAAACTCATCAAGCTTGGCTTGAATAGCTTTCGGTAAATCAGTATGTTGTTGACGTTTTTCGGTCAGCTCTTTTTGAATGGCGCGGGCTTTGCGGACAAAGCCTTGCTCAATTGTCCACAAGCCTTTGCGAATCAGCTCACTAAATTCACGCAGAGAATTTCTAGCCGCTTGCTCAACCGCATTGTGTTTTTTCACCCAATTTTTGAGCGCCGTTTGTGCGCTAGCAACACTTTCTGGCAATTGTTCATGAGAAAATTCTTGCGCATATTTAAGTAATTGATTGAGCTTATGTTTGACAGCTTGCGCTGCATCACTATTTTCAGCGCTATGCAATTGTTCAGTTAGCTGCGTTAACGTACCGGAATTTTTAATCTGCTCGATTAAATGCAATGTTTGTTGTTTTCGGAATTCAAATTCTTTGTTAAGTGCATCCATCGGTAATTTACGATTCGCAGCTAAACGCATTGCTTGCGCCAACTCTTGTAATTTGTGTTCGTAATTTACTGCTAATAGTTCGTCTATATGAGTAACTGAATAAATATCAGCAATAAACGTTTTTGAATTTTCAAGCGCTGCTTTAGCTAAAGTGAGTGCCCGTTGATCGAGTGCAATATTTTCTTCTTCTTGAGCAATAGCATCAGCCTGGGCGGTAATTTTAGCTTCACAGGATTTAACTGCGACCAGGTATCGCTGCGCAGTTGCATCAGATACACCTTGGCTCAGGGCTAACCATTCTTGCTGCAAGACTGAAAGCCTGGCTTTAAAAAGCGTATCCGCTTCTAGGTGAGAATGTTTTTCTAATTTAGTGCAAATGACCTGAGCGAGTGTTTCCAGTTCAGCAAATTTAGCATCTTCGCTTTTAAATATATCCAATTGCGCTTTTACTAATTTATAAACATTTTTATCTTTGCTTTGCGCCGTTTTAGCAAGTTGTTCCAGTTGATCACGCTGGGTAATTTTAGCTGCTGCCGCTTGACGAATTTGCGTAGTGCTCGCTTCACTTGCAAGTTGAAGCAATAGGGTTGAACTGGTAATTTGTGCGAGCACAGCAAAACTTGCGGCTGATGAATAGCTAACAACCGCCATCAATTCAATGGGATTTGAAATTTCCTTTGCTAGCTCATCAATAGTAAGCGCTTTGTCATCCAGCAATTGGCCAATGCGTTTGCGCGCAGCAGTTTGCGTGCGTGCGTTATGTGTGCCAGTGATTAGGCTGAGTAGTTCACTGCCATAGCTCAATTTAGTAATCGCTGCTTCGCGTAAAGCATCATCTCCACTCGTGGTGGTGGCGACCATCATTAATTGTTCGTTAGAGTGAAGCGCAAGCGCTTTAATTTGCTCATCAATAGTGGCAATTTTTGGGGGCGTTTTTTTAAAAAGACGGCTTAATAATTTCATAATATTCAGTCATTCGTAGTGGTTAATAAAATGATTGTTAGCAAACGGTTTTGGTACAGGTTGGTTAGGTAAAATAACGGGCGATAATAAGTGTTAAATGCTAATAGCAACGGAATTAGAGCACATAAGGTGTAAAAGCCGATCCATGCAATTAGATCTGAATCGTCGTGCTGTAAGCTTGCAAACCCCAATAACGTAAGTGAGAAGAGTAATGCCAAAGCTTTTAATCGATAAGGGGCCACTGAGCTTTATCCTAAATAAACATCTACATAACAGTTAACTATTAACCCAGCTTGCTGGAGCGAGGCCTAAACTATCATAGGGGCAGAAGTGTGGAGAAAAAAAGCATTAGGTGCAATGATTTAGCGCAATAAAACCCAAATTATAAAAATCAAACGAAAAAAACATGCGCTACTGGGGGTAAAGAGATTTTTTTGTAATTTTATGCGCAATTTTCATGCGCTATCGGTAAAATCTTCAGCTTCAATGAGAGCAAGCGATTCGCTAGTAAAGCTCACTTAAACCACTAACTTGTTTAAACCACTAAAGGATCCACATGAATACGACCAAAAGTACCACAGCTAACATCAACAATCCGGAAAAAAAGGAAACCTGGATTAATTACCTCGCCTTTACTACGGTTATCTTTGCTGCCCTGGCTACTTTATCCACCTTCAAAGGCGGTAGCTTTTCTTCGCGAGGCGTTGTGCTTCAGGCGCAAGCCTCTGACCAATGGGCTTTCTTTCAGGCCAAAAGTATACGTGAAAGCTTATATCGCATTCAAAAAGAAAACCTCAGTTTGCAATTAGATTTGCTGCCTAAAACGATTAATGCTGAGGAAAAAGAAAAAATTGAACGGGCCTTGGCCGAAGCGGAAGCCAAAGTTCAAAAGTACGAAACAGAAAAGGCTGATATCGAAAAGAAAGCGCGCGAATTAGAGCAAAACCGTGAAGAAGCGCTAACTCACAGCAAGCCGCTGGGTTTGGCAGTCATATTCTTGCAAATCGCCATTGTTCTCTCTTCAATTAGTGGCTTACTCAAGCGTAAAGAAGTTTGGTTCCTTGGCTTACCGGTGGGTTTAACTGGTGCAATTCTATTTGCCGACGGTTTTTGGTTGTTTGTACCAGCAGGCTGGCTTTAAGTTTTGAAAAAAGTCACCGCCTAGCTCATAGATATCTATACTCTTTCGCGCTGATCAATATATCCTTGCCGGCAGTTACAATGGCATAAGATCATTTAACGCCGTCATTTCACTCAACTTTAACCCAACGACAGAATAACGAAAGGAACAAACAGATGAAAAAACATGTTCTTGCCGCCACAGCAATACTTACCCTTTTAGCTGCAGGCACGCAGTTAGCAGGCGCTGGCGAAACTCAAAAAGCAACAAAAGTACCCGCATTTTCGACCAGCGGTAAAACTATTAGCGTTTACACCACCGCCAAAAATGCAGAGAAGCGCTTAGCCCTAACCGACACTTTGAAGTTTGCACAAGGCCAACAACCCGGTGAAACTGAAATATCCATTTTTGTAGATCCGAACCATCGTTTTCAAAAATTACTGGGTATCGGTGGTGCCATCACGGATGCGAGTGCTGAGGTGTTTGGCAAACTAAGCCCAGCGAAACAGGATGAGCTTTTACACGCTTACTACGACAAAGATAAGGGGATTGGCTACACCTTGGCGAGAACTACCATCCACAGTTCTGATTTTAGCAGTAGTAGTTACACTTATATTAAAGAAGGCGATAAAGCATTAGCGACATTCTCGATTGACCATGATCGTGAATTTCGCATCCCCTTAATCAAAAAAGCTATTGCTGCTGCTGGTGGGCAGTTAACCATGTTTGTAAGCCCTTGGAGTGCGCCTGCATTTATGAAAGATACTAAGGATATGCTCCACGGTGGCAAGCTCTTGCCTGAATACGCCGATGCTTGGGCGATGTATTGCACCAAATTTATTAAAGCTTATGAAAAAGAAGGTATCCCAATTTGGGGTATCACCATACAAAATGAACCTATGGCCAAACAAATTTGGGAATCGATGATTTTTACCGCGGAAGAAGAGCGCGATTTCCTGAAAAATCATTTGGGCCCGACTATGCACAAAGAAGGTCTGAAGGACAAAAAAATTATAGTATGGGATCACAACCGCGACTTACTGAACTACCGTGCCAATACCATATTTAATGACCCGGAAGCCGCTAAGTATGCTTGGGGCATTGGCTTCCATTGGTATGAGACTTGGACCGGTGGTGATCCAATGTTTAATAATTTGGCTGATGTTAACCAAAACTTCCCCACTAAAAACATCCTGTTAACCGAAGCTTCAATTGAAAAGTTTAGCGCGGAGCGTTACCAGTATTGGCCTAATGGGGAAAAATACGGTAATTCAATGGTCAACGATTTTAATAACGGTAGCGTCGGCTGGACAGACTGGAACATATTGCTGGACGAACAAGGCGGCCCAAATCACGTGAGTAACTTTTGTTATTCAGCCATTCATGCAGACAGCAAAACGGGTGAATTGATTTATTCGCCAATTTATTACTACATTGGCCATTTCTCAAAATTCATTCGTCCTAATGCCCAGCGTGTAAGCTCAACTAGCAGTAGAAGTGTTTTATTAACCACTTCATTTTTAAATGGCGATAATAAAATGGCGACTATCGTGATGAATCAAAGTGATGCAGACGTTAGTTACAATTTCTATGTTGGTTTGGATGAAGCAAAAGCCACTATTCCAGCGCATGGTATTCAAACTCTGGTTTATTAATGAAATATTGAGTGTAAAGACGAAGATTCATCAATCAGGGTCGCGTTCTGGTTGATGGATCTTGCTCTGGCATGTAGAGATGTATGGCCAAGTTTTAAAAATATCTATGTTTTGCTCATTTGCAACACCATAATTGACCTCCTTTATTCTATTTCCTGCGGCACCTCGGCAACACCAAACACGGTTTTTAACAAGTTTATGGTACCCATAAACACATCTAGTTCTTAAAAATTTTGAGTTCCTTTGCTTTTTGCTCGATTTCTCCGCTCGTAGGCTTTATTAATTCTATTCATACTAAATAAATAAGTTCTTTGCTGCCAAGCGAACGACGCGCACTTGCATTTCTATAAAAATGTCATGGTGTTATAGAAATATAAGTAGTGCTTTTTACAACTCAACAACTCAAAAACAACGCAATTTTAATAAACATAACCATTGCAGGTACATAAAATGAAAACACCCCGCAAGTCTTTGATGCAAAAGTTAGCATTATTAGGTCTGTGTATTTCAACCACAGGCGCTTACGCACAAACCACACCAATCTGGGCAGAAGAGTTCAACGCTGATCGCATCGACAAATCGATCTGGACCTACACCACGGGTGGATCAGGCAACGGCAACAATGAACTGCAGTATTACACTGCAGATACTAACAATGCCTACATTGAAGCCGGTAGCCTTGTGATTCAGGCAAAACGCGAAAAATATAGCGGCAAAGAATTTACTTCCGCTCGTCTACACACTCAAGGCCGCATGTCATTTAAGTATGGCACCTTAGAAGCACGCATAAAATTACCGCAAATTGGTAATGGCCTTTGGCCTGCATTTTGGATGTTAGGCTCTAGTATCGGTATTGACGGCTGGCCTAAATCTGGCGAGATGGATCTTTTAGAAGCTGGTGCTGTTGCGTTTCAAACAGGTGGCACGGTTAACAAATCTATTTCTGGCGCACTTCATTGGTGGGAAGAGACGGGTACAGGTTCACAGGCAGATTCTTTTGCGGTAACCCAAGTGCCCGCCAATTTCTACGATGCTTATCACTTGTATAAGTTGGATTGGACGCCTACCACTGTTAGCATCTCTGTCGATGGTGCTGCTTATTTCACGATGGATATCAGCGGCGCGAATAAAAGTGAATTCAGGGAACCTGCATTTATTCTTTTAAACCTGGCTGTTGGTGGTAGTTACGTTGGTATTAGTGATCCCGCCTTAATCACCGCTCCGTTGCCGGGCAAAATGTACGTCGATTATGTTCGCTTGTATAAAAATGCGAATACCGAGCTTCATTTGCCAACCGACCATGTTTATAGCGGTAACTTTGGTGTAATGACTGAAACCACACCGACATTGGACCAATTAAATTGGGGCGATCGCACCAATCTTTATATTTGGAACAATATGGTTGCGGCGGCCACTATTCCTTCTGAAGGTAGTAGCGCCCTCGGTTACCAAATAGCAGCAGGGTCCTGGTGGGGCATGGGGTTATTGCATAAAGATTACGATATGCATAACTACACTCACGGCTACTTGAATGTAGACATTAAAACTGCATCTACTTCAAACATGACTATCACCATTGGCAGCAGTGCTGGTGGTTCAGGTGCAGTGGATTTGATTGCAGGTGCCGAACAATATGGTTTGGTTCGCGATGGTGCTTGGCATCACGTTGCAATCCCTCTTAGCAAATTCGGTAATGTTGATTTTACTACCATCAAAACTTTCTTCAGCGTTTCTGGTCCTGATCCCGTAGTCCCTATGACTATTGCTTTCGACAACATTTATTACTCTGAAAGCATCCGTTTACCAGCACCTGAATCAGGCAACTTTGGTATCTACACTGAAAACCCTGCACATAAAACGGCAAGCGTGAGTGAATTCGCGTTCGGTGTAAATGGTGATTTATTCCTCTGGGCCAATACAATTGTGTTACAACCAGGTCAAGTTCTGGAAGGTAACTCATCGCTAAATATAAAATCTAATGCGCAAGGTTGGTTTGGTATGGGTTTAGCAGCGCGTGAAGGCTTCAACCTCACTGCGTTTGATAATGCTAATGCTGCGTTGCATTTCTCGATGAAAACCACAGAAACAGTTCCGTTCCAAATTGGTTTCAAAAGCGGCAACGTGAATGATATTGGCCAAAAATGGATTAACTTTACTGCAGGCAGTGATCCTTACGGTTTTGCTCGTGATGGCCAGTGGCATGAAATTGTTATCCCAATGTCGGTGTTGGCAAAAGACCTCGATTTGTTCGACATGAGACAATTGTTGCAAGTGCTCGGTACTACAGAAATTACCAGTCTGGCAATTGATGATGTTTACCTGTCTGGTGGTTTGTTAGCGAAAGATCCAGGCACTAACGGTACTGTTGTTAATCGCGCGCCATCAGCTGCTCTTGTGCCTTCTGTAATGGGTGGCGCTGGTCCATTAACTGTTGTATTTGATGCAAGCAAATCAAACGATGTAAATGGTGATGCATTAACCTATTCATGGGATTTCGGCGATGGCACCTCCGGCTCAGGTGTTAAACCAACTCACACCTTTACACAAGGTGGCTCATATAACGTTGCCTTAACGGTCAGCGATAGCAAATTAACCTCAGTTGCAAAAACGGTTATCTTTGTTGATGACAACTTTGGCAAAGTAAAAAGTACAAAACGTGGTGTTGGTTACGGAAACCATTCAGCAGAAGATATGGCAATCATGTCTAAAGGTATTAGCTGGTGGTACAACTGGGGCATCAAACCTGATTTGGCAATTCAAGACACTTATCAAAACTACGGTGTTGAATATGTGCCTATGACCTGGAGTGGTACTTTTGATGAAACAGCTCTGCGTGCTTATATCGCTGCGCATAAAGATGTGAAATACATCCTTGCGTTTAACGAACCACAGCTCAAAGACCAATCCAATATGACACCAACAGAAGCTGCGGCTGCGTGGCCACGCCTGGAAAAAATTGCGACTGACTTCAATTTAAAGATTGTTAGCGTAGCTTTGACTTTCTGCGGCAATTGCGTAACTGATCCTGCTGGTAACCCTTATTTCACACCTTGGACTTATCTGGAAGATTTTATCAAGATCTGCCCAACCTGCCGCATTGATGCTATTGCAATCCATGCTTACATGCCAGATGTTGGCGGTATTCTATGGTATGTTAATCAGTTCAAAAAATTTGGCAAACCAATTTGGTTAACTGAATTTGCTGCTTGGGAGCCAGAACATGACGCGACGAAAACACCCACTACTGTAGCGTCGCAACAACGTATGTTAACTCAAGTTGTTGATTACCTTGAAAATGACAAAGATGTAGCGCGTTATGCCTGGTTCATTGGTCGCTCAACGGGCTATCCTTACAATAGCCTATTAAATTCTACTCAATCAGGTGCTCTTACGGATCTTGGCGATATTTTTGTCAACATGCCAATACACGGTGATGCGACCAACGTTCATACACTACCAAAATTGATAGAAGCTGAACGTTACGCCACTCAAAATGCAACTCGTTCCAACACAGGCGCCAATCCTGGTGATAATTTCTCATATACCTATGGTATTCGTGTTGAACAAACTCAAGATGTATCAGGTTTCCTAAATCTGAGTGACACGCTTGCCGGTGACTGGGTTGAATATAACGTTGTGAGTACTTCTACTACCTACAACATGGCTTCTCGTGTCGCGAGCGCAACTGCAGGTACTATTAATGTATTGGTTGACGGCGCTCAAAAAGCAGTAATCAATGTTCCTGCAACAGGTGGTGTGCAAACTTGGGCTACCGTGAATAACACATTGGCGTTAACAGCAGGTTCTCATAAAGTACGCCTGGTATTCAACCAAGCTACAAATTTGAACTGGGTTAACTTTACTGTGGGTAATGTTGCAAGCTCTTCATCTATTAAGAGCTCTGTCGCTTCTTCTGTTGCAAGCTCAGTGGCCTCTTCTGTTATGAGCTCTGTCGCTTCTTCTATTGCAAGCTCAGTGGCCTCTTCAGTTAAGAGCTCGGTAGCCTCTTCTGTTGCAAGTTCAGTAGCTTCGTCAGTGAAAAGCTCTACTGCTTCATCTAGCAGCGTGATCGTTAAAACTGGCAACCTAGCACTTAATAGCCCTGCATTTGCATCATCTAATGAAGGCGATGCCTGGCTGGCAACCTTTGCTGCAGACGGCAATAGCGGCACTCGTTGGGCAAGTCAGCCGACAGATGCACAATGGATTTATGTTGATCTTGGTGCAAGCTACAGCTTCAACCGGGTAGTATTAAATTGGGAAGCTGCTTATGGCAAAAGCTATGAGATACAGGTTTCTAATGATGCCGCAACCTGGGCCAAAATTTACTCAACAAGCACAAGCGTTGGCGGTAAAGAAACCTTGAGTGTAACTGCAAGCACTGGCCGTTATGTTCGCATGTTGGGTATTGCGCGCGGCACAGGTTATGGTTATTCATTGTGGGATTTTGAAGTTTGGAATGTTGCTGCTAGCTCTTCAACCGCTCCAAGCAGTGTTGCCAGTTCAATTAAAAGCAGCGTAGCTAGTTCAGTTGCAAGTTCAGTTAAAAGCTCTACTGCAAGCAGCGTTATCAATACTACTAACCTGGCGTTGAATCGTCCTGCCGTTGCGTCAAGCAATGAAGGTGAAGCTTGGGTTGCTTCTTTTGCCGTAGATGGTAACTCAACAACTCGTTGGGCAAGTTTAGCTACAGATGCTCAGTGGATCTACGTAGATCTTGGTTCAACCAAAACAATTACCAAAGTGGTATTGAATTGGGAAACTGCATACGGCAAGGGTTACCAAATTCAGGTATCAGCAGATGCCGTGAGTTGGACAACGATCAGCACAGTCACCAATGGTGATGGCGCGAACGACACACTTGCAGTTTCTGGAACTGGCCGTTATGTGCGCGTGTTAGGCACAGCTCGCGGTACTGGTTACGGTTACTCATTGTGGGATTTTGAAGTATATTAATTATCTCTGGTAATTAAATGCCGTAAAAATAAAACCGCTCCCAAGTCATTGAGAGCGGTTTTTTTATCTCCAGTTTTAGGTCGCGTAGTTTAAAATTATTTGTGATACTTTTTAACGCAAATCATGGATGCGATTACTGCATGCTTAAGGTACAAGTAATCATACGCATAGCCTTTAGCTAGGCGATGGTGAATAATAGGTTTTTGTCTTAATCAGAGAAATAATATGAAAAGTGTATCCTTGAAATCATTACTTATAGTTGGTGTCGTGGCGATCGCTGCAGCGGCAATTTATCTACACTTTGCCGAGCAAGAGGTTGCGCATCTGAGTATTGAGGGCGAACAAGAAGCCGTGAATCCTGGGCAATCCAATAAAGAAGTTGTGTCGGTCGCAGAGAAAGCGACAGCTGAGCAAGTGCTGGCGAATAAGCTTACCGCACCAGCACAACAACAAACCAATGAAAATTCTGCTAGCCAGCGCGATGTACCTGTGGAGCAAATGCAAAACACTACGAATTTTAATGCGGCAGGTGCAGGCACACCTATGCAAAAAGCGAATGCAGCCGAAGCTGCTGTACAAGCTTACAAACAAGCTCAAGAACAAGGTCGTTGATTGTGCATTGCAACTTCTGGTCTGAGTTTTAGTTTGAGACTGGCGCGAGCCTTAAACTATTGTGGCGAC
This sequence comes from Gammaproteobacteria bacterium, assembly GCA_025362015.1. Lineage (GTDB taxonomy): Bacteria > Pseudomonadota > Gammaproteobacteria > Pseudomonadales > Cellvibrionaceae > Cellvibrio. Next base: position 3,112 of record JANYIO010000085.1, on the reverse strand, counting down.
AAATGATTGTTTCGATATTCCGATGGGGTTTGCCCGACAATTTTTTTGAAAAAAGTATTAAATACCGATTTGCTGTTGAAGCCCACTTCTAAATAAATTTGCGTTATCGTTTTAGATTTATGTTTGGGATCGATGAGAACTTTTTTAGCTTCTTCGATACGGTAGCCATTAATAAACTCATAAAAATTACTATCGAAGTGGCGATTAAATATCAACGATAAATCTTTGGAGGGAACTGCCAAGGTTTCAGCTAGCATGTCCAACGTCAAGTCGGGAGATAAGTAGAGTTTTTTTGCACGCATAGCAGCATCAATTTTTTCAGCAAAAACGGTATTGAGCAGTTTCTCTTCCGTAGGTTTTTTGAAATGTTCCTTTTGTTTTATGGATTCAAAGGTAGCGAAATAGCGAGTACTTGAAAACACCAACACCAACATTAAAAGAAAAGCGGTGTAGTACCCGGTCAATCCCATTACTTCAAATAAATGCAGATGGAAACCAATAAACAGATGGACGATTTTAGCGCTCGCCAATGCTGCCTCGATAATGGTTACCAATAAAAACCCAACCACCAGTACGCTTAACCATGCAATATCGACTCGTTCAATCGTGGAGTGAGTGTTCTTTAATTGGTTTTTATATTTTAAAATTAATAAAAAACAAGCGACGCAATAAATAACGCGAAGGATCTTGCACAAAAAATCAGCAATTAAATTGGGGACGCTGTAAACATATTTGTCATGTATGATCAGCGCCATTCGCTCTTCCAGGTTATAGCTGTAGAAGGTTATACAAATAAAAACAATAAATAATCCTAAAGGCAAAAAGTGCCAGGCATCTTTTTTACGCACAGTGAAATCCTGATAAACAAGTGACTTCACATAAAAATACAATATCGCAGCATCCAGGTAATACGCAAAGCCCATCCATAAAAATAAGCGCGGGCAATTCTCCATTACAATCGTTCTAATATCACTACCCCACAACACCAATTCATGCATGGGGATAAAGGCTTGCGTTAATAAAAATGCGGCCAAAAAATAATTGCTTTTGTTGTTTCGTGGATTAGTAGCCAACAATAGTATGGCAAAACAAGCGCCTTGGACCGCAGTCATCATGAGTACAAGGTCATGAATATTAAATATGGTTTCTCTCATAATATTTTTCTAGTTGTAGTTATGTTGTATGGGTGTTGTGCGTCCGGGTGAGCGGACGATATCAATGTATAACAACGGTCACGGTTTTGGAGAAATTCGTACAAAACTTATTATGTGGAACAGATTAGTTATTTTTTATTGGGTTCTTTTCGCGTAATCGAAAAAGTAAATAATTACACTATCCTATGGAATAGCTACACTGGTAATCGTCTATTTCTTCAAGCAGTGGTTACTTTACAGAATATAACCTATTTTTATGATCAGTTCGTTGAATTTGGTCATAGGTTAGATATTTTTTACTTTGCTGTCACCACCCAAATTACCACTTCAATAGCCGCCCAAATGGCTACCGATATAAAGGATAAAACCAATGAACACAAAAAAAGCAATTGTTTTGTTATTTTTCGTTTTAGTGTCAGGCGTGCCCGTAAATGCGCAAGAGCCTTCTCGCAGCTCCGCGCTCACTTCTCACGATGCCGCGCTTAAAGGCATGCAAGGATACCTGCATGCGGACGGTCAGTATATCGTTAACGAACACGGTGAAAAGGTTTTGTTGCGCGGTATGGGGCTTGGCGGGTGGATGCTGCAAGAAGGTTACATGTTGCAGTTGGGTAATCTTGGGCAGCAACATGTGATTAAAAGCAAGTTTGAAGACCTTGTCGGTGTTGAGGCAACGCAGGAATTTTATCGTACGTGGCTCGCTAATCACACGCGTAAATCGGATATAGATGCTATGGCCTCATGGGGATTTAATTCCGTACGATTGCCGATGCATTTCAATTTATACACCCTACCCATTGAGCAAGAACCTATAAAAGGACAAAACACCTGGTTGGAAAGTGGCTTTGCATTAACCGATTCACTATTGGCGTGGTGTAAAGCTAACAATATGTATTTAATTCTGGATTTACACGCCACTCCTGGCGGGCAGGGTAATGATGTGGCTATTTCTGACCGCAATCCGAATAACCCCTCGCTCTGGCAAAGCCCTGAAAATCAACAAAAAATGCTCGCCCTTTGGCAAAAATTGGCGCAACGCTATGCGAACGAACCTATGGTTGGCGCCTACGATATTATTAACGAACCCAATTGGGGTTTTGAGCATGCTGACGACATCGCTGGCTGCAAAGAACAAAAAAATGCGCCGCTAAAAGAGTTAATGGTCAATATTACTAAAGCGATTCGTGAAGTTGATAGTAAACACATGATTATTATTGAGGGCAATTGCTGGGGTAATAATTACAGCGGGCTATTGCCAACTTGGGACTCGAATATGGTTTTGAGCTTTCATAAATATTGGAGTAATAATGCGCTTACTGATATTCAATCAATACTGCAATTGCGTGAAAAATATAATGTACCTGTATGGCTGGGCGAGTCCGGCGAAAACTCTAATCTATGGTTTCGCGATGCGATTCATTTAGTAGAATCGCAAGGCATTGGCTGGGCATTTTGGCCATTGAAAAAAATGGGCTTTAACAACCCAATACAAATCCAACCCAATGCTGGTTATTTAAAAATTGTTGATTTTTTAAATGGCAGTGGTGCACGCCCCAAGCGCGAAGAGGCTTACAAGGCACTCATGCAATTAGCAAAACAGGATATTCGTTTTGAAAATAATATTTATCATCCCGATGTGATCGACGCTATGTTTCGCCAACCACATTCTGATTCTGCAGCGCCGTTTGTTGTACACAAAATCAAAGCTGCCGGTGGCGAAATTGCTGCCGTAGAATATGATATGGGTCGCAATAGTTATTTTGATCTGGACTCTGGCGACTATCACGTATCAACAGGTCAAAAAGAATTTGCATTGTGGAATCAAGGGCGCGTCTATCGCAATGATGGCGTTGATATTGGTGTGGATAAAGCCCTCAAAAAACAGCCTTACTTTATTAATCATATTGATGCTAATGAGTGGGTGGAGTACACCTTTACCGCTGAACAAGCGGGCGATT
>JANYIO010000072.1 GCA_025362015.1 Gammaproteobacteria bacterium | reverse complement strand
AATGAGACTGGCATCGAATGCGTAGATTGAACAATTGGCATAAACGCGGACTGACGTATCCCCAATTGTTTTTTGCGCATACTGAAATGTTTTGGACACAGGTCATTTGTCTTGCAAAACTGCTGCGCCGACAACCCGCTTACCGCGTGCTGCGCAAATAAATCTCGCCACTCTTGTTCATTGCGTTTTTTCATAAAACCTCCTGAGAAAAATTGGAGGCGCTACGCTAATAAAAAAATGTGCGGATTAATAGAGTGTAGTTAGTACTGCGCTTACGGTCTTTCACCGTTTTAATACATTCACGTAATAAATCAACTCGATCAGTTAATAATTGACTTTTCCTATCGGCCAACACGGCAGTGAAAAAATAACAACCACCTTTAACGTACGCCCGACGATAGTCCATAAAAACAATAACCCTGTAGGTTGGGCTGAGGAACGAAGCCCAACATGTCCATGTTGGCGATTAAACCGTAAATAATATGTGTGCTTTAAAACGTGTAATGAATTTTATAATTATTTTGTAAAGATTGCGAGTGTGAAATGTTGGGCTTAGCTTACGAGGTCCAACATTTCCATTTCGCAGATTAAATCGAAATGCGTAAAATATAAATTGGTTCTATAATTAACTCGCGCATATTACAAGTACGAAATGTTGGGCTTCGTACCTCAGTCCAACCTACGGAATATCGTAAATCAAAACCCCGCCTCCCCCCTTAACACCGCAACCCCCTGCCTAACCGCCCTACTCAAAAAACTCTGATGATCCCCCTCCAACCTCGCAACCCCTGCCAGTTCCTGCGCAATCATCTGCGTTGCACCTTCGCAATTATTAAAGTGAACTCTAAACGTTGCTTGTAGCGGAATCAGCGAACCATCTTTATTTTGTTGCGCTGCTATATTGCCGCCAAATTGTGTAGCAACGTAAGGTTGATCGAGTTGGCCGAGGTTTAATTTATCGATATCGTTTACTTGGCAATGCAGAGCTGGATAACCATTTTGTTTTGCGACGAAGCGCGCTTGTGGTTTTTCGGTGAAGTCAGATTTTATAAATCGCAACAATTCTGCTTCGCTGAGATAAGCTTCACCTTTAATTCCTTCAGGATTAATAATATAAAAAAGTTTTTCGCCGCGAGCAATCCAGCTGCCGATTTCGAGTGCGTCATTGCGTTCTGCAATCACGCCATCAAAGGGTGCGACTACACCGAGTTGTTGTACGCGTTCTTGTAAACCATGTACGGCTTCTTGCGCGCCTTCCCAACGTTTGCGCAATGCGGGGCCTGCATGTTGTAAATTTACATTGAAAGATTGTTGTTCTAATTGCCAACGCAATTGTTCTTCTTTTACTTGCGCGATTTGTAAACGATATTGCAAATCTGGTGATTCCAATTGCACTAATAATTGTCCGGCTTTTACTTTTTCACCTTGTGCAAAGGCAATGGTCTTAACTTGTGCGGAGCTGACGGCATAAAGCCCTTGGGCTTGTTGTGCACCTATCACCGCGGGTACACGCATGCCACTTTGCCAAGGCAATGCAACTAATGCGATCAATAGAAATAATATTGCCGAGCTGCGATAAGTAAAAAAGTTCCAGTGCATATCGGCGCGGCGTTGCCACCAGACTTTTACTTCGCGCTGTATGGGGTAAGCCAGAAACCAAACCAACTCCACCATCATCAATATCAGGCCGAGGAGTTTAAAAAAGAGGTGATAAACCAGTAGCGCAATGGAGAGAAATAATACGGCGCGATAAATGGCGGTACCAAATGCAAATGCAATTAATAAACGCTCACGACGCGGTGGGAAATGTTCGGGAATTGGATCATTCCAACCGAATAACCATTCGCGTAATTTCCAGCTACCTAACGCAAAAGAACGCTCGTGCAAGTTGGGCATCTTGAGCCAATCGGACAATAAAAAATATCCATCGAAACGCATAAAGGGGCTGGCGTTAATCGCGAGCGTCAGTAACCAGGTACTGGTGGCGAGCAGAAAAACACCGCTACGTATTGGCCCGTCGGGCAAGAAACTCCACACCAAAGTTGCGATAACGGCGAGCACTAATTCGGCGAGCATTCCCGCTGCGCCTATGTGCATGCGCGCACGACGTGAGGGGAGTTTCCATGCGTCGGTTGTGTCTGTGTAGAGCACGGGCATCATCACCAAAAACGCGACGCCCATGGTGGGCACGCGGCAACCGTAACTGTTGGCAGTGAGTGCGTGGCTGAATTCGTGTAACACTTTTGCGAAGCTAAGTGCGACGCCTATGCCGAGCAATGCTTCAACACCGGAGTAAGCACCGAATGTATGGATAAAACTATCCCACTGACGCGATACCAAATAAATACCAATCACTAATAACGCGGCGATGCTCCACCAAAATCCAGCGCTGAATACTTTTTTAAAATGATGTGCGCACCAATGCAAAAAACGGCTGGGTCGCACTAGTGGTATGCGAAAAAAAAGATAATTGTGCAGTAACCATTGCGCACCTTTTCGCTTACTGGCAGAGCGAATGCGTTCGAAGCGAGCACTATCTTCTGCGCTCATCGCCAGGAGTAAATTTTGTTGCGCGAGAAACTGCACCAAGCCTTCGATATCTTGCGTGCCGACCTGCAATGTCGTTTCGCGATTCACAGCTTCAAGCACCAGCTCAGGATTATGCAAATGCCAACGCGCGAGAATTTCAAACGCAGGCCACGTCAGTTGAAAAAAACGATTGCCGACGGGGTCTTGCAACACCCAGGTAGGTGAACCATCGATTGCCGTAGAACCGGGTGTGAGCGTTAGCTCCTGGCGTAAGGGCGGTAATTGTTTGAGTTCGGTTTGCTCAATCATGGGCGCTCCGTAGGTTGGTGCTGAGGAATGAAGCCCAACACGTCAATCGTGCAGCTAAAACCATAAAACAAGTCTGGGGCACCCGTTACGGCGATTTGCATCAAAGTATTGTGCGTTTTGCGAGTGAGTTTGTTGGGCATGGCTGCCCAACCTACGTTATAGATTAAATTTTTCATCACCAACCCAACCATTGCCGTGCGGCGGTGAGTGGTTTGCGCAGCAGGTAATAGCTGAAAGGTACATAACCACCGGATATTTTGGCTGTGCCCATCAAGCCAAGACGCGGTAGATCTTGTGCGGGTGATAATTCGGCTTTGATGCGATAAGCCAGCACGCCCGCGGCGGTAGTTTCAGCGCGGTAGGCGATGTTAGTGACTTTTGCCGAATAGGAAGAAATCGCGCTGGCATTGGGGTAGAGTTTGACTTCAGCACCGAGGGGAAGCGCAATAATATCGGTAGCGGGCAAGTCGATACTAATTTCGACTTTTTCTGGGTCGGCCAGCAAAATAATTTTTTCGCCGAGCATAACGGCTTTGCCTTGCCAATCGTTGATATCGCCAAATACTGCCACACCCGCACGCTCGGCTTTTACTTGCACGCGCCCTAATTGCTCTGCGCTGTAATCGAGTTCTACGGATTTTTCCGCCAAAGCTCCACGGCGTAATGCCATCTCCAGTTTACTTTTGTCATCGGTCACCGCTAGTTGCGCGGCCTGACGAAATTCTTCTTGTGCGGTATCGTAAGCTTGTTGTGCCACGGCATGCTGGCTTTGCAGCGCGGTGATATCCAGGCTAAATAAGGGGGTTTCGGGGGTGACTGGCTGGTTGGGGCGAACATAAAAATTTTCTATCACGCCATCCAAAGGTGCGCGCACTAAAAATGGCTCGCGGGGAATAACTTCTGCTGGCGCCAATACGCTCAAGCGCACAGGGAACAGACAAACTGCGAGGACAATACCCGATGCCCAGGCTTTGGTGCGCGTGGGCTTAAACCACTCACGCAGATTAAATTGCCAATGGCGGCGCGGGTTGAGTGCTTGTAATGCGTGTTGGTAAACCTGCCCCAATTCGCTGGCCAAGGCTAATTCGGTTTCAGTCCAGGGTTCAGGGCGCGCGAACAGCAAACCGCCATTGCTACTGGCTTCATTATTCTGTTGATAAACAAGGGGCAACCAGAGTAGATGTTCGGGTAGCCAATTGTGCCAATCGCTGGCGAGTTGTTCAGGTAAATCCGCCTGATTGACGATTCGCACGGTTTTGTCATCGGTTTTGTGCAAGCTGCGCGCTAGTTGGGAAAGCCATTGAATATAGGGGGAGTTAGGGTCGGCTTGCGGCGTGCCGGAAACAACGGCAATCCCACCTAATCCTGCATCCAATCCCAACCCTGCAGTTGTGGTTAACCAAAGTGCTGCCTGACGATAACTAATCAGTTGTAAGGTTTCATTAACCGCCACAAAGCCCAGTTCTGCCGCTGATTGTGCAGCACGTGCACGCCGCCCCAGCTGTAACAGGGTAATGAGAATACGGCTGCTATCTTGAGGGGCTGTACTTTGGGGAGCAGAGCTTTGAAGACCCATGTTTTGAGAACCAGAGTTTTGAGAACCAGAGTTTTGAGAACCGGTCGCAGGCTTTGGTGATGAAATATCTCGTTGCGTATTGATAGCCGTAGCTAGGTTAGTCATGTTAGTTGTGTTAGTCATGGTTGTGGAAAACTCGCCCAGCCGCTCATGCCAGCCAATAGCTCAGGAGAATTGATCTCCATTTTTCCCGTGATAGTTACAGTTTGGCTCACAGCATCAATGCGTGCGCCTAGTTGAGTTACCTTGGCTGCATAACTTTTTCCCAGCTCATCTATCGCAATAGAGAAACCTAGCCCCGGCTTTAACCAAACTAGCCAACGCGATGGGACAATCATTTGTACTTCAAGTTGATTGCTGTCGAGAATATCGAGTAACGGCGTACCCATGTTGACATATTGATGATTCGCCACTAAACGCCTGGCGATACGCCCATTAAAGGGCGCATTGATGATGCATTTACGGACACTCGCCTGAGTGTAATTGACATCGGCTTCGGCTTCTTTCGCTTTGTTTTCCGATGTTTGCATTTCCAGCGCGCCAATCGAATTCAATTCTGCCAAACGTTTGTTCACCAATACCAACTGTTTTGCAGATTCAGCAGTAGCCTGAGCTTTTTTCAGTTGCGCTTCATTGAGTGAACAATCGAAGGCCACTAACAGCTCACCGCGTTTGAAGCTTTCGCCGTCGCGCAGCGGTAATTGATCGATTTTGGCAGCAAGTTCACTCGATAACACCACCGCATCGCGTGCGCTTAATTGCGTGCGGATGCGGTTGTCATTACTTGCCGTACGATTGGCTGCGATCTTGTCTGACTGTGCCGCACTGGTCCCGCTAAACAACATCAAAACAGCTGTTAACGCAATAACGGTAAAACGCACAACGTAACTCATTTCACCGCCTTATCAGCTGGATATGCAGTAGGTTGATTAGTGGTACCAAAGTTGTTGTCAGCGTCTTGCTCGGCTTGTTTAACGGATTGACTAAGGAAGGTTAGCGCATTACTTGGCAGTGTTTTAGGCAGTAAATCAACGCCGAGAGTCGCCAAAATCTGGCCGTAAGCACTTTGTAACGCACCGTAACTTTGGTATTGGCGCAGCTCTGACATAAGTGCACTAGCGCCTGCGCGAATTTCTTGCAACCGGCTATCAGCGCTGGAATTGGTAGCGTTGTGAGTGTGGGTCAGGATGCGCTCATCAACATTAAACATATCGTAATTGCGCTCATACTGGTGTTTACGACCAAGATAATCGCGGTAAGCCACATGCACTTGTGTTAACACGGCCATATTCAATGCGAGGCGTTGGTTGCGTGAAACTTCGAGCTGAGCTTTCGCCATACCTCTGGTGTTGCCAATATTCAGCAAACTAAGCAGGTTCCAACTCACACGAACACCCGTGGCATTCCATTGGTTGTTGACCAGAAAGCTGTTGGTGTCGCGGTTAGTACTTGTACTGAATTCTATACCTGGAAAAAGCCGTGCCATGGCTTTGTGGGTTTCTTCAACGCTGATACGTTCGTTGTAGGCCGCTTCCATCAACTCGGGGCGATTAAGCAGAGCGAGCTCTTCCATTTTGCTCAATTCGGCGGTCACCGTAGGTACATCCAGTTGCGTAGGAATGACGACCTTATAGTCGGCATTTGGTGGCAGGTTCATCAAGGATGCAAGACGTGGTTTTGCTTGAGTTAGTTCATCGCGGATGGATTCTAGTTGTCGCAAAATATCCAGCATCTGACGTTGGTAATTTAATGAATCAAGCGGTGAACGCAGGCGCTCGGTTTCTATCGTGCGCGAATTTGCAAGCGCTTGTTCAGCACCGTTCATGACATTGCTAATTTTATCTTCCAACAGTTGTGCGCCCACTGCTTGCCAGTAAGCCTGACGCACTTGTTGCGTCATAGTTTGCACAACTTTGCGGCGACGTTCTTGCAACACCAGACCTTGATCTGCTTGTTGCTTGGCCTGGAAATAACTCACTCCAAAATCGAGAATATTCCAGGAAAAAGTGAGGTCGGTAGCTGTGTGATTTTTGTCTTGCGATGTTGACGATGTCGGTAAGCGATTGCCAGATATCAAATCCATGGAGGATGAGCCAGCTTCGTTATCGCGTGAACTATAACCGGCATTGGCCGTTAGCTTTGGCAGCAAATTGAAATTCGCCATATCCAACTGTTTGGCAGAGAGCGCTTCTTCCATTAATTTAAGGCGATTGTCGAGGTTATATTTAAGTGCACGCGCAATGGCGTCTTCCATGGTGATGGGCGCATTTATCACTTCTTGGCCACCAAACATCGCATTTTTATCGTCGAGGATCTGTGCACTGCGCTCATCTGAGGTAATTGGTTGAGGCCCTACGGCACAACCGGAAAGTACTGCGATCAAAACTAACGCGGATACTTGTGTTGGAAGGTGGCGGAAACTGCTACTGGTTAGTGTGTGCATAATTTTCATAGATCCTTGCTCTCTAAATGTATTTTTACATGTGTGTTTTTAAAGTGTTGGTAAAAGGGGCAGAGTTCTGCCCCTGATGTGGTTCGTTATTACTTAGGCCTTACGCGCAGCGGTCGATGTTAATGAAACTTCATTCAACACACTGAGTAATGCATTCGCATCTGTTTTATGCGCACCCTTGCCATAAAGTGCAAATTGCTCATGTAACCCGGGCTTACCCATAATGTGAGCGCCAGGTTTATCGACAGCTTTTGTTGGGGTAGTTTTTGTGGGTGTCGGTTTGACTGGCAGCTTGTGCGCCGCGTCTTTGTCGCTAAAGTGCAGTTCGATAATGCTCGAAGCCCTGTTGCCCTTACTGTCGATAACAATGATCTCGATCTGCAAGTTACCTTCAAAACCTCTTGGCGCCTGGCCGCTTAGTGACCCGGTAACAGGATCAAAATGCATCCAGCCAACCAGCGGCTTACCATCTAGCATACGCACCTCAACACTCACTTGTTGATTGGTATCGCCACTGCGCGCGGCATTGGGCAGGGGGATATACAGTGGGACGCCAGCTTGAATATCCACCTTGCCTATTATCGGTAAACCTTGCACGCCACCATCTTGCGTCGTGTTGGTATGCTCAATAATTGGGCTATTCGTGGTATGGCCATTAGCGATATAGCCGCTGTTAGTAGTCAAATGTGATGCCCCCTGAACCGCAACCACAGTGCCAGAGCTGGTAGCTGTTGCGACACCTATAGGATCACTACCCGGGATGCTCGTATCCAGACTAGTTGGTGTAGTGTTAGCCGCGAAGATACTGGTAGTCACATTCCTGATAGGCCCGACTAGTGATAGGGGGGAAGGGACAACTGTAGACAATGCCGGAGCTTCGACGGTAGTCAATGGCGTGTTATTGGTTGCACCACCTACCTGCGACGCATCCGGTGATAACACAATCAAGGGCGATGCCACTTGCACATGAATAGATGTGTCATTGGCAGTGTTGGTCATCAGCGGCGTAGACACCGGCAATATTACCGAGGGCAGTGATTGTGCGGTAAAAGTTGCGCCGGAGTGAGTTGCCAGTGAGTTGCCAGCAATATCGGTGATATCGGTTGAACTTTTCAGGTTCAACAACAAAGTTCCATTGCCGCTGACGCCAGTAATAGTCACTGTCCAGGTGTGATCATCAACTTGCTGCAAACGACCAAGAGACGCACGCATAACACCAAAAGTAGTAAGTGCAAAGTCAGCGATATCTACGTTTTTCACTGGCTCACTGAAATTCACGTTAAAGCTTACTGACTGTGCGAAAGCTTGCGGAGAACCCTGCAATTGAATGGTGACTGAGGGTACAGCACTATCAATCGTGTAGTTACTGGAATCGGTAGTGCCAGTTCCGGTATTACCAGCAGCATCCATCACACCGGTGTTGTCCAGCGTAATCAAGTTAGTCGTATCAGTGATGCTTGCAGTAGGTGTAAACGTCGCTGTCCAGGTGATGCCGCCATCGCTCGAATTCACCACACTCAATGTGCCATTGGCAACCGTCAAATTAGCATTGGTAAGACCTGTTACCGCTTCGCTAAAAGTGATGGTAACCAGAGATGTTTCACCTACGGCTAGCGCATTATCAGCAACCATAATGGTGGCTGTTGGGCGAGCGGTATCAATTGCATAGTTGTTGGAATTAATCGGACCTGCACCGGTATTACCACCACCATCGATCACGCCAGTGCTATCGAAAGTAATGACGTTGGTGGTATTGGTGATATTGACGGCTGGGGTCAAAGTACCTGCCCAGGTAATACCGCCATCGCTGGTAGTCATATTGCTCAGAGTGCCGTTAGCAATCGTCAAATCATTATTGTCAAAATTGGCAACTGCTTCTGAGAATGTAAGTGTAACCAGTGACGTTTCACCTGCTTTCAAAGCGGTATCCGCGACAACAATAGTTGCTGTAGGGCGCACAGTGTCAATCGCGTAATTGTTGGAATCGGTGGTACCCGTGCCTGGGTTACCTGCCAGATCCTGTACACCGGTATTCGCCAATGTAATCAAGTTGGTTGTATCGGTAATGCTGGCGGCTGGAGTGAGAGTCGCTGTCCAAGTGATGCCGCCATCAGATGAAATTACCGCACTCAAAGTACCGTTAGCGATAGTCAAATCGGCGTTGGTAAAATTAGTAACTGCTTCGCTGAAAGTAATAGTAACCAGCGAGGTTTCACCAGCGGCTAGTGCAGTATCGGCAACCACAACACTGGCTGTTGGTCTTGTACTATCGATTGCGTAGTTATTGGAATCAGTGCTGCCGGTACCCGTGTTGCCCGCTACGTCAATCACACCTGTGTTATCCAAGGTGATGAGATTGGCTGTGTCGGAGATGCTAGCTGTTGGTGTGAAAGTTGCCGTCCAGGTAATACCCGCGTCTGACGAGTTCACGGCTGTCAAAGTACCGTTGGCGATGGTTAAGTCAGCATTACTCAAACCGATAACTGCCTCACTGAAAGTAATGGTTACCAGCGAAGTTTCACCGACTGCCAAAGCAGAGTCGGCTACCACAATAGTGGCTGTTGGACGAGCCGTATCTATGGCGTAATTGTTGGAATTGGTAGTGCCGGTTCCAGTATTGCCCGCTGCGTCATTTACACCGGTGTTATCCAGCGTGATGAGGTTGGTGGTATCGGTCGTACTGGCCGTTGGTGTTAAAGTCGCGGTCCATGTGACTCCACCATCAGACGAGCTCACTGCACTTAAGCTGCCATTAGCAATCGTTAAATCCGCATTCGTAAACCCGGTTACTGCTTCGGAAAAAGTGAAGGTTACTGATGACGTTTCACCCACTGCCAGTGCTGTATCCGCCACCACAATCGTGACGGTTGGCTGCACTGTATCTATCGCGTAATTGTTCGAATCTGTATTGCCCGAACCGGCATTACCCGCTGCATCCGCCACACCGCTATTGGTGAGCGTGATGAGGTTGGTCGCATCGTTAATGCTCGCGCTCGGGGTAAAGGTTGCCGTCCAAATCGTGCCGCCATCCGCTGAGCTCACCGAGCTTAAACTGCCATTCGCAATAGTTAAATCCGCATTGGTAAAACCGGTGACTGCTTCTGAAAATGTAATGGTTACGAGCGAGGTTTCACCTACGGATAAGGCGTTATCAGCAACCACAATGGTGGCGGTTGGGCGCACCGTGTCTATCACATAATTGTTCGAATCTGTGCTGCCCGAACCGGCATTGCCCGCAGTATCCGTTACGCCAGTATTGTTGAGCGTGATGAGGTTGGTGGCATCGGTAATACTCGCGGCTGGCGTAAAGGTTGCTGTCCAAGTTGTGCCGCCATCCGCTGAACTCACCGAGCTCAAGCTGCCATTCGCGATGGTTAAATCGGCATTGGTAAAACCGGTAACTGCTTCAGAAAAAGTAAGGGTCACCAGCGAGGTTTCGCCCACTGCCAGCGCGGTATCGGCCACTACAATACTTGCGGTTGGGCGAGCGGTATCTATCGCATAATTGTTGGAATCGGTTGAGCCTGTTCCAGTATTACCCGCAATATCCTGCACGCCGGTGTTGGCCAGCGTGATAAGGTTGGTCGCATCGGTAACGCTGGATGTAGGTGTAAAAGTTGCTGTCCAGGTGATGCCGCCATCACCAGAACTCACGGTGCTCAATGTGCCGTTGGCAATGGTGAGATCGGCATTCGCAAATCCGGTGACAGCTTCGCTGAAGGTAATGGTTACCAGTGAAGTTTCACCGACAATCAGAGAGCTGTCTGCCACCACGATAGTGGCAGCGGGGCGCACCGTATCGATGGCGTAATTGTTGGAATCGGTTGAGCCTGTTCCAGTATTACCGGCAATATCCTGTACACCAGTATTGGCCAGCGTGATGAGGTTGGTTGCATCAGTGATTGTGATAGTTGGGGTGAAAGTTGCTGTCCAGGTGATGCCGCCATCACCCGAGCTAACAGCGGTCAAGGTACCGTTGGCAATGGTGAGATCGGCATTCGCAAATCCCGTGACAGCTTCGCTGAAGGTAATGGTTACCAGTGAAGTTTCACCGACGATCAGAGAGTTGTCTGCCACCACGATAGTGGCCGTGGGGCGCACAGTATCAATCGCATAATTATTGGAATCGGTGGTACCTGTACCTGCGTTGCCAGCTATGTCCTGTATACCAGTATTGTTTAACGTAATGAGGTTGGTCGCATCAGTAATACTTGCTGATGGAGTAAGCGTAGTTGTCCAGGTAATGCCGCCATCACCTGTGGTAACTGCACCTAGGCTGCCATTGGCAATGGCGAAATCGCCTGCGGTCAGGCCAGCTATCGCTTCATTGAAGGTGATGGTTACGAGTGACGTTTCGCCGACTTTTAAGGCGGTATCTGCAACGACTATGCTGGCGGTCGGCGCCACACCATCAATGACTAGTGCCTTGTTCGCGCCCAGCGAGTTGGCTGCACCGGGGCTAGCTAGCGTCAGGTTGGCATTATGGTTCAGGGCGTCTTGAATGGTGCCACCATTCAGCACAAGTGCGCCAGTGGAGACATAATCGAGATCGGCACTCAAATCGCCCGCTTGCACTGTGTAGCTGAAGGTAAGAGTGGAGCTGCCAGAACCGGAAGTGTAGCTAAGCGTGCGATCAATAGTACCGGTTTCGAGTTGTAGTGTTGGTGTGCCACCAGTTGTGTTCACTGTGACCGCCATATCGAAACTGACATTAACGCTGATTGTGTCGCCAATCTTGTAGGTGCCGTTGGCAGTGCTCGACGAGACGCCAGTTACCACCGGATTAGTCGGGGCCGTAAGCGTGAAATCGTTCCCCGTACCGCCAATATAGCTGGCGGTTAACACGGTAGAATTGCCGCTTGCTGTTACGGTGCTGCCTTCTGCTAAACCGCTAAAAGTGCCGGTAATAGCATCCGCGGCATCGTTAGTGATGATGGTGTAGGTATCGCCACTGCCAGGTGTATAGTTATGAGTGGCTGATATGGTGGCTGAAGAAACATCTACTGTGCCTGTCACAGCAACTACATCGTAACCAGTACCCGCGGTTGCACCCGTTATATCAACTGCCAATGTGCCACCTGATTGAATCGTCAAACCATTGCCTAGCGTTAATGTACCTGCGCCACCTACTCCGGGTGCTAATGTGCCGCCACTTTGCACGGTAACTGCACCGCTAATTGTGCCTGTTCCTTCAAGTGTGCCGCCGCTACCTACAGTAGTTGCGCTGGCCGTACTACCTGTGACTGCCAAGGTACCAGCAGAAATTGTCGTGGTGCCAGCAAAGCTGTCGCTTCCAGAAAGGGTGACTTTACCAGCGCCAGATTTGATGAGGTTACCCGCACCGGACAAAGTAGTTGCAATGCTCGCGGTATCGCTAGTGCCATTGGTAACAGTTAAGCCAACGCCTGAACCAATCGAAAGTGTGCCACCAGTCAAGGTCACACCACTAGCGGCGTCTAAATCTACAGTCACGCTTTCGCCTAAAGAACTTGCCGATGAAGTAGAAACAGTTTGGCCAGCTAGTGAGCTGTCAAAAATAATGGTTTGTGAGCCTGTAACATCAGCTGCCGCAATAGCGATAGCTTCGCTAAAACTCACTCCGTTGGAAACATCGATTGTGGCTGTATCAGTCGTGTTGGTGACGTAAATGGAGTCTGTGGTGACAGTGACGTCAGCTGTGGTTGCTGTGTTGCCATCGCTTAAGCTGAAACGCATGGTGGCATCGCCAGCCGGGGTGTCATTGCGATAAGTGATGCGTTGCGCCACATCGTTAATCAGTGCAGTGGTTGCTGTGGTACCGCTACTGGTGTAACTGATAGTCAGCAGGCCGCTGCTATTAGAAAAGGTGGCGAAGGTGAGCCCACCCGATTGCAGGTTGCTGGCGCTAACGGTAAATAACGCGCCGGAGGTATTAAAGCCAAAGGTATCAGCAGAAATTGCGGTACCTGAGCGCTGTGTGGTCAGGCTGCCGCCAGCCCAATCGCCGTTACCGCTGTTGAGTGCGCCAAATTCGGTGTCAGATAGTGATGCATTGGTACTGGCATCCAACACGACAGTGCTCCCAACACCGGCCCAGGCAACGCTGTCACCATTTACGTTACTTAACACAGGATGACCTGTCACGGTAATGCCATTGCCAAATAGATCAGCGATGACGACAGCGGTGGCTGCGCCTTTATTCCAATCCTCCAGAGCCCCAATATTGTAGGTAGTGGTGTCAGTTGAACTAGTGCCGTTCTTGTTTAGCCTTAGTGCCAGCGCTGCTTTGTCGTTGGCACTCATGGTCATGGTAAAGCTGGTGCCGGATGTGATGTCTACATCGGCTGTGTTAGTCAAGGTGTAGTTAAAAGCACCCTGTCCCAAAAAACGCAGACGGTTGGCGGTGATATCGTTAGTAGCACCAGTGAGGCTGAGCATATTGGTACCTGTCACTGTCAGCACGCCGGTTGAGACGTTATAGGTGGCGCTGGTAACTGTTGGTGCGACAACGTTGCTGGTGGTGATGCCATTGCCGGTCAGGTCGGCTACTACCACAGCGCTATCGGCACCGGCTGCCCAATCTTCAGCGGCGGCCAAATTGTAAGTGTTAACACTGGTGGAGGTAGTGCCGTTTTTATTGAAAATCAGGTTGATGGCCGCTTTATCAGTCGCGCTTAAGGTAAGTGTGAAGGCGGTGCCAGAGGTAGTCTCTACATTGGCTGTGTTGGTCAACGTGTAAGTAGCCCCGCCTTCGCCAGCCAGTGTGAATTTATTGGCAACTATGTCATTGGTTGCACCATTTGCGGACAGGAAGCCAGTACCTGCGACTACTAGAACACCTGTGTTGGCGTTATAGGTGGCGCTGGTAATGGTGGGAGCCGCTACGTTGCTGGTCGTAATACTATTGGATGTCAGATCGGCGACTACAACAGCCGCGTCAGCACCCGCTGCCCAGTCTTCTGCCGCTGCCAGGTTATAAGTTGTGGCGTTGGTGGAACTGATGCCGTTTTTATTGAACATCTGATTGATGGCGGCTTTATCAGTCGCGCTTAACGTGAGCGTAAAGGCAGTACCTGAAGTGGTTTCCACGTTGGCTGTATCGGTCAGGGTATAAGTCGCGCCGCCTTCACCGGTGAGGGTGAACTTATTGGCGACTATATCGTTGGTGGCGCCAGTCAGGTGTGTAAGGCCGGTACCGGTTACGACTAATGCACCGGTAGACGCATCGTAGGTAGCGCTGGTGATAGTCGGCACTGCCACGTTGCTAATGGTGACGCCATTGCCGGTTAGATCTGCAACCACCACCGCACTATCCGCACCGGCCGCCCAGTCCTCCGCGCCAGCCAGATTGTAGGTGGTTCCACCGGTCGAACTCGTTCCGTTCTTGTTCAATATTTGGTTGATGGCCGCCCTGTCGGTGGCATTCAGGGTGACTGAAAAATTGGTGCCACTGGTAATTTCCACACTGCTGGTTGTTAGGGTATAGGTGCTTCCACCTTCGCCGGTGAGTGTAAGTTTGGATACGTCAATATCATTGGTGGCGCCGCTGTTGCTGGTCAGGCTTGTGCCAGTGACCGTCAATACACCAGTAGATTCGTCGTAGGTGGCGCTGGTGATGGTGGGTACTGCCACGTTGCTGGCAGTAATACCATTACCGGTGAGATCCGCTACTGTCACGGCACTATCTGCACCAGTAGCCCAATCTTCTGCTGCGGCCAGGTTATAAGTAGTGCCGCTGGTGGAGCTGGTGCCGTTTTTGTTGAAAACCTGGTTAATGGCCGCTTGATCGGTTGCGCTCAGGGTCAGGGTAAAGCTGGTATTGCTGGTGATATCCACATTGGCGGTATTGGTCAGCGTATAGGTAGTGCCGCCTTCACCGGTGAGCGTGAATTTGTTGGCAACTATATCGTTGGTTGCGCCGGAGAGGTGCGTAAAGCCGGTGCCTGTCACAACCAGTGCACCGGTGGATTCATTGTAAGTGGCGCTGGTAATTGTAGGTACGGCCACGTTAGAAACGGTCACGCCATTGGTTGTATCTGAGATGTCGGTATTGTTGATAACGCTGTTCCAGTCATCGGCCGCCGATAAGTTGTAAGTGGTCGCGCTGGTAGAGGTGGTACCATTTTTGTTGAAAATAGTTTCAACACCCGCTTGATCTGTTGAATTCAGGGTGACTGAGAATGAGGTTGCGCTGGTCACTTCCACATTGGAGGAGGTGAGTGTGTAAGTTGTACCACCTTCACCCGTAAGGGTCAGCGTGGAAACCGTAATATCGTTAGTGGCGCCTACTGTACCCACCATATTGGTACCGGTTACGGTCAACACATGAGTGCTGGCATTGTAAGTGGCTGAAGTAATAGTCGGGGATGTAACGTTGCTGGCAGTTACTCCATTGCCAGTGGTATCAGCACTGGCAATGGCGGTGCTATCCCAGTTGGTGGCTCCGGCCAGATTGTAGGTGGTACCGCCTACCGCCGAAGTGCCGGTTTTGTTCAGTAAGCCATTAATCGCCAGCTTATCAGCGGCGTTGAGTGTGACTGAAAAGGCTGTTGCACTGCTGGCGGTAGTGCTGCTGGAAGTTAATGTGTAAGTGTTGCCAGCTTGACCAGTGAGGGTCAGTTTTGAAGGGTCGATGGTATCGCCGGTCGTCATACCTGCGCCAATTACAGCGAGTACACCAGTGCTCGCATCGTAAGTCGCACTGGTGATGGATGCGGGTGCGTAGGATGTATTAGCCGTGCCTAGGTTTTTGATATTGAATGTCGCTGTTGGCGTTGCGCCAGTAACGCCGGCTCCTTGTTCCAAGCCGCCAGCGCCGCTGACGCCGACATTACCCGTCATAGCTGCGAAGTTTGCACTGGTTATGTTGAACGTACCTTTATTGAGAACGGCTCCAACACCTAAGCCCCCGTCACCACCATTTGCATTATTACTGCCGGTGCCTGCACCGCCACCCCCGCCACCACCTGCACCTATGTTATTACTGATAACAGATGTGCCTATAACATTGATTGTGCCGGTACTGGCGTTGTAAATCCCACCTGTAGCTGCTCCCCCCGTCCTACCTGTAGCATCCCAACCGGAACCGCCGCCGCCGCCGCCAATAGATAATGAACCACTGGTAGCGGTGGCTCCTGCGCCACCATTTGAATAGTAAAAGCTACCTATGCCGCCAGCACCACCTGTTGATGAGCCTCCACGGCCAGCCATCTTAATCGCATTATATGCGCCGCCGCGCCCACCTGCGCCACTGCTACCAGCTACCCCAGCATAGGTAGTAGTTCCCGGCCCTGCAGTACCACCTGTTCCGCCAATACCTGTTGAGCCGCCATTGGTAAGGGGGCCGCCGCCGCCGCCGCCGCCGCCAGAGTAGGAATTGGTAACCCCGCCGCCGCCGCCGCCGCCTGCCGCACCGTTTGCGGTAACGGTTGTGTTGTTCAGTGTCAATATTCCCGCGTTAGATATGCCACCCCCTAGTGCACTGGCACCGTCTGATGCCGTCGGACCATTGCCCCCAGTTCCGCCATTACCTGAGACTGAGCCATGCGTAATAACGAGCCCATCTAGGCTCACGGTTTTGCCGCTGCTGATGGAAAATACCCGACTCGTGTAGTTGGCATTCACAGTGACGTCGGCAGTTCCGTTATCGTCTAGGTCACCGTCAATAGTCAGGCTTTTAGCAATGGCTAACTCGCCAGATGAGAGAGTAATTGTCATGCCTGCATTGAAGGTGATGGTATCGCCTGTTGCTGCCGCGGAGGCGATGGCGGTCCGCAAAGTTCCGGCGCCAGAATCAGCATTATTGGTGACGGTGAGTGTTGCCAAATCGTGTGTATAGGCAGTTTCTGCTGTTGACGAGAGCACAGGTACAGATTCAATGCTGCCGACGCTGACCTCTAAATTCCAGTCACTGTTAGCGCCGGTACGATTATCGGAAGCGGCTACATCTCGCCCAGTCAGGTTGGCTATTGAGTTAACGAAAGAAAGGCCGACATCGCCTTTTGCTGTATTACAGGCATAAATAAGAATATCGCCACCCGCTTGAATATCCGTTCCGATTGTCGCGAGTTGATCGGCATGGCTGGCGATATTTTCCGCAGACAAATAGGTATTGCCCAACCACATATCGCCATCGTTACCATGAGCGATAATTTGCACCAAACTTGCACCGGGATGCGCATCCAAATAGTTGGCCATTTGCTGCAGGCCATCTTGCCCTTTTTCCAGAAAAACAATCTCTGTGCCTGCTGCGACATCTTGCAAGAGGCTCGGGGCATCAGCGACGCGGGAGTCTACGAATACCACTGCATGGCTTCCGGTCAATGCCGATGTATCTATGACGGGAGACGCTGGCGGTGCTACGGCGACAGCAGATTGCTCCATCGCAACCGCTGGAGGTGCGATTGCGTGCGAGTCAACGTGGTGATCTATAGCCACCGCTTCGGCTGTAGCCACGGCCGCGCCGTCAAACATAATGCGCGGCTCAAGCTGCATCATCAAGGCAGGTTTTTGTTTGGGCTGCTTGATATCGCCTATGGCTGTTGCCAATGGCGAGCGTTGTTTGCTCTTGAACCATTCCATCATCATGTTTGTCATCATATTTCTCCGTGTTTCACCAGTCTTTGTTAAGCCGTAATATTGTTTTTGAAGCGAATTACATTTGCCGTGCTTTCATTAGTTTGCCAAAACGACAAAGCGGCATATTGCTCAAACAAATCCGGCGGCAGTAGTGTGTGCCGTGCAGTAACTTCTATTTTTGGTCTTACTTTATGCAGCCCTGACAAACCAAGGGCTTGGTCAAACTCGGGGGCATCGTAATGAATATTATTAAAGTCGTGCTCAAACCAGGATTCACCGACAAAGTCGTAAACTAAGCGTAGGC
The DNA here is from genome assembly GCA_025362015.1 of Gammaproteobacteria bacterium. Taxonomy (GTDB): domain Bacteria; phylum Pseudomonadota; class Gammaproteobacteria; order Pseudomonadales; family Cellvibrionaceae; genus Cellvibrio. Next base: position 12,653 of record JANYIO010000072.1, on the reverse strand, counting down.
ATTTTTCAGGAGCCTGAACTAATAAGTCATAATCAACTAACAATAGAGATTGGGCGTGCTCACCGTAATAAGCTTCTTTTAATCCAGACCATGCATAACCGACTAATCGATTGCGTTGAGCTAGTGTGTCGACACGGCTGTAGACGGTGTTGCGTTCACTATCATCATTAAAAAGTTTGGTATTTTCATAAGGATTTGCACGGTAAAGGCGCTCGATGCTGTCCATTACCCAGGCAACATTCCGCACGCACGCGATAACCTTTGCGCCGGGAAATAAATCCAAAATTGTCGGCATACGTGCACACCACATGCGGTTGGTATCGAATAGCACATCTTTACCGGCCTGATCTTCGTAGTAATTTTTAAATAGTCCACGCAACAAACGCTGACGTTGGGGTTGATCAATCACCGCGCCGAACTCACTACCTGCACTAAATTGATTGAGCATTCCGGCAAGCAGTGCGCCTACCGGGCTGGTCATTCCTGCGTTAAAACGCGGATTCTGGCGCAGTAAAGCAGCCAATAAGGTTGAACCTGAACGAGGGAGGCCAGAAATAAAATGAAATCGTTGCGAATTGCTCAATGTAAATCTCTCAGAATGTTGTGCTGATTTCGTTGTTGTAGTAATTGAGAGGCTCTGAATAACGAGCCTCTCAATCAACACTCACCTGTCAATTACGTGACGGGAATATGCCGTTCAACGCAATGATAAAGTTTGTACCGAGATAAGGATTGCGTATGGGTAATGGTTGGCTACCGCCTGCTGGCTCCACAGTAACTGTTACTGTTTGTGGATTAGTAAGAGTTACAGGGGTTGTTAATGTGTCAGACCAAATAGATGCGCTTCCAGGGCCACCACCTGATGCAGCCAAAACACTATTGGTTACTGAAGGAACAGTTAATGGGTTACTTGCAGTGCCGGCGACGCCAAAAGTTCCTGTTCCCGTAGCGACGTGAGTATGCGCAGGCATTTGCGCAGAAAGAATCGTTACACTTTCTGTACCTGAAACTTCTCCCTGAACAATCGGCGTTAAACTTGGCCCATTGCCCATACCTACTGGGCCACGGCCGCGATAATCTGGCAAGCTAAATGTTGTTACACCATCACCACCAAACGTTGTGCCAAGCAAGGCAAACAGAGCACTGTTTTGTGAGATAGACATTAATTGCCCATTACACAAAGCCCAACCTTGCGGATTAAAATTAAAACCCACCATGCGAATTTCGCCTAAAAACGGATCACTCATTACATATCTCCTATTGATTGTTTATGGATAAGTTGTTTATTGATTACTTGTTTATAAATTGGTTGTTTATAAATTGTCGCTTCGATTAAATATTGGAATTGCAAAATTCAGCAATGCTGAATAGCTTCACCGGCAAATAATTTGCCGGCAATTTATCCGCAATATTTATCAGGCATAAGGTAAAGTGAAATGATCACTGTATTGACTAGTCGAGGTATGACGTAGAGAAGTCGATATGTAACTTTTTGCGCCACAAAAGAAAACAACAGATGCGATATATTTTTTATTCATTCAATGTTCCTTTATAGTTTTTATTACAGTGGGAAGCGATCTGAATTAATGTTTAAACTAGTGTAGACCAACTATTTATTGATAGCCAAATTTTCAAATACCATGCATATTCATGCGCCAAAATTTGAATAATAAATAGTCGAAACTGTAACTATAATAAGAAATCAGACCACAGTTAATGCTGTGTAAATTGCCCAAAAACTTATTTTACTAGCGCGGAAATTAACGAATTCTTATGCCAATAAATCCCATAAAAACCCCTCAACTTCGGCCAATGCTCGATATTGATCTGCCATTCTTATCATCTCTGTATGCCAGCACACGCGCTCGCGAACTAGCAGCAATAGATTGGCCAAACGAACAAAAAAAGTTTTTTACTAACTCGCAATTTCAACTTCAGCACCATTATTATCAGCAACAATTCCCGTCGGCACAATTTCACGTTATTACAGCAGATGGCCGGGATGCTGGACGCTTATATTATTGCTGGGAAGTTAACAATTTGCGTTTGATTGATATTGCACTATTACCTGAATACCAATATCAGGGAATTGGCGGCATGCTGATACGCGAACTTATGGCGCAGGTTTCTGAACGTAATGGCACCATCTTGCTTCATGTAGAATTTAATAACCCGGCACGAGATTGGTATTTGCAATTAGGTTTTGTTGCTGGAACTGATGATGGCATGTATCAGAAAATGGAATGGGCTTCTGCGCAAAATGTACCTTTAATGATACCGGTCGAATAACATGCAAGAAAACATGATAGATGCAACAAAAGACGCAAAAAAAAATTCTGCTGAAAGAAATGATCACAAAGCGGTTATTGTTTGGTTTACAGGTTTATCCGCGTCGGGGAAATCGTCCACAGCAAATGCTGTTGAAGAAAAATTATCCGCTATGGGACGCAAGGTTATTCATCTCGACGGCGATCAAATTCGGCGTGGATTATCTTGTGATTTAGGTTTTAGCGATGCAGATCGCTCGGAAAATATTCGACGTATTGCGGAGGTCGCAAAAATCATGCTTGCAGCTGGGCAGATTGTTTTAGTGTCTGCAATATCACCATTTCAGGCAGATCGACAGCTGGTGCGAAACGCCGTTAGCAAAGGAGAATTTATTGAAGTTTATATGAACGCCGGATTATCAGTCTGCGAACAACGCGACCCTAAACAGCTATATCAAAAAGCGCGGCTGGGATTGATCAAAAAATTTACCGGTATTGACTCGGCTTACGAAGCGCCGCAAAACCCTGACATTACAATTGACTCTGCAAAGCTATCCTTAACCGAAGCCTGTGAAAGTGTCATCACAACCTTAATAACCCTTAACGTCATTCCAACTCCGGCAGTATAAATCCCATACAACCAAAACTACGTGGCTTCTAGGTTTTCTCAGTAGTAGAATAGCCGCCACTCCATTTTTGCTGTTGATACCTGCCCATGATTCCTCGTATTGATCAAACATCCCCTGTGCAAGCTCTGTATTTGTCGTTCATTAATAAGTTGCGCGATGGCGGCTTTAGTGGCGACCTAAACCCTGACTACGCTAACCGCACCGTATTGGCTACCGATAATTCCATTTACCAGGTACTGCCACAAGGGGTGATTTACCCCAAACACACGGCAGATTTACAGGCAGTAATAAAACTCAGCCAGCGCCCCAAATATAAAACGATTGTCCTCAGCCCTCGCGGTGGTGGTACTGGTACTAACGGCCAATCTCTCACCGATGGTTTGATAGTAGATACCTCCAAATACATGAATAATATTTTGGAAATTAATACTGAAGAGCGCTGGGTGCGAGTACAATGCGGTGCAGTAAAAGATCAACTTAATGCCGCGATTAAACCTTATGGTTTATTTTTCGCGCCGGAACTTTCAACCAGTAACCGCGCCACTATTGGCGGCATGATTAATACTGACGCATCTGGCCAAGGTTCTTGCCGTTACGGTAAAACGCGCGATCATGTACTTGAACTGCGTTCAGTGTTGCTCGATGGCAGCGAGTGGGTTTCAGGCCCCATTAACGACCTTGCATTAGCAGCCAACAGCGCGCGCGATGATCGCATCGGTGAAGTACATCGTTTAGTAAACGAAATTCAACGCGAGCATGCCGATTTAATTGCTGAAAAATTTCCCAAACTCAATCGCTGCCTAACGGGTTACGACCTTGCGCACATTCGCGATGAGCAACATCGCTTCAATCTCAATAATATTTTATGCGGTAGTGAAGGCACGCTAGCGTTTATTGTTGAGGCTAAAATTAATTTATTACCCATTCCAAAATATTCCGCCATTATTAATGTTAATTATCGCGATTTTAATGCGGCGCTACGCGATGCAACTGAGCTAATGGCAGCCGAACCAACATCGATTGAAACTGTAGATTCAACCGTATTAAATTTAGCGATGAAAGATATTGTGTGGCATAGCGTGGCGGAATTTTTTCCACCATCACCCAACGGTGAAATCATTCAAGGCATAAATTTAGTAGAGTTCACCGCAGACGATGACACCGAATTGCGCGCAGCGATTAAAAATCTTACGGATAAATTAGATGCCGCGGCACAGCAAGCAAACCATGGCCGTATAGGCTATAGCCTTGCCTGGGGCAATGAATCCGTCAATAAAATTTGGGGCATGCGCAAAAAATCTGTGGGCTTGCTCGGTAACGTCGAAGGCGAAATTCGCCCCATTCCCTTTGTAGAAGACACTGCTGTACCACCGGAAAATCTCGCCGATTATATTCTGGAATTTCGCGAAATTTTAGATGGATACAATTTGAAGTATGGCATGTTCGGCCATGTGGATGCCGGGGTACTGCACGTACGCCCCGCAATCGACATGAAAGATCCCGAGCAAGAAAAGCTGGTGCGCATCATTAGCGATAAAGTCGCAGCACTCACCAAAAAATATAATGGCCTGCTCTGGGGTGAACACGGTAAAGGAGTGCGTTCTGAATACGCGCCAACATTTTTTGGTGAACTCTATCCACAATTGCAACGCATTAAAGCCTGCTTTGATCCGCACAATCAATTAAACCCCGGCAAAATTGCAACACCATCATCTGACATTGAATTATTAAAAATAGATGGCGTAGCAACGCGTGGACAAAGCAATCGGAAAATTCCTGTGCAAGTGTGGGAAGGTTATAGCGAAGGCATGCATTGCAATGGCAATGGTTTGTGTTACAACTGGAACCCGAACGATGCTATGTGCCCGTCGTGGAAAGCTACTCGCCAACGCGTGCAGTCGCCACAAGGTCGCGCATCATTAATGCGCGAGTGGTTGAAACAAATGGGCGAGCGTGATGTAAATCCAATCAAAGAAAGCGCCGCAATAAAACACAGTAATTTTTTATTCACTCTGCCCTCACGCATTCTCAATACGCTTGGTAAGCGCAGTGGTAATTATGATTTTTCCCATGAAGTGCATGAATCCATGATGGGTTGCCTTGCCTGTAAATCCTGCGCTGGGCAATGTCCAATCAAAGTAGATGTGCCGGAATTTCGCAGTAAATTTTTAGAATTATATTACAGCCGTTATATGCGGCCGCTTAAAGATTATTTTGTTGGCGGTTTGGAGTTTATGATTCCTACTTTAGCGCGCGTACCTTGGCTGTATAACGCCGTTATGAAACCGCGTTTTATACAGACCATTATGAAACATGTTGTGGGGATGGTGGATAGCCCCCTGCTAACGGGAATAAATTTAACCAGTGAATTGAATAAATTAAATATTAAATTTGCAACACTAGAAAATATTGCGCAGCTAACACCAACACAAAAAAAAACTGCAGTAATTTTTGTACAGGATGCCTTCACCAGTTATTTCGAAACACCGGTGGTAATCGATTCATTAAGAATGCTGCAGTTATTAGGTTTTATGCCATTAGTTGCCCCCTTCAAACCCAATGGCAAGCCGCTACAGGTTCACGGGTTTTTAAAAGCTTTCGCTAAAGCTGCGGACATTAATGCAACGTTACTGAATGGTTTAGCTGCATCCGGCATCCCCTTAATCGGATTAGACCCTGCCATGACGCTTGCCTATCGCGGCGAGTATAAGAAAATATTAGGTGATAAAACACCGAATGTTTTGCTAATACAAGAATGGTTGGTTACACAAAAAGAAATGCTCTGCAAATATACGGAAAATTTTAACCGCGGCGAATATTCATTGCTGGCACATTGCACCGAAAAAACCAATGCAATAAGTTCAGTGAAAGATTGGCAAACAGTTTTTGCTCAACTGGGGCAAAATTTGAAAGTGATTGAAACAGGCTGTTGCGGAATGTCTGGCACTTTTGGCCATGAAGCGGCGAATGTTGCAACGTCGAAAAAAATCTATCAATTGTCCTGGACTCAAGTTATTAATGATCCAAAAAATCAGGGTACTTTAACCGCAACAGGTTATTCTTGTCGCAGCCAAACTAAACGTATGGATAACGTGAAGCTCCCGCATCCACTGCAAATACTCTTAACGCAAAGTCGATTGAAATAACATATAAAAAAGCCCCGATGAAGGGGCTCAATGATTGCTTTTACGCCACTATTTTTTCACACCATTATTTTTGCCGTTTTAATACGACAAGTGCGGGTTGCATTTGCGTTTGGTTAATACTAACCAGCTCCCAACCTTCTCGACCTAAATCATTTAACGTCTGCTCCAGTGCATCAGCATCCAAAGCCCCGGTAAAAAATGAACGTTTCGTATACCTAAGTGTTTTATATTCCCAGCGCATAATTTTTCCTACTTAATAAAATTTTATTTAATTCACAGCTTCATCACCCGTTTCTCCATTAACAGCTTCGCTATCAACAGGGGCATTATCAACGGGCTCAATGTCAGTTACCATTTTTTGCACTAACTTTACTCGCCCACTTTTAACCAATGCTTCACGCAACACATACTCAATTTGCGCATTTAAACTGCGCAAATCATCATCGGCCCAGCGTTGTAACGCAGCCAAAACTTGTTCGTTGATTCGCAGTGGGTAAGCTTTTTTAGACACAATAATTACTCAGATTCAACCAACACCATTAATAAATTGAGCCAGCATTAATCACCGGTTTCACTTGATGGTCGCCACACAGCACCACCAATAAATTACTCACCATTGCCGCTTTGCGCTCCGCATCCAACTCAATTGTGCCCTGCTCTGCTAATTGGGTTATAGCATCGGAAACCATTCCCACCGCTCCCTGCACAATAATTCTGCGCGCAGCTAATATCGCAGTGGCTTGTTGACGTTGCAACATAGCTTGCGCAATTTCAGGCGAATAAGCCAAATGACTTAAACGTGTTTCCATTACTTCCACGCCCGCCTTTTGCAGCCGATCCTGTACTTCTATACGAAGTTTTTTAGCAATAGCATTTGAATCACTGCGCAAGGATAAGCGCTCATCTTCCTTGTCATGCTCATAGGGATAACTTGTTGCCAAATTACGCAACGCTGCCTCACTTTGAATGGTCACGTAATTTTCGTAGTTATCAACTTCAAATACTGCCTCTGCGGTATCCACAACACGCCACACAATAACCGCAGCAATTTCAATGGGATTACCATTGGCATCGTTCACTTTTAAACGGCCACTTTCAAAATTTCGTACCCGCAAGCTAATTGCTTTTTTTGAATAAAAAGGATTCGCCCACTGCAAACCATTATTGCGATCTGTGCCAATGTAGCGTCCAAATAGTTGGATAACCTTACCTTGATTAGGGTTAACCAAATAAAATCCCCACCAACAAACTATCGAAGCAATACCAACAACTATATCTATCAGCAACAAAAGGGGTGACAACTCAAACGCGACAAACACAGCCGCAGCCGCAGCCAGGATAAGCAATAAGACAAATACCATTAAATACCCAGAAGTGCCTTTAAAATCTATTTCTTGGTTCATTTTTCGTTCCTTAGGTTAATGAGACAAATAAAACACAGTGATATCATTTAGATATCACTTTAAATCAATCATTAACAAAAGTAAAGCCTAAAATACTTGTTTCAAAAAAAAAGCCCCGACAGACACTGTCAGGGCACAGATCAAACAACCTCAGGCCGTTCAATCTATCGACTGAAGGTACCAATAATTTCTGCTTTTTGAATAATATCGCCTGGATGCTGCCCTTCAAACACACTCCTTGTGATTGAATGCCCCAAATCCACCGTAATTGTTTCCTTATTCAGCGCATACACCGCAAAGTGATAATGATGTATGCCAGAACCTGCAGGAGGGCAAGGCCCTAAATACTTGGCTGAGCCAAAGTCAGTCGTACCCTCAACACTTCCGCTTGGCATTGCAGTTAAGCTCGCACTTTCGGCCAACTGCCTGACATCCGCACCAATGTGATAAACATTCCAATGAACCCAGGTGCGGCCAAACATTGCATTCGCATCAGGATCATCAATGATGATTGCAAAACTTTTAATGTCTTCCGAAACAATAGTCCACTGCAAATTAGGGCTGTGATCTCCGTTAACGCAAGTGAGCGTATTGGGTAACACAGCATCTGCAATAAAATTGTTTGAAGTTAGGGTGAAGGCGAGCGTGCTAGATGCATTGCTCGACGAACTCATTGAACTACTAATTGCACTACTACTAGAAGAGCTAGAAAGCTCTACAGCAGAACTACTTGATAATGCCGCCGGAGTACTACTCGCGGCTTGACTAGAACCGACAGCAGGCGTAATTGATATTGGGTGAGAAGACGAACCACCCCCTCCGCAGGCAACGAGCAAACATAGCATCACTGAAACTAACATAGGTTTAATTAACATCATAATTACCTTCAAAAGCCCCTTATTGAAGATGCGCTATAAGTGATGGGGCTGGAGTCATTTATGGCTGGCCAAGTTTCTCAGCCTAAATGCCTGTACTTTGATATCCTATTTAAGACTTATTAAGTGTTATTATTTAATCTAATTATTTGCGCTTTTACTCACCCAATAGAATAAGGCCTTAGCGCTCTTAATCTTTATTAGGTTACTTTTTGTTTGTGGCACAACAAATTTGCGTTCAATGCGAAATATCTCTCAAGCAAACAACATAGGATAAATATAATGCTAAATGAATCGGCTGCTAACAATAAAACGCCGATCCTCGAGTTCACATACGACATAGGTGAATGGATACTCAACACAAATACCAATCAGCTAACCCGAGGTAATCACACAATAGAATTAGAGCACAGGGTTACAAACCTGCTGGTTTACTTTCTACAGCATAGAAATCAGATATTAACTAAAGATGATATTTTAAAAGCACTTTGGCAGAACAAAGTTGTTAACGACGAAAGTTTGGCCGTTGCCATTAGCTTGCTTCGCAAAGCACTGGAAGATAATCCTCGCACCCCAAAATATATTAAAACCATCCCAGGGATTGGCTATCAATTTATTATGCAGCCAACAACAGGGAAGCAAGCAAACAAAACAAAACTGCCCGCTTTAAATTTTCACCCTGATAAACACCTGTTATTCATGGGTGTTGTGCTAACTGCAACATTAGTGCTTGGTTTAGTCTTTTTACTACAAGCAAATTCGTGGACTCCCCTTAAAAAAGCAGAGCCGACTGCTGAGCAAAAATTAAGCCCTTATGAACAAGCAACGGCGCTATTAAAGAACAACTCAAAACAGGATTGGCGCCAAGCTATAACACTTTTTCGCGAATCCATTTATGAAAATCAGCAGGCTGCAAAAGCCTATCTGGGGATTGCCGAAGCAAAAATTAAATTGTTGGATAATCGTACCCTTGATAATGACAGCAACGATGAAGTTCGTGCCCTGCTATTAAAATCACTAGAGCTGGACCCATCACTTGCCAGTGCTCATCAATGGCTTGCCAATTTATCCATTTGGCATGATCACAATTACATTGAAGCGGAAAAGCATTTTAAAATCAGCCTGGATCTTAACCCTAATGACGATTGGGCGCATGCAGGCTACGCCCACTTGCTATTAATCCAACGCCGTTTCCCCGAAGCGCACGCTCAAGTAATACTCGCACGCGCTCTGAATCCCCTACGTTACGCTTCTGCCGATATCGCATTTATTTATTTAGCGGAAGGCAACTATGAACTGGCCGCACATGAATTAGATCGTATTTCGACCACCGAACAAGACGATTATTTTTTTCACACAACAGAACAAAATATTTATTACAGTGTAGGAAACGAACAAAAAACATTTGCAAACATGCAATGGTTTTTTAAACGAGCACAATTTAGCGCAGATAAAACGGAAAAATTAAATAAGCTATTTTCTCAAGGTGGATTAGCTGCCGTTTATCGATGGTTATTAGAAAATAAAGAGACGGCAGATGTAGGCCAATATACACCGCCACTCTCCTGGGCAAGATACGCAACAGCTATAGGAGAAAAAAAATTAGCCATGGATTATTTGGAGCAAGCCTACAAAAAACAGCAACCTCATGTCGAATGCGCAAAAGCAGACCCTCGTTATACACCATTATATGATGAAGATCGTTTTAAAAAATTGATAACACAACTTAGCAGCCCAGTTGCTCAATAAAACCATCATATGTGTGCCGTTATATTATGGCTGTGGTTTAGGCTGGCATATTATTGGTCAAACTAACGCTTTATTTTTAGGCCTAACCATTTTCGTAGTTCAAGTCATTTTTGCTCAATGTTGAATGAAACGTTTTTACTATAGACCAAGGGAATGGCTCTGGCGGGCAGCAACTTATTTAATGCTAAAGATTCCCTTTAAAGAACTGAATAGTACCTCCTTCAAAAAATCAAAAATGCGCTGGCAACTTAACACCACTGCAACAATCAATTTCAGACATTGATTGTTGCAGCATCGTTATCTTCTTTTTAAATCTTATTTACTCTTTCGGCTCCCCACTCCAAAACTCGCTTGATTTGTTGGAGGAATAACGGATTTTTGAAAAGACCGCAACGGCTTGTTGTCCGACGGGGGATTGGGCAGCAAAACCTACTTTAAGTGCGCCTTTAGCCACGAAATTAAAATAACGGATATATTTCCATTCTTTTCCATCCAGCGAATAATAAAAACCAAATACATCTTTTGCTCGGGTAAGGCGCAAAAATACCTGGTTAGTAGATATATAAGAATTTACGCTATCATCAGAAAAAATATTGGTTACACTTGAACAAACAGATACCGGACCATAATGACTCTTCTCCAGCAACAACTTTACCCAATGTTGCGGATCTGCGTAAACAACAAGAAAACCGCCATCATATTCCTGCTTAAAATCCACTGACACTGAGGCAGTAAGAACAAAAGTTTCTTCCGCAGAAAAAAGTAACATTGGCGCTGTAGCAACAGGCGCGCCACCATCTGCGCTGTTATATAGATCGGTATCCTTTGCCGCGGTAATAGAAAAGGAATCATCGGCAAGTATTTTAAAATCCTTTGGTGTATTTACCCATTCACCGGAATGGGGAAGTGCTTTCACTTTTATTTTTCCACTTTCTGCTAACTTTCCTTCTGTTTGAATCTGGCATAGTGCGCAAGACATCCATAGCAATGCTGATGTGGTTAATAATATTTTTAAACACTTTTGCGAAAACATATAAACTCCAAAAAGTAGATAAATTGAGAATTTAAAAAGTATAACGCGCACCCAAATTATATTTTGGACCATACTGATACCCGTTAAGAAATTGCTCTTTGTAACGACCATGAACCCGGATAACAGAATCAGTATTCTTTAGCCCAGCCAAGTGGTCGGGGCAAGTATAGCGCGCTTAAATAGCCTTTTAATGAGCTTTATTAAGCGCTTCACACTCTATTTTGACAATTGTCACTTTTAAATAATGACTTTCATGGGTGGCTTATTATTCAGCAATGGGGGGATAATAACGCTACAAATTATGCGATAGTTATCCCTGAGATAATTCTTGACGTCATGAGGCTCCCATGAAAGGCTGCGGTACACCCCTATTTTTAGAAACTCCCTGGATCTGGCTGATATTCAGTTTGTACTATTTTGTACCCTTCAATAATATTGAGCTTAATACCCTTACCTATATTTTTCTGATTGGTGCTTACATAAGTTTTGTGATTTTATATTTATGGGCCACCCACCTTAAAAATAGCGAGGTTTGGAAACCACTTTCTGCCATTATTATTCTATTCCTTTTGGTTACACCTTTTTCTCCCGGATCCAGTTCGTTTTTTACTTATGTAGGATTTTTTATTGGTTTTAGTTACACACCACGTGTTTATTTAATGCTGCTTGGCAGCATGTTAGTAGGGATTATTTCTCTACAGCTCTATTATCAATATCCCATTTCTGTTTTTGCCTTACCTGCCATTTCGGGTGTCATAGCAACTAGTTTGTGGGGATACATCGAACGCATTCGCTTCTCAGCCCGTCAACACTGGCATCAAAGCCGACAAGAAATTCAACAACTCGCAGTAATTGCTGAACGCGAACGTATCGCCCGCGACTTGCACGACATTTTAGGCCACACACTGTCATCCATAGCGTTGAAAGCGGAGCTTGCCGAAAAATTACTCAAGCAGGAAAAGATGCAAGATGTACAACAACATCTATCAGATTTACACCACATCGCGCGCGAAAGCTTAAGCCTTGTTCGCCAAACTGTATCGGGCTACAAGCATCGTGGATTATCCGGTGAAGTTATTCAGCTGTGCGATAAACTGCGACAAAACGGATTTTCTGTTGATATAAACGGCGAAATTCCCACGCTTACTGCACGCGCAGAAACCGCATTAATTTTGGCTTTAACTGAACTCACTACAAACGTTTTACGCCACAGTAAAGGCAACCATTGCCAACTTTCTTTCAACGTATCGGACGACAACATTATTATTAGCTTGCAAGATAATGGTTGCATAAAATCCATCACACCTGGCAATGGTTTAAACGGAATTCAAGAGCGCTTACACGCACTTGCAGGCGATATTAGCGCGCAAATTTCTAATGGTTGCCGCTTCGATATTACATTGCCCGCTCACGAATTAACGCAGGCCAATTAAACATGAAAATTTTGTTAGCGGAAGATCAAGCAATGGTGCGCGGCGCACTTGCAGCATTATTGGGAATGGAACCCAATTTTGATATTACTCAGGCGGAAGATGGCGACAAAGCCTGGCT
>JANYIO010000058.1 GCA_025362015.1 Gammaproteobacteria bacterium | reverse complement strand
CGCTGATTAATATCGAAAGGTTGTGATAGTTGTTTAGCATTGACTGCTTGGAAAACTTCGGCAGGAATGTTGGCATCTTCATAAAACGCGCGGAAACGGTCAAGCATATAGCTAAGAATTTGCTCCACCAATTCATCGCCGACAGTTAAATTTTTGTGTTGGCTTTTGGCGAAGGTTAATAATTCACGCAAATCGAGTGCGAGATTTTTTTCTACCACCTCTTTTTGTTCAACGAGAAGGCGCAAAACTGCAATACTTGCACGGCGCAATGCAAACGGATCTTTTGATCCGGTTGGTGCTTGGCCAATACCAAAAATACCGCTGAGGGTGTCCAATCGATCTGCCAGTGCGATGATTGCACCCGTAATGGTTGCTGGTAATTGATCACCGGCAAAGCGCGGCATATATTGCTCGTTCATTGCGGCGGCAACTTCCGCATTTTCGCCATCGTTCAATGCGTAGTAATAACCGGCGATACCTTGCATGTTATCGAATTCGCCCACCATATTGGTGACTAAATCGGATTTACACAATTCACCAGCGCGAACAGCGGATGCTTGATTTGCATTTAATTTGCCAGCAACAAATTTAGCCAGTGCAGCAACGCGTTCGGTTTTTTCAAATACAGTGCCGAGTTGCGCCTGGAATACAATCGTATTTAAACGCTCACGCAATTCGGTGAGAGTGGTTTTCTTATCGGTTTCAAAAAAGAAAGCCGCATCTGACAAACGCGGACGAATCACGCGTTCATTACCGTCGATAATTTGTGAGGGATCTTTGCTAGTAATATTTGCAACTGTAATGAAGTTGGGCATTAACTTGCCTTTTGCATCGACCACGTGAAAATATTTTTGATGCTCTTTCATTGAGGCAATCAAAGCCTCTGCTGGAACTTGCAAGAAACGCTGTTCAAATTTTCCTGTGAGTGCGTTTGGCCATTCAACCAAGGCAGTCACTTCATCTAACAAATCAGAATCAATCACCGCAACACCGCCAATTTTTTTCGCTTCGGCTTCAACTTGCTGTTGAATTAAAGCGCGGCGCTCTTCACGATCAGCCAGCACAAAACCTGTTGATTTTAATGCGCTGGCGTAATCGCTGGCTTGTGCAAGGTCAATAGACTGATTGTAATGGAAGCGGTGGCCGCGAGTGCTGCGACCCGCTTGTAAGCCAAGTACTTTTGCGTTGACGATATCACTTCCGTACATCATCACCAACCAATGCGCAGGGCGAACAAACTCTTCGCGCTTTGAGCCCCATTTCATACGTTTTGCGATAGGTAATTTTGCTAAGGCATCATTCACAATCGTTTCAAGTAAGTCAGTTGTTTTCTTGCCCGGTACCGTAATTCGTGCAACAAGCTTTTCAGCTTTTCCATCACTTTCAGTTTTTAATGCGGAAGCAGCAATACCATTTTTTTCAGCAAAGGCGAGCGCAGCTTTAGTTGGGGCGCCTTCTTTATCAAATGCGATCGCCGCAGGTGGGCCCCAAACAACTAATTCTTTTGCTGGTGTTTCGCTGGCAAGGTTGTCAACCAACACTGCCATGCGGCGCGGTGCCGCAAAAGATTTAATCGCGGTGAACGATAGCTCTTCTGCTTTCAAGCTTACGGTAATGTTTTCTTGTAGTGCAGCAATTAATATTTTTAGTGCTTTGGGTGGTAGCTCTTCGGTGCCTAGTTCAATTAAAAAATCAGCATTCATTATTTTTGTTCTCCTGCGGCTGCATTATTTGCAATCTCGTTTAGGATATCTTTGCGCAATGCTTCTGGGGCAAGCGGGAAGCCAAGTGCTAAACGTTTATCATAATAAGCCTGAGCCACCGCGCGCGACAAAGTGCGCACTCGTAAAATAAAACGTTGGCGTTCTGTCACCGAAATTGCATGGCGTGCGTCGAGCAAGTTAAATGCGTGCGATGCTTTCATGACTAATTCATAGGCAGGCAATGGCAAATTTTTACTCATTAAACGCTGACTTTCTTTTTCGTAAAAATTGAATGCATTAAATAAAAATTCAGTGTCGGCCTCTTCAAAATTATAAGTGGACATTTCCACTTCATTTTGGTGAAACACGTCACCGTAGGTAACTTTGTCGCCGTTGGGGTTAATCGTCCATACCAAATCAAAAATAGTATCCACGCCTTGCAAATACATGGCGATGCGTTCAATGCCGTAAGTGATTTCGCCAGTCACGGGGAAGCATTCAAGGCCACCGACTTGTTGGAAGTAAGTGAATTGCGTTACCTCCATACCATTCAGCCACACTTCCCAGCCCAAACCCCATGCGCCAAGTGTGGGCGATTCCCAGTTGTCTTCTACAAAACGAATGTCGTGTACGAGGGTATCTATACCCATCTCGCGCAACGAGCCCAGGTACAAATCCTGGATATTGTCTGGCGATGGTTTTAGCGCAACTTGAAATTGATAGTAATGTTGCAAACGGTTTGGGTTCTCGCCGTAACGGCCATCTTTCGGGCGACGGCAAGGCTGCACATAAGCGGCGTTCCAGGTTTCCGGGCCAATAGCGCGTAAAAAAGTGGCGGGGTGAAAGGTGCCTGCACCCACTTCCAAATCCAGTGGTTGCAAAATCACGCAGCCTTGGCGTGCCCAGTATTCTTGTAAGGCCAAAATCAGGCCCTGGAATGTACTTACATCAGGTTTAGACACGACAACAGTGCTCCGCTTGCGATAAAAAGGGGACATTTATTTAGAGTGGGCGATTATAGCCAGACTGGCGAGGCATTGGTACCAGAAGCATTGGTATGTCTGTGATTCTGTTCAATGCCTATTTGGGGTAAGCTGCCAGCACTTTAAAAATAATGAGACCTGTTTAAGGTCAGTTTGGTCAGAGTTAGTCGCCCATGAAAAATATTGTGGTTCCCCTTATTTTCAAATGTCTTGCCTGTTTGCCTCTCAGTGCGGCGCGTATTTTTGGCGCGTTCCTCGGCTATTGTGTTTGGCTGACGAAAGGGCGTAGCTACCGTATTACTTTGTTGAATGTGAAGAAGTGTTTTCCTGAGCTTAACGATCTGCAAATACGATGCTTTGTGCGCGAGAGCTTAATCGAAACGATGAAGACGATTGTAGAAGCTGGTGCTATTTGGAGTCATTCAGCGGCGTGGCTGCACAGCAAAATTGTCGCCATTGAGGGCGAGGATATTCTGCGTGCTGAGTTAGCGAAAGGAAAAGGTTTACTGGTGTTGTCGCCGCATATTGGTAATTGGGAAGTGGTAGGTCCCTATATCGCAAATATTTCCCCACTTACCGTCTTGTACCAACCGCTAGAACTTCCCGCTTTAAATCAATTAATTTTTGTTGGGCGTAGTAAATTAAATATCAGCTTGGCGCCTACGAATCGTAAGGGCGTATGTATGTTATTAAAAGCATTACAGCAGGGAACTACGATCGGAATTTTGCCTGATCAGGTTCCAGATAAAGGTTCAGGTGCTGAACCAGTAAATTTTTTTGGCCACCCGGCAATGACAATGAGTTTGGTGCATTCATTGATAGAGCGAACTCATTGCCGTGTAGTATCCGTTTTTGCGAAGCGGGTAAAGGGCGGTTTCAACATTATAATCTTACCTGCCGCAACAGAAATTTATAGCGAGAATTTAAACGAATCATTGCGAGGATTAAATCTGTGCGTGGAAGCGTGCGTGCGGTTGGCGCCGACTCAATATCAATGGGAGTACAGTAGATTTCGTTCATTGCCTTTGCATTTACGTGATCCAGACACATAAAATTGCGCATCACTTTAAAATAAAGTGATGCGCAATTTTCTATTCCACGGGTAAATATTTTTTCAGAAATGCGTCCATTGCTTCAAATGTTTGTTTTCGATGTGGTAAATAATCAAAGTGATGGCTGCCATTTTTAAGTTCAATATATTCGTAGGTTTTTTTCTGGTCTTTCAGTTCGTCGGCCATCATTCGACTTTGCTCTACGGGTACGATTGCATCGTCACTTCCGTGGATTAATAAAATAGGAATTTTAATTTTATCAACCATGCGCACTGGTGAGGTTTTTTTGAGCTGGTCTGTGTCGTTACCAAGTTGTTCTTTCATTACATTTTTGTTTACAAAGTAGTGCGCATTCTCGCGGAGTTTTTTCATATCCGATATTCCTGCCAAGCTGATCGCACACTGAAATAAGTCAGGTGTTTTAGTGGCGCCCATTAATGCTGCATAACCACCATAACTACCGCCAACAATACACACACGTTTTGGGTCAGTTATTTTTTTATCTACAAGAAATTTAACAGCATCTTCAAGGTCGTCTTGCATAGCTAAACCAAAAGCACCTACAGCCTTCATCTCAAACTCAAAACCACGCCCAGATGAACCGCGGAAATTTGGTTGAAAAACGGCATAACCGCGATTGGCAAAAAATGCAGAGAATTCATCAAACCCCGAGCCGTCTTCAGCCATGGGGCCGCCGTGGGGAAAAATAATGGTGGCAACAGGTTTATCTTTAAAGCTTTTAGGTTTTGTTAAAAAGCCACCTAGCTCTAGTTCATCGCGAGCTTTATAAGTCAAAAATTCCTTTTTAACTAATACATCAGCTGCTAATTGTGGATATAGGGTCGCAATCGGTAACAATTGTTTGGTGTCTCGATCTCCAAAATAAATAACACCGGGAGTAGTATCATTGGTGGTGTACAAAATATATTTACGCCCATCATCACTCATATTGGAAATGTAATTGGTAGTTGATGGGAGTGCTTTATCAATACCTGCTTGAAACTTTTTAAATTCTTCATTAAAGAAAACACTTTTGTCTTCGCCATCATTGTAATAAATACCAACAACATCATTTAGTTTGTCAGAATAAATTAACCTGCCATTAATATCACGATTAGGGTTGCTGAGAATAAGCGTCCAGGGATAACCCTCTTTGGAAAGATCAGCTTTATAAAGAGCCTGCGTTCCTTCGTGATCCGCTAGCAAATAAAGTTCAGTGGCATCTTTACCAAATCCCAGTGGTGTAATTGAAGGATTTTCAAATACGATATATGACCAAACCTTAATCCATTTATTGGTGGTGGGGTCAAGTACTTTGTAGCTCACCTTTTTTTCTTTATCGTCATATATTTCTCCAATTCGTGGAACACCTTGACGATCCGCAATCCAGGATTGTGCGATATCTTCTTTTTTTACCGTGCTCGTATGAGCATTGGTAACATCAACTTTATAAACGGTTTGATGTTGGGGGACATTGTTATCCACACTGATTAAAATATTGTTAGGTTCATTCGGTACTTTGCCAATAACATTGTCTTGATATTGGCTGGCATAATCTGCGGACGTTGATTCTGTAAAGGATGCTGGGCTCTTGGGTTTGACCAGGTTCAGCATCGACGAAGTCTTCTTGGCGTCCATGGCCAAGAGCCGCGTATAAGTAAATTTTAACGAAATGCCAAACTCACCTTCGGCAAACAAAATGCTCAACAAAATGCGATCGTTGTTTGCCCAATCAATCCACCTGATCTTAAATTTTTTATTATCGGTTTTTGCAGGGTAAAACACTTCGCCTGTTGCCATGTTCATGGTCATTACGGCCGTTTCTGCACCAAAATTTTTAAGCGCGATAATATGTGTACCATCGGGAGATAAGCGAATATTGGTGACTAATGGCAGTTGATAAAATGCTTCAGCAGGCAATTGTTGGGGTTTTTCCTCAGTATTGGCTGAAGCGGCCATAGCGGTAAGCAATATGGCAATAATGGCAGCGGGTGTAACAAGTAGTCTTAGCGCAGCAAATTGTATAGTCACTATAAGGTCCCTTTGGTTATAAGAAGAATGTTAGGTGAATGAGTCTGTTAAATATTAGCTCAAACAGAATAGCGTTAAGATGTTAAAAAAGCTAATGGTGAGATGGATTTTTTATTGGTTTTTTAGGCGATAGCCAGTAGTCTGCGCGGAGCTAGATCTTTTTCTATTTTTCTTTTGTTATGGCTCGACTAACTCTCAGGGCATTATTATGCGCACAATGAAACACCCGGAATCTATCGCACAAAAAAATGGCGCAGATGTCAGTGTGAATATCAAACAAACATTTGCCTATTTGTGGCCTTATCTATGGGATTTTAAAGCCCATGTTATTTTTGCCATGCTTGCACTTATTGGCACTAAGGCAGCAAGTTTATTAATGCCCTGGGCGCTTAAACATATTGTGGATTCGGTGGATCGCAGTTTGCACCCTGAATTATATTTACCCATTTTATTTTTAGTTTTTTATGGCTTGTTGCGTTTCGGTAGCGTTTTCTTGGGTGAGATTCGCGATGCTT
>JANYIO010000007.1 GCA_025362015.1 Gammaproteobacteria bacterium | reverse complement strand
ACCTTTAATAGATGTACAGATGTTTATTGCAATAACACTTTCAAAAATATTGCTGAAGCGCATTGTTTGACTGGCACAGTCTTTAAAGCTGATTTATTGTTCGTTATTGAGGAGTGATTTAATTTGTGCGCTGATCCTAATGCCTGTGTGCTTAACGTAATGACATTATGAAGGAGCGCAAAAAGTATTGTTCACAACTTCATTTTGTGCTTAACTATAAGTGCTAAGCCTCAACGACTACTCGTTGAATCTTTAGAAAGATCGCCCGTTAGTGCTGCAATGGTGATCGCGCTGCAAAGCGGTACTTATTTTTAAACACGAAGCATTTTGCTTCATCCTCTTACCCGTCGGGAAAATTACTCCCGTCGGGAGCAATTTATCTCCACGGGTTTTTATTTTTATCCCTTGGAGAAATATCATGACTATTGAATCTACGCAATCTAACATTTCTACTGTCAATCTGCGCTATAGCGCTTTTTTGGGAATGTTATACATTTCAACCCCGGAAAACGAAGCTTTAATCAAAGATGCGAAAGCACTTGTTGGTGAGGCTGAAGTGAAGAAGGGCTTTCATGGCAACAAAGGCGATTCATCGTCAGCTAAAGCGATTGATTATTTGCGCACTAAGGGTGTTACACCTTTAAAAGTTATAGGTAACCTGACCAGCGCACGTACCATCGAACGCATGATTGATGGCAGAATTACACCCTACTTGAATGTGGGCTTGAAAGATGAAGAGGGTCGGTATTACCTCTCTATCGATCTGACCCAATCGGCAGCGCAAATGTTGGTTCGCAAATTAGCTAATGCTGAAATCGGTGTTACTACTGAAATCAATTTATTTGCAATCTACGGTCAACGTGAAGGTGCTTCTCGCCCCTACGCAGATCATGGTGCTAGCTTGAAACAAGGTGGTGATGAAATTAAGTCTGTTAATCCCAAAGAGTCATTGGTGCCGCGTATTAATGCGGACATTAAAAGACTCGAGGACGCAGGAATATCCGATGACAAGGAAACCTTTGCCAAACGCCGCGCTAAAATCGAATTGGACTATCATTGTGAGCTTATGAAAGTGGTGACCGAAAAAGTCGACGCTTACTACGTTCTCACTGAACAGCCAGAAGAAGTTGAACGTAAAGCTGAATCCAATGAGGATAGTGCTGCTGCTTAATTCTTTTAGATGACAAAAAATCCCTGATAATTACTCGGGGATTTTTTTGTGATACTTATTTTCAAACACGAAGCATGTTGCTTCATCCTCTTACCCGTCGGGAAAATTACTCCCGTCGGGAGCTGTTTATCTCTACGGGCTTTTTTATTTTTATCCTTTGGGGAAAAAGCCATGAGCAACGCCAATGTAAACAAAACTTTGGATATACATGAAGCGCCACCGGGCTTCATTGCTGTTTTAAAATCAGATGTTATTACTGACGATTTAGGTAACATTTGCCGCGCCTGCAATTGGCGGCCTGAGTGTGACGGTGTAAAACACAGATGCATGTCATACGAGTTAGTCAATGGACTTAAACGTAATGACGGGTGCAGTGTTGTATTTAAACGCATTAAAGCATAGCCCTGAGTGATGATCTTCTTTTGAAAGTTAAATAAGTAAAAAAACCGGTGTCGCTCACACGATGCCAGTTTTTTTATTTGCGGGCCGTGCATTAGTATGCATATATCAATGGTACACAGAGATGGCATCATAGGGTACCGCCTATCGAAAACCCTCATTTGGAGATCAATGAAAACATCAAACAGTACCCTGAGCCAAATCCCCAAGGGTATCTGGATTCTTGGTTTCGTCAGCATGCTGATGGATATTTCCTCGGAGATGATCCATAGCTTACTGCCTCTATTCATGGTCGCCACCTTGGGTGCCAGTGCGCTGGCCGTGGGTCTCATCGAAGGGGTCGCCGAATCAACAGCTCTCATTGTTAAAGTGTTTTCCGGTGTGCTGAGCGATTATTTGGGTAAACGCAAAGGCCTTGCACTACTGGGTTATACCTTGGGAGCAATCACTAAACCCTTATTTGCGATAGCGCCCACCATGGGCATTGTACTCACAGCCAGATTTCTGGATCGTGTTGGCAAAGGCATTCGCGGCGCACCACGCGATGCCTTGGTCGCTGACGTTGCACCATCACATCTACGCGGAGCAGCCTTCGGGCTACGCCAATCCATAGATACGGTAGGCGCATTTCTTGGCCCCTTGCTCGGTGCGGGAGTTGCATTATTAGGAATGGCGACTATTGTTGCTGGGTGGAAATCGTCGTAAAAGTCGGCTGCCATAGATCCTACACAAAATTGATAGCTAGCAATTGTTTTACAGGTTGTTGACTGCATAGAACTGTGCTTAAATTTAATAGCAAGTTTCAACGACTTTTCGTTGAATGTTTAAAAGATCACTCGCAAGTACTGAAACGGTGATCGCGCGGTAACGCGGTACTTATTTTCATCCACGAAGTTTTTACACTTCACCCTCTTGCCCGTCGGGAAACTCTTCCGACGGGAGCAGTTTATCTCCTCGGGCTTTTTTGTTTTTATCCCTTGGAGAAATTTTATGTTCCGCATTAAAAGTCAGTATGCAAAAATTACCGGCGACAGTGGTCTTTTGTCGGATTACAACGCCATGCTGCATTGGTTTAGAACCAATGGTATTGAGATCTCAAACGATCCCGATGTTGGCGATACCGTTAACGCTGGGTTAGTTAACTTATGGATTGCTTATCGTGAATCGCTAACCAATATCCCGCAACGATTTGATCGTGAATTTCTTGAAGCGGAAGCACTTAGGATCTGCGAAGCAGATGATGTTTATGAGTTACGCGATTGCATTGGCGAGGTTTCTGACGGGCATCTTATGGCAATCGCACGATTGTTTGATAAGCCAACAGAAAATGAATCCTTAAGTATTGTCGTCAGTTGGCATCGAGATGATGTTAAAGATATACGCCCTGATCTAACGGATGCGCAAGCGCTTGATGTTTTGCAATTTGCGAAGCACAAGCACGATGCAAACATTGGTATCAATTGGGAAGTCTTGCAGATTCATGCTGACATGTTATTTCCAGAAGTGGAGATAATTCAGCGGCTCACTGAAAATGAATGGAGTGAGCAATATCCGTTAGTTTCTAACCACATTGATTTGGACAGTTCCTGCGAAGGCAAGATGTTTGAAACCTATGGCGACGAGTTGCAACATGTTATGGCTACGCCGCCAGAGTTTGTGTGGACGTATCAGGATGATGACAATGGCAATCCGTGCATTACCAGTGGATTCCATATAGTCAACCGGATTGGTTATTTCATAAGTACCAAGCCTTGTGATATTGAAACTTTTGTGGTGTTGGATAGCGAAGGTTCTTAGCATTGCAATACAAACTACCTTGCGGGGTAGTTTGTATGCTTCAACAGGTATCCACACATGCCAAAAATCACGTTGTCACAAGCCTTTATTCGTGCTTAAATTTAATGGCAAGCTTCAACGACTTATCGTTGACCAGTAAAAAGATCACTCATAAGTACTGAAACAGTGATCGCGCTGCAAAGCGGTACTTATTTTCAAACTCGAAGCATTTCGCTTCACCCTCTTGCCCGTCGGGAAAACTCTTCCTGACGGGAGCAGTTTATCTCCACGGGTTTTTTATTTTATCCCCTGGAGAAATATCATGACTCAACAATCAAACTCAAACACTGTTCCAAAAATTGCTTATTTTAATGTTCATACCGAAGGTTTAGGTTATCTCGACAGTCTTGTTGAAGTTAAACCGAAGCCTGGCCAGGATTTTGTGGCTTTCTGGACAGCGACTTTTTGTATGCTGGAAGGCGATCCTAAAAGTCCTGAGAAAGTGTATGTTTCATTAACTGTACCTGGTACCGATGTTATTGAAGTGCTTGCACCTTATGTGAGTGACATCAATAATCAAGTGACTAAGGTATTTGTTGGTTTACGCTTAGCCAGGTTTCGCGGGGAACCTTTTACCTACGGTGCCAATAGCAAAACACCTGGCGCATTAGGCCTAAATTATTCCGCTCGCTTAATTAAAGTGATGTGCCTGAAAGTGGGTGATAATTTAATTAAACTAAAAAGCGACAGTGATCAAGTTGGTAAAGTAAAAGGTGTTTCTTCTGCTAGTAATATCAGCATGGCGGATAAAGATAATTCTGGTTTGTTCGACATGCCATTAATCGTGACGCTCTCAAAAAATGATGCGAACTTTGTTGCTGAAAAGACTCGTTTGTCATCACTGGGTTACGGATGGCACTCTGAAATGGTAGCGTGGGTAAAGCGTGAAGTGACGGTTGAAGTAAATGATCTGAACGCGGGGGATAAGTTTCGTTTCCTTGAGTCTTACGGTTATGTTTTCAACCCTAATGACGCGGTTTGGCGGATGGCGTTTCCCAAGTCAAAACCAAACACCGGTTATTCCAAGTCCAATCAACAATGGGTCAATCAACAACGCGCCAATAGCCACTGATCGAAAGGTTCTGGTAATATGACGCACCATGAATGCTTTGGGGGATAGATTTTTTACCCCCAAGGCGTCATCACTAAGCTGTTCTCTCTCTTTGCGACACTTTAGTCATAACAATTCTCCTGACACAGCAGCCTCTGTGACTTTTAGCCTTCGGGTTTGGCGGTACGTTCCAGGTTCAATTACCGCAATGGTTTCAAGTGCCATCCTGGAATCTTCTGATTGGAAGAACCTTTGGTGTGCTATAGCTGGCCGTCCTCAACCAACGGTTCTATCTGGCCCCAGTCTCTTTGTTGCAGTGAGATGCAACACAATCCCAACTAAACGTGACCCTTTGGTATGCAAATACCATTGGGTCACCCCTCTTCGGGCTTAGTGTTCTGGCAGTGCCGCATTAGCAATCCATCGTTAGTGCAACACTTCCAGAGCACTGAATGCTGTAATCCCACCTAAAGCGCGTCCGTGCGCGTTACTAAATTCACGCGAACCGTTGTGCGGAATTGACCGTGCCCGGCATTTCAACTTGTTCATGGTATCGCACGTATCTACACAAGCTTCTGTTCGCAGGGATGCGATTTTCAACACTAAAAATTCTATGTGTTAGCGATTTTTTAAAACAGATTGTTAACCCATAAAATTATTATTGAGAACAACTTTAAGCCCAGCGTCTCACGCTGACCTTAATTAAGATCATCCGTAAGTGCGGAGGTAATGCGCAAGTATTGCTGGTGATGATCTCACTTGAAAAAGTGGCACTTATTCTTAGCCCGTTGGGAAAATTATTCCCAACGGGAGCAATTTATCTCCACGGGTTTTTCTTTTTCTGTGGAGACAAATAATGACTGCTTTTACCTATAGCACTGAAGACGAAGTGATTGATGCTGCATTACATATCATGGATTCGAAACTATCAGATCGTGAGTATTTCACGTCACCTCTTATCACTGCTCGCTATTTTCAATTGCGTTTAGCAAAAAGCGAACGTGAAATATTTAGTATCATGTTTTTGAGTAGTCAAAATCAAATGATTGCCACAGAAGATATTTTTTTGGCACGATTGATGGCGCTAGCGTTTATCCGCGTGAAGTGGTCAAGGCAGCGTTACGCCATAATGCCGCTGCTGTAATTTTCGCACACAATCATCCAAGTGGTGCTGCTGAACCTAGCAATGCCGACAAAATATTAACGTCGCGCTTGGTGGAAGCCTTGGCGTTGATCGATATTCGTGTCCTGGATCATATTGTGGTGTCTGAAACAGAAACGGTGTCGTTCGCTGAGCGTGGCTTACTGTGATTGTGCGGTAACGCGGTACTAATCATCAAACCTGAAGTTTCATACTTCAATCTTAGTAAATGCCCGTTGGGAAAATTATTCCCGACGGGAGAAATTTATCTCTTCGGGTTTTATTTTTTAAAATTCGAGGAGATACATCATGGGCATTGGCAATTATTATTTAACGAATGCACACACTGTTTACGTTGACCACGATCAAGTTTATGGAGAATGGGATTCAAGTAAGGATCAATATATATTTATCGAAACCGAAGATGATTTCGCGTTTCATTATGATGACTTTATTGAAGTCCTTGCGGATTTAATTCCCGTAACGTATTCGCTGTTTAGCGAGCGCGTGATTGAGTTTGATCGCCACGAGTGTCGTCGTATGATTGCTGAAAATGGGTTCTATCGTATTTCAGTGGTTGAATATCACGGCTATTTTGCGGTGAATGTTGAACTCAAGGCGGCGCATGAAAGTGAGCCTTGGGAGTTTAACCCGCTGGCAATTCATGGTCATGCTCGTGCTGCGACGCGAATTTTTGATCTGTTGGCGACACGGTACGAGTTGCGTGTACGCACCAGTGCGTGGACATCGGGGAAACGTGCCGCATAAAAATCGTTACAGTAAAGATTATCGTAGGCGCTGAAATATGATCGAGCTGTAAAGCTGCGCCAACCATTAAGATCATCCGTCAGTGCGCAGGTAATACGAACGTATTCCTGGTGCGACTTACGTTGATTTAAGTACACAGAAGTCTCTGCTTCACATTCAAACCCATTGGGATAATGCATATCCAATGGGTGTGGTTTTATCGCAATGGGTTTTTCTTTTTTAAAATCCATTGAGGTTCAATCATGACAACCATTATTAATACAAAATTAGGCATTCATCGCGGCAAAAAACGTCTTTGGCTTGAGGGTACAAAACTTCAGCGAGAAGGCATTACACCTGGCGCCAAATTCAATTTGGTGTTTCGTGAATCCAAAATGATTATTAGTGTGTGCGATGAAGGCCAATTTACCGTTAGTAGGCGCGAAAGTAATGGCAAGGTGTCGCCGATCATTGATGTAATGGTCAGTGAAATGGCTGCGTTGTTTGAGGGTATTGACATGCTGCGCGTTTCCATACGCAAAGGCACCCTGATTGTTTCTGCACACCAATACGTTGGAAAAATTATT
Organism: Gammaproteobacteria bacterium; assembly: GCA_025362015.1. GTDB lineage: Bacteria > Pseudomonadota > Gammaproteobacteria > Pseudomonadales > Cellvibrionaceae > Cellvibrio. Next base: position 1,088 of record JANYIO010000007.1, on the reverse strand, counting down.
GAGCGTGTAGAAACATTAAAGAAAAAATTAAGTAGCGGTTTAGCACTTTCAGTCTGTAGTCTGTTTCACGGTGGTGGCGTATTGGATAAAGCCATTCATTCGGGGCTTGCGGGTGCTGGTGTCGAATCGTTCGTTGAGGTCGTTGTTGAAATTGAGAAACGCTATCTTGAATCGTCTTTACGCAATAATCCTGAGTTGTGGAGCGATAAAACCGTTGTCATTGAATCACCGATTGAATGGATCAATGTCAGTGGTAATACGCTGAGTGCGGATGTACTGATAGCCGGTATTCCCTGCACCGGCGCATCCAGGGCGGGAAAGTCAAAAAACAAATTAGCCTTTGCTGAATTGCATGAGTCAGCCGGTGCGTATTTTTTTTACTTTCTTAATTTTATTGTGGCGCTTAACCCTGGCATTGTCATTATTGAAAATGTCCCGGAGTATGCCAATACCGCATCGATGGCTGTTATTCGATCTGTATTAGAGACCTTTGGCTATACGCTTCAAGAACGTATTTTAGAAGGTAATGAGTTCGGTGCGTTGGAAAAACGTAAACGTCTTTGTGTTGTGGCGATTACCCATGGTTTAGGCGATGCTTTTGCTTTTGATCTGAATGGTGTCTTGCCATTAAGAAAAAAAGAAAATTGTCTGGCAAATGTTTTGGAACCGATTGCACCTGATTCTAATCGCTGGAAGTCATTTGATTATTTGGCTGACAAAGAATTACGGGATAAGGCAGCGGGTAAGGGGTTTGCAAGACAACTGCTTACCGGCGCTGAATCATCGTGCGGTGTCATCGGTAAATCGTATGCAAAATGTAGATCTACGGAACCGTTTATTGTGAGTCCTTGTGATCCAACTCTATCGCGGTTGCTAACACCGAGTGAGCACGCAAAAGTAAAAGCTATTCCATTGGGTGTGATTGATGGTTTATCCGATACGATTGCGCATGAGGTACTGGGTCAATCGGTTATCTATCCGGCATTTGAGGCGCTGGGAAAGGCTTTGGGTGAGTGGATGCGATGCAATCTAGTGGCTGAGAAACATGATCCTGTTTTGAGTGCTGCGTGATATATAAACCGGTACCG
>JANYIO010000265.1 GCA_025362015.1 Gammaproteobacteria bacterium | reverse complement strand
CAGCATAACCCCGCAACATTAATCTCACGAATTAGGAGGGGCTTTACTGAAAGTGCGCGCAGTATAGGGGGTTGGTTAAATTAAAGCCAGCAAAAATAGAGTTAAAATCATAATTGATGTGCCAGCACTGTCGTTGGCGCCTAGTGAGTAACTACAGGTTGGGTTAGACTCATGTTTAAATAGGCCCTTTTTAAGTTGTTTGTTTTTAACTTGTTCATTTTCAAATTGCAATTTATAAACGTTGGAAGGTAACTACATGTCTGAAAAACATATCTCCACCACCGCCTTGGCGCGCCTACTGCAGAAGGAGAGCAAAGAGCTATTTATTTTACTTGCTCAAGGTGGATGGATGGTGAAGGTAGATAACCACTGGCAACTTACCGAGAAAGGTAAATTTGAGGGTGGTATTTATATTAACCATCCGAAATATGGCGAATATATCGCCTGGCCTGAATCTGTGCAGGATCACCCATTACTAAAGTTACTGCCAGAAGCTCCGCTGAGCGCCACCCACATTGCCGGCAAAGTGGATTTACCAGCACGTTTAATCAATTTGTTATTGGCTGAGTGTGGCTGGATCAAAAAACATATTCGCGGTTGGCTGCTGACTCCTCGCGGAAAAATATTGGGTGGTGAGCAACACACTAGCGAACAATCGGGAATTCCGTTTGTTACCTGGCCAGAAACTATGCTCGATAATCCGGTTTTTCAAGCGGCTATTGCACAGCTTACTGGCGTAGCATTTACACATTCAAACAAGACCTTAAGTGGGCAGTTGCTGAATCTACAGTCAGCTTTTGTGGTGGAGAATTGGTTATATCTTGCCGGTGTGCATCACGCTTGTAATTATCATTTGCAGTCAGGCAATGAAAAAGTAATAGTCGATTTTTTTCTACCGGATTTACAAGTTGCCATCGATATATGGGGCAATGAAGACAATGCCGCTGCTTTAACAACAAAATTGATCAAGCAGGATTTTTATAAAAAGCATGGCTATGAATTTATCGAATTACGTTTTGATACGATGAAATTACAAAGTGAAAATGTCGCCCAGCTGGATGAATTTCTGGCAAAACAATTATTCGGCTGCGGCCTCGCAATTTATTAGGAGAAGGTAATGACAAGTGTATTTAGTTTAATTATAGAAGGCCAAATCCCCGGCAATTTTGTGTGGAAAGATGATGTCGCAGTGGCGATTTTAACTATCCAACCTATTCGTCAAGGGCACGTATTAGTTATCCCGCGCATGGAAGTTGATCAGTGGACAGATTTGCCTGAGGATGTCATGGCACATCTTATTCGCGTAAGCCAAAAAATATCTCATGCACTAAAGCTTGCGTTTCCGTGCAAACGTATTGGAATGATGATTGCCGGTTTAGAAGTGCCGCATACCCACATTCATTTAGTGCCTATGGACTCAATGGATGATTTAAGTTTTACGTATGCAAAAAACACAGATACTGAAACACTAAAGAAAACAGCTGAAAAAATTTGTAGTCTTTTAACGGAATAACATTTTTAGTTGAGATGTTTTAATCATTAGATTTCACTCTATGGCAGGTTGATTAATTTAGCTGCGCGGGTTATTCGCTGACGGATTCTTCACCGCAATAGACTAGGTGACCGAGCTTGCGCTTTTTTGCTTGATACATGGCAGTGTCGGCACGCGCAATAAGGGTGTCAATATCTTCGCCGTGGGTGGGGTAGATGCTAATACCAATGCTAGCGGTCAGGCTCAGCATTTCATCACCCACGAGGCTGGGCGTGCCGAGTGCAGTGAGTACCTTGTCAGCAATGAGAACTGCATCTGACGCTTGAGATACTTCAGTAAGTAGAATGAGAAATTCATCACCACCATAGCGGCTGACCGTATCTGCTTCGCGAACAGAGGATGTGAGGCAATATGCCACTCGCTTGAGCACCTGATCCCCGGCTGCGTGACCGTAGGTGTCGTTGATCTCCTTGAACTTATTGAGATCTACAAAAAGCAGCGCCAAGTGGGCTTTATTACGTTTTGCAATGGCGATTGCATGAACTAAGCGGTCGAGTAACAACACGCGATTGGGAATTTCTGTTAACGGATCAAGCTCAGCTGCGCGCGATATTTTCTCCAGTGCTTGCGCCTTTGCTTCAGCCTCGCTTTGGGCGTTTAGTGTTGCCAATACCAATTGTTCATTTACTTTTACTATCTGGGGTTGTTGGGTAGCCCAGACACTTCCCGATTGCAGAATATCCATATGTAGCCGAGCTAGAATTGCACGCGACTTTTCAATTTGCGCTTCCAGTTGTGCTAATTTATGAATAGCCTTTTCATGCGCTGCATTGGTCTCTTCATTCTTGCTGGGGCGAGTGGTTTTGTCCTTATCGGAATTATGTGCTTTAACCATTGTTAGCTCCGCTGGTTGTTGTGGGTAAATCGGCAACGTGTTTTCGAGTTGGTTTGCCGCCGAGTAATCCCTCTTCATCGAGAAGCATCTCGCCAATACGAATACCATCATCACCAATACTGAATTCGCGCAATTCGTTCGAGTGGGCACTGGCGCGCACCTTAACCACCGCCATGACACGCAGTAGTCGGCTATTAACTTCGATGTAACGCATGACAATAATTGAGTCAGTCAGAAAGGCGGTGCTGTAGGGGCTGAAACGTAAATCTGTGTAGCGATCTTCAAGTTCGGAAGTCATTAACGTGGTCACCCCTTCACTCGTTAAGGCAGCGACCATGCGTGCCATTGATTCGCGAAAATCTGCACGGAAAGTGGGTGCTACCGCAAGCTCGAAACCTGAAAGCGAATCGATCACGACCCGGGTAGCTTTAAGTCGTCGTATTTCCTTGATAACAAACGTTACTATTTCATTGATAGAGAGATCAGATGCACGGCTGTCCACGAGGCCAACCTGATCGTTGTTAATGAGCTCGGCAATGGTGCGATTAAGGGATTGACTTGGATGTTGCTCAAAGGCTGCTATAACGCCAGTCTCTCCGCAGCGCGCACCCTCAGCCAGAAAAGCACTCGCCAGAAGACTCTTGCCTGATCCCGATGGGCCGGCCACTAATAGTGAATAGCCGCGTGGTAAACCGCCACCTAGCATGTCGTCTAGTTCTGGAACACCTATCTGCAAGCGGATGCAGGGCGGTGCTCTGGTTGCGTCGACATGTGCTGGTCTGGGAATTATGGCCGGTGGAAAGACTTGGATACCGGTCGTGTCAATGCGAAAAGTATGCAACCCAGGCAAGGATGGCTGGCCGCGCATTTTCATGATTTCCATTTTACGAACCATCGAATTACGCAACACACTCTGGCGTAGCCAGATCAGCCCGTCCGCTACAGCGAACACGGAATTAATATCAGTTTCGTTTAGGTATTCGCCGAGCAGGAATGTGGTGGCTTGCCAACTCGTCATCAACATCCCGAGCTGTTGTACGAATTGCTGTAAGTTGTTGTAGCTATTGCCTTCTTTGATGTTACTAAGTGCAAGGGAACGAAAAGAATCTACAAACACCAAAGCAGGCTTATGTTTTTCGACCTCGGTGACAATCCGCTGTAATACTTCGTCGAGGTTACCTGCCTGGATTTCGTCAGTGAGGTTGATGAAGTAGATCGAGTGATTAATTGCTTCGCTATTGAAGAAATCGAACTGTTGTTGGTAGCGCAGCATTTTCAGGGGTGGCTCTCCCAATACTGTGAAAAAGAGTGCGGGGCGCTTCGGTGTGGCCAACGCAAACATTATTTGGTGCGCAAGCGTAGTCTTGCCGCAGCCAGGTGATCCTGCGATAAGGTTGAACGAGAACTCTGACAAACCACCCCCGAGAATTTCATCGAGACCTGGAACACCAGTGGTTAAACGATTGATAATTACTTTGGTGTTCTTCATGGATGTCCTTTACGAGTGTATTGCTGGAAGAGTTAGTTCGTCACTGAGAACAGTAATCGTTCGGATAGCGAGGATCCGACCAAAGTACTAAACAATTCGTAGAATGTTTCTAGCAGAGCATCCCCGGCGGCTATTGCATCGGCACTATTCTGTTGTTCGAGTGCTACTTTAAACGCCGCGAAATTAATTCCATTATCTGTGCTCGCCAGCCATGGATAGGTTTGACTAGTAAGATGCAGGCTGCGTTTATAAAGTGCGGCAACGCCTCGTCGGCCAATAATAGGACACAGACCGAACTCAATTTTTTGCCATCTTAAGACGATTGCTTCGGCGATTTGCTGAGCATGTGGATCGTTGTTATTTGCAATTTTGTGCACCAGACTAACCATGATTGGAAATCTCTTAGCTTTCCATGCTAGTTTACTGCAATGTAGGACTACCAAAACTTCATGCCTTATGGGCTATCAGACTGGTGGCACATGCCTATGTTTAACGCGGAAGTAAACCGCCACAATGATTTAAGGACCTCCAATGCAACCCATTAGAGATCCTTTTTCATAACTATTAAAAAATTTCATTGCTGCGTTATTAACGGCTTTTTTTGGCATCTTTGATATTTTCTTTGAAATTACCAACGGCTTCTTGCGCCTTGCCTGCGATTTGTTTTTCCAAGCCTTTAACTTGTTGCTTGTCACTACCTACTGCTTCGCCAACTTTTTGTTGCATTTTGCCGGCTGCGTTTTTTACTGTGCCTTCGATTTGATCTTTGTTCATGATTCATTACTCCAATAATTAATATTCAATAACGACATTATTAAAATATTGCCGAAAATTTATTTTCTTACTAGCAATTGTTGTTAGTAGGAACATCTACGATCTCATTCTTTCCTGATGGCGGTCTGTGTGTCAGCGTACGTTGGTAAACACAAAAAAATTCAGTATTGTGAGTTGATCGTGGTTAGATAAAACTCCAAACCAAAAATGCATATTTACAGGCCATTTATGGTAATGCCTACGAGCTATTCAATAGCGGCAATATGTTTGTGGATAGTGAAATGTTTGTGTTTAGGTCGATGCTACTTTTAAATAAAGTTTGCTTGTTTTAGATAAAGTTTGCTGGCCATGCATAACTTAATTAACTGTTGCCACAACTATTTCTGGTGCCAAGGTTTTGACTAGTGTTTTTTTGAGGTGGCTAACTTGTTGAATTTTAAGCTATAAATATTTTGGCATCACCTTTGCAAAACCCTCTGTATGAACAAACTCTGCGTTAGTTGTTTGACGCTATTCATACGAGGGTTAGCCCATGCCGGGCCTGCACAGTATCCACACAGCTACTGCTTTATCGCTAGTGCCAGCAATGATGGTTGAGCCTTTGCCTGTCAATCAGCTTTTAATTGTAAACCCTGTTGTTGGCGAAGCCGCTGTCTCTGATAAAAGTCAGGATTTGAAAAGTGCATTTGAGTTATTTAATCAAATGTCGCAACAGCTGACAGATTCTTATTATCTGCTTGAAAACCGCGTCGCTGAATTAAATCAGGAGTTAAGTAGTGTTGCTGATCAGCGTCTGAAGGAATTGGCAGAGAAAGAAAAAATTGCAAATCGTCTTGAAAATTTATTGAATTTTTTACCAGGTGGAGTTGCTGTGCTTGATTCCTCCGGGCGTATTTCAGAATGCAATCCTGCCGCCATTGATTTATTAGGTGAACCTTTACAAGGACAATTGTGGCGCCAGGTCATCGTGCGTAGTTTCGCGCCGCGTCAAGACGATGGCCATGAAGTGTCTTTACGCGATGGTCGCCGTATTAGCATTGCTACTCGCAATTTGGGTGCTAATGGTCAAATAATTTTACTCACCGATCAAACAGAAACACGGCGCTTACAAAGTGAATTAAGCCGTAGTGAACGATTTTCTGCACTGGGTAAAATGATGAGCGCATTAGCGCATCAAATTCGCACCCCTTTATCGGCCGCTATGTTATATGCCGGCCATCTTTGCAATAGTAAGTTGGATGAAATAAAGCGCCAACAATTTTCTGAAAAAATTTGCAATCGTTTAAATAATATTGAACGCCAAGTGCAAGATATGTTGGTATTTGCCAAAGGTGAATTGCCGCTCAATGATGTAATTACGGTAAAAGAATTGCAATCTGCATTTGCCGAGGCGATGGAAGTACCGTTAATGACCACAGAATCTATTTGCTTGTGGCGCAATGAGTGCGAAGAAAAAGTCATTCAATGCAATCGAGAGGCGCTCATAGGTGCGTTGTTAAATTTAGTCAATAATGCGATTCAAGCAGTAGAGCACAATGCCAGTTTACGGATTACGTTTGCACTCACGAGTAACAACGCTCTTAGCAATACAACTGATAAAGATGCCAACAAAAATGCGCAATTAATGATTGCGGTTTGCGATGCGGGCCCTGGCATTGCGCCAGAATTATTACCTAACCTCGGCGAGCTATTCGTTACGACCAAAGCACAGGGCACTGGTCTCGGTTTGGCGGTCGTTAAAGCGGTTGCTAATGCACATCACGGTCATTTCAATTTGCAATCTACCTTGGGGCAGGGCACTTGCGCCAGCCTCTATATGCCTTTCGCCATTCGGCAGGAGAAATAACATGGGCCTCACATCACTCGCAGTAGCATCAGGGTCTACAACGACATTGCATTCCGATGTTGCCGATGACGCGATAAAAATTTTAGTGGTTGAGGATGATCGTAATTTACGTGAAGCCCTCGCGGATACTTTACAGCTGGCAAAATATCACGTAGTTACCGCAAAAAGTGCGGAAGAAGCGCTGCAAACATTAGCGCATGACGGTGATTTGCGCATGATTATTTCTGACGTAAATATGGGCGCAATGAGTGGCCATGATTTGTTGCTGGAAGTGAAAGCGCAGTATCCACACATCCCGATGATACTCATTACTGCTTACGCAAGTATCAGCCAATCGGTTGATGCGATAAAAAATGGCGCGGTGGATTATTTGGTTAAACCCTTTGCACCTAAAATTTTAGTGGAAACCATTGCCCGTCATTTAGGTGTTGCGCAAATTCAAGGCGATGAGCCGATTGCTCAGGCTGCGTCCAGTCGGCAACTTTTACAGTTGGCGCAACGCGTAGCGCAATCTGAATCCACCGTGTTAATTATTGGTGAATCAGGCACGGGTAAAGAAGTGCTTGCGCGTTATATTCATAATCACTCACCGCGAGCACAGCAACCCTTTATTGCGATTAATTGCGCAGCTATTCCAGAAAATATGTTGGAGGCGATGTTGTTCGGCCACGAAAAGGGTGCTTATACAGGAGCACATTCCAGTGCGCCGGGAAAGTTTGAACAAGCAAATGGCGGTACATTGTTGCTTGATGAAATTTCAGAAATGAATGTTGGTTTGCAAGCAAAATTATTGCGCGTGTTGCAAGAGCGTGAAGTGGAGCGTTTGGGTGGACGCAAAACAATCAAACTGGATGTGCGTGTCATTGCAACATCGAATCGTGATATGCGCAATGAAGTTGTAGCAGGAAAATTTCGTGAAGATTTATATTATCGTTTAAGCGTATTGCCGCTGCAATGGGCACCATTACGCGATAGGCTAGATGATATAGTACCCTTGGCGCAAAAAATTCTGCTTAAACATGCGCAAAAACAAAATCGTCATGGTGTTATTTTATCAACTTCTGCACAGCAAGCTTTGCTGAGTTATTCGTGGCCGGGTAATGTACGGGAACTTGATAATATTATGCAGCGCGCATTGATTTTACAAACAGAAAATACGATTAATCCAGAAGATTTAGGTTTGGATGCGGGTGATATTTATAGCCAAAAACCTACCTTGGTTGAAGCAGCAAGGCATTATCAATCGCAACAGCAACCTAACCAAAACCAGTCGTCGTTAGCGCGTGATTTTATGGCGAATGCTAACAATGTTTATGCGGCGCGAGATTTTTCACAGGATTTGCGTGTGCCCAATATCATTAACAATAACATTTCGCTGATTAGCGGAACACCTTACGCTCCCAACCCAGCCTTGGGTAGTGATTTAAAACAGCGCGAATACGAAATTATTATGGACACCCTACATAAGGAAGGCGGCAGTCGTAAAAATACCGCAGTACGCTTGGGAATTAGCGCGCGTACATTGCGTTACAAAATGGCGCGTTTGCGTGAAGAGGGATTTGCGATTACTGAATGATAATGGAATTGCTAAAGCGCGCATGGCCAAACCCGAACGCTATTGATAATTCAATGGCGAGTAATAATCCAAGGCCAAGTTTTGGGCCATATAAGTTTCCGGGTAGCGCGTGGTCGCGTTTTCTCGGCTTATTTAATTAAAGTCAAATTCAGAAATCGCGCGCTGTAAGCGGCGCTCTTCCCATTTTATTTCCAGCTTTCTTCTGCATTCCATATTGACTCTTACCTTATTGTTTTTACTTTTTGCTGCGACTGCATCCAATAAATAGGCAGCCATGGCGTGATCCATTACATCGGCATCATGAAGTTGTATGGGTTGGTTCATGCATCATTCCTCTTTGCTAATATTTCGGTTGCTATTGTTACTTCAAGTTTTAGAAAAGTACCGTGTCTTCGTGACAATAACATGAAGAAAATGGGGCAGTTATATGAACAAGATGGGTGAGTTTTATACGAAAATTTGATTTGTTGGTCAACGCTTGCCATGCGGGCTTGCCATGCGGCAATTTTTGGCCTGCTTTATGCTTTATCCTCTGTAATGATGCGGTAATGATGGTGAGCGACATTTTTTTGTCGCGGATTTTTTATCACAACACTGTCTATTTATTTTTATTACAGGTTATTACAGGAGCTTTGTCATGACTGATCGTGTTGATATCAATCGTCTACTCGGTGATATGCGCAGCATGAAAATGCAAACACAAGCATTTCAGCGGCCCCAGGGTTTAGCTGTTGGCGATATGGCACCTAATCGCGCGTTATCCGGTTTACAAGTTGAGCCCACCAATAAGATGCCGAGTTTTGGCGACTTAATGACGAAAGCTATTAGTAACGTCAATGATGTACAACAAAAATCCAGTTCTATGGCGGATGCCTATGAAAAAGGTATTGCCGGTGTGGATATTACGGATGTGATGATTGCTTCGCAAAAGGCATCAGTGTCGTTTCAAGCGATGGTGCAGGTGCGCAATAAATTAGTTGACGCCTATAAAGACGTTATGAATATGCCCATTTAGTTTTAGCCTCCAGTCACTCATAAAGGTTTATAGGTTATGGCCAATACAGCAGCTGCCAATTCTGGAAATTTTCCTACTACTGCTAAATTTCGCGGTGGAGATTTAGCGGAAGGTTTTACCAACATGAATTTATTTCGTCAGGTTGGGTTAATGATCGCCTTAGCGGCGAGCGTGGCGATTGGTTTTGCAGTAGTGCTCTGGACACAAGGCGATGATTATCGGCCCTTATTTGGGCGGATGGATAATTTAGATGCTGGTAATGTTACGCAGGTACTCGAACAAAATAGAATTAAATTCAAGTTGGACAATAATACCGGAGCAGTATTAGTTGCTGCCGATGATATTCATATGGCGCGTTTGAAATTAGCCGAAGTTGGTTTGCCTGGCAGTTCAACACCCGGTTTTGAATTGATGGATAAAGAGCAGCCTTTAGGTACCAGTCAATTTGTAGAGGGCACACGTTACCAACGCAGTATTGAAGGCGAACTTGCGCGAACTATTACCAGCATCAATACCATTCGCAGTGCTCGCGTACATTTAGCCATTCCGAAACAAACTGTATTTGTGCGCGATGCTTCCAAACCAACAGCATCCGTTTTTGTAGAGGTCTTTGCGGGTAGAACTGTAGAGCCTGCTCAAGTAAAAGCGATTATGAATTTGGTGGCTTCAAGCGTTACTAATTTAAAAATTGCAGATGTAACAGTGGTAGATCAGCACGGTAATTTATTATCTACCGGTGAGGATAGTCAGGAATTATTGCTTGCCGGAAAACAACATGAATATGCGCATGCGATAGAGGAATCGGTTATCAAACGCATTGGTGGAATTTTAGAGCCCGTCGTGGGTAATGGTAAATTCCGTGCAGAAGTAAGTGCAGACATTGACTTCACCGCCGTTGAGCAAGCAGCAGAAACTTTCAACCCTGATTTGCCCGCGATGCGCAGTGAACAAACGCTAACTGAAACTCGTAGTAGTGGTGATGCCGCTGCAGGAATTCCCGGCGCACTAACCAATCAGCCGCCTGCTGCAGCTCAAGTTCCAGAGCAATTAACAGCGCAAAATGGTCAACCGGCAGCGGCTAAAACACCATCCAACAATCGCGAACAAGCAACCCGTAATTTTGAATTGGATCGAACTGTTAGCTATACCAAACATCAACAAGGCACGTTAAAACGTTTAACCGTGGCGGTAGTTGTGGATGATAAAGTCAGCAAAAATGCTGAAGGTGTTGAAACTCGTTTACCCTGGACAGCGAACGAACTTGAACGTTTGACTATACTGGTGAGAGACGCGGTGGGTTACTCGGCAGTAAGGGGTGATAGTGTTAATTTACTTAACTCGCCGTTTATGAATGCAAGTGCTACTGATGCTCCGGACGCTGAACTAGCACCAATGCCATGGTGGGAAAAATGGCTCTTGCCTCACATCAAATCGTTAGCTGGCGTTATTATTATTTTGGCATTAATTTTTGGTTTATTGCGCCCGGTGTTTAACGGCATAGCTCGCTCTGGTGGCGGCATTGCGGAACAGGAAGATGCCAGACAATTGGCGGCTCTAGAAGCGGCTGGTTTAGGCAATATGACAGGGGATGATACGGTCACCTTAAGTGGTGGCAGCTCCTTACTATTAAATGGGCCGGAGCAAGCTTATGAACAACAGCTGGACTCCATTAAAGGTTTAATTGCTAACGATCCTGGTCGCGTCGCACAAGTAGTTAAAAAGTGGGTTAATCAAGAAGAATAGCAATACTGAAAATAACCTGTACCCATGACTATGAAGAATACTATGACGAGTACTATGATGATTACAATGATGAGTAGATTATGAGTAATGCTCCTGATAAACCTGCAGACAAGCCTAAAGGAAAGTTGCGCTATCTAGATCAAGCCGCCATTTTATTGATGTCGCTTGGTGAGCAAGATGCTGCGGAAATTCTCAAGCATATGGGCCCTAAAGAGGTACAGCGTATTGGCGGTGCTATGACGCAACTTAACAACGTCCAGCAAGCAGATGTGCAAGCGGTCATGAGTAGTTTTTTAGAGGAGGTGCGCACCTTAACTGGCTTGGGTGTAGGCGCCGATGGTTACATTCGTAAAATGCTCGTTACAGCACTCGGTGAAGACAAGGCTCATAGTTTGATTGACCGTATTTTACTCGGTGGAAATACCACGGGATTAGACACATTAAAATGGATGGAAGCGCGGTCAGTAGCCGATATTATTCGCAATGAACATCCACAAATTCAGGCCATCGTTATCGCCTATTTAGATGCCGACCAAGCCGCTGAAATTCTGGCATTTTTCACTGAAAAAGTTCGCATTGATATCATGATGCGCGTTGCGTCACTGGATACCGTGCAACCCACTGCGTTACATGAATTAAATGATATTCTCGAAAAACAATTTTCTGGTAATGCCAGCTCGCAAACCAAAGCTATGGGTGGTTACAAAGTGGCGGCGGAAATTATGAACAATCTTGATGGTTCTATTGAAGCCGACTTGATGGATTCCATCAAAGAGCTCGATGAAGATATGGGCAACCAAATTCAAGATCTTATGTTTGTATTTGATAACCTTAAAGACGTGGAAGATCGTGGTATTCAAGCATTATTACGCGAGGTTTCATCGGAAGTATTGATTGTTGCACTTAAGGGTGCGGATGAAGCATTGCAAGAAAAAATATTTCAAAATATGTCCAAGCGTGCTGCCGAATTACTGCGCGACGATTTGGAAACCAAACCCCCCATGCGCTTATCCGACGTGGAAGCGGCGCAAAAAGAAATTCTTACTATTGCCCGACGTATGGCTGACTCAGGTGAGATCTCGTTGGGCGGCAGTGGCGAAGCAATGGTTTAATTAAGACAATGGTTTAATAAAAATAATGGTTTAATTTTTGCCAAATGATTATTTATAAACAAGCGTTTTGCATTACGACTGAGATGGTAAACAGATGACATCAAAATCAATACCCGGCCGTATACCTGCAGAAAGTGTAGGAGATGTTCGCGCATGGGTTATGCCACCGGTTACGGATAGCGGCCGCGTGCTTTCAAGCGCCGAAAAAGAAGCGCGTGAGAGTCGCGATAAATTGCTCAGGCAAGGTAAAGAAACGATTGAAAATGTTGAAATGTCGGTGCGCTCAAAACCGGGAATGAGCGCTAAACATATGCAAGATATTTTTGACTCTGTTGAGAAAGATGGTTTTGCGCAAGGTTTCAAAAATGGACAGCAACAGGGACAAGCAGAAGGCTATGAAGCTGGGCGTCAACAAGGCCTTATCGAAATGCGCGAGCAACTAGCCATTGAGCAAGCGCGAATGCAAACTTTGATGCAGGCACTTTTACAACCCTTGACGGCGCAGGATGATGATCTTGAAAATATGCTGCTTGATGTTATTTGTTCACTCACACAAAGCGTGGTGCAGCGCGAGCTACTGTTAGATTCAAGCCAAATTTTAGCGTTAGTAAAAACCGCTGTAGCAGCGCTACCGGTGGGCAGCAAAAACATCCGCATTTGTGTCAATCCAGATGATTTGGCAATACTTGAAAGTTATGCCGAAGAACAGCAGCTCGAATGGAAATTTTTTGGCGATACGCAATTACAAATTGGTGGTTGCCGTATTGAAACGCCAGAAAGCCGTGTGGATTACTCAGTATCCTTGCGTTTAAAAACAGTGCTGGAACAGTTTTTAACGGGACAGTTGGCGAACGGGGATGAAGAGGGGGTTTAACGATGTTCGAACGCCAATCTCTAAGCTCTCGCCTTAAACGCTATGCTCCGCGTCATCTGGCTTATCTTGCACCCCTTGCCGAAGGACGTATTACGCGTTCAGTGGGTTTAACACTGGAAGCCGTTGGGCTTAATATTTCAGTCGGACATCAATGTGAAGTTATCAATAATGATGGCCGCCGCATTGAAGCTGAAGTTGTAGGATTTTCCGGCGAAAAAGTTTTTTTAATGCCGATCAAACGTGTCGAAGGCCTTCAGCCTGGTGCGCGAGTAGTACCTGTTTCTACGCATCAAGGTATGCGTATCGGACCGCAGTTGTTGGGCCGGGTGGTGAATGGAATTGGTCAGCCACTCGATAGCAAAGGCCCGCTAATCGGCGATGAATTTCTCGATTTTACGCCGCAAGAAATTAACCCCATGCAGCGCCATCCTATTAGCGAACCGCTGGATGTAGGTGTGCGTGCTATCAACGCCTTGGTTACCGTAGGGCGCGGCCAACGCCTTGGTTTAATGGCGGGAAGCGGCGTTGGTAAAAGTGTATTGATGGGGATGATGACGAAATTTACGACTGCTGATGTTGTGGTGGTAGGGCTAGTGGGTGAGCGTGGTCGCGAAGTAAAAGAATTTATTGATCATATTCTTGGTGATGAAGGGTTGCGCCGTGCGGTGGTTGTAGCATCACCCGCAGACGATGCGCCTCTGATGCGTTTACGCTCTGCGCAATTAGCCAGCCGTATCGCTGAGTACTATCGCGATAAAGGCTTAAATGTATTGTTGTTAATGGATTCACTAACCCGGTTTGCCCAGGCACAGCGTGAAATTGCTTTGGCAATCGGTGAACCTCCTGCGACCAAGGGTTATCCGCCTTCCGTTTTTTCTAAAATTCCACAGTTAGTTGAGCGTGCGGGTAATGCCGCAAAAGGTGAAGGTTCTATCACAGCGTTTTACACCGTACTGACTGAAGGGGATGATCTACAAGACCCTATTGCGGACGCCGCACGTGCGATTCTTGATGGCCATATAGTGCTCTCGCGTAAATTAGCAGAAGAGGGTATTTATCCTGCGATTGATGTGGAAGCTTCTATCAGCCGCGTGATGCAAAATATAGTGTCAGATACTCATCTCAAGCTGATGCAGCGCTTCAAACAATTGCTCGCGCGTTATCAACAAAACCGTGATCTTATTGCCATCGGTGCCTATGCACCGGGGGCTGATCCGGAAACAGATATTGCTATTGAACGCTTCCCCTATTTGCGCGCATTTATTCAACAAGGCATTGCGCAGCCGGTGTTAATGCCAGAATCTATTGCTAATTTACAGGTCTTGCTCAAGCCTCCTTCACCCAAGGCAGCTGGGCCTTTAGCAGCGCAACATCGGCAATAGCTATTTAGCAATTACTTAAGTATCAATAACAGCGACTTAAGCTGTTAGTATTGCGACCGCTAATATTAGGATGGGCTTATGGTTGAATCGCGCGCCAAGCGTTTGCAAGTAGTGCTCATGTTAGCCGAGCGCAAAGAGCAAGAGGCCGGTCAGCAGCTTAGTCAGCAACGTGCATTGGTCGCCGCTGAAACGCAGCAGCTGCGCGAGTTGGACGACTATGCCAAGCAATATTTGCAAACTTATTCAGAGCGTAAAGTGGATGTGCGTCCGCATGAATTGATTGCCTACAGTGGGTTTATTCAGCGGTTGGGTGAGGCCTGTAAAGAACAGCAAGCAAAACTTGAGCGTTTAAATGCAGTACTTGATAAACTGCAACAGCGATGGCGTGTAGCTCATCACAAATGTGATTCTATCAAGGAGTTGATTCTTCGTTTAGAGCACGACGAAAGCCTGTTATTAGACAAGCGCTTCCAAAAAGAATTGGATGAGTTGGTTAGTCAGCAATACGGACGTAAAGAGTTACAGTAAAAATAGAGCTCATTCTTTTATTAAGGGCTATACAAATGTTAGTTATCGGCTACCCTTAGGTTTGAAAGGATATATGGCATAAACCAAATGCCTTATAGTTTGAAGTGCCCATGGTTTAAGGGAACCGGTTTACTGCCGTCTAAATCGACAAAAATCCACACAATGAATATTCGAATAATGTGATAAAGAGGTAAAACATGGCTATCACATCAATTGTTTCTGCAGATGGTACGCAATTTACAATTTACATCCAAGGGCGTTTTGATTTCAGCTCGCATCAAGATTTTCGTAATTGCTATGAAAAACTTACGCAGGCTCCCAGTCACTACTGCGTTGATTTACAGGGTACATCTTACCTGGACAGTTCTGCACTAGGCATGCTACTGCTGTTGCGGGATCACGCCGGAGGCGAGCGCTCGAAGATAGAGATTGTTAATTGCTCGCCCGATGTGAAAAAAATATTGCTGATTTCAAATTTTGAGCAATTGTTCACAATTCAATAATCAAGTAAAAATTACCTATATCACAACGGATTGTGAGTGGAAGTAGAGGCGACGTGTAGTTGCTATGTGTAAGTTGCTATATGTAGTTGTATATGTAGTTATATATATTTAGCCGCTATAACATAGTTGCCTTGAGATATTGTTATGACAGATATAAACAGCTTAAAAATTCTTGTTGCCGATGACACTGATTCCGATCGGATGATTTTGGAAACGATAGTGCGCAAAGAAGGGCATCAAGTATTTTCTGCAAAGAACGGTCTTGAAGCTGTTGCCATTTTCCAGCAAGAGCGCCCTGATATTGTTTTGCTTGATGCGCTTATGCCTGAGTTAGATGGCTTCGGTGCGGCGCGCCAAATAAAACAATTGGCCGGTGATGAACTTGTCCCCATTATTTTTCTGACTTCCCTGCAAGATACTGAATCACTTGTGCATTGTCTTGATGCTGGTGGCGATGATTTTTTATCGAAACCTTACAATCGCGTCATCTTAAAAGCTAAAATAAAATCCTTTAATCGGATGCGTGGTTTGCACTCCACAATGTTGAGCCAGCGCGATCAATTAGCGCAGCATCATCGGCGGCTATTACAAGAGCAAACAGTTGCTAAACAAGTATTTGATAATGTTGCCCACAGCGGTTGTTTGAATGCTAGCAATGTACAATATTTTTTATCATCGTTGGCGGTTTTTAACGGCGATGTAATGGTGGCTGCTATTCGCCCCAACGGCAATATGGTTGTTTTACTCGGCGATTTCACTGGCCACGGCTTGCCCGCGGCGATTGGTGCTATGCCGCTGGCATCTATTTTTTATGACATGATACACAAAGGCTTTTCAATGTCTGATGTGTTGTGTGAAATTAATAAAAAATTAAAAGCAATTTTACCCATTGGGCTGTTTTGTTGCGCCACCATGATAGATATAAATTTTAGACGCAATCACATTAAAGTTTGGAATGGTGGTTTGCCTGCTGGCATGATTTATCGCACAAAAGACGCCAGTATTATCCACATTCAATCAACACATTTGCCGCTCGGCGTGCTGTCTGAACGAAATTTTAAAAATGATGTGCAGCATTTTGATTTGGATGCTGGCGATAGAATTTTTATGTGGTCAGATGGTATTCATGAAGCGCGTAATCCAGTTGGAGATATGTATGGCGAAGAAAGTTTGCTGGCTATTTTTTCCAATAATCAACAGCCTGAAAAATTATTCAATGAAATTCTTAGCGATGTAAAAGAATTTATTGGCGGTGGGGAGCAGGACGATGATTTATCTTTTATTGAAATAAAAATGGAAGCCCCGGATATTCTCGATAATAAAGCGCAACGCGCTTTCATTCGCCATGAATTGTGTATGGTTACCTGGAATATGCACTTTGAGGTAAAACCGGAAAGTTTTAAAGTATTTGATCCCCTACCATTCTTACTCAATATCTTAATGGAAGTGCCAGAGTTGCGGAGTTTTAGTGGAAGCCTTTTTACCATTCTCGCGGAATTATATTCTAATGCCCTGGAACATGGTGTTTTGGGTTTAGATGCTGCGTTAAAAAAATCACCGGATGGTTTTGCGCAATACTATAGTTTGCGTGAACATCTTTTAAATGAAATCACGACGGGTTTTGTGCGTATTTATTTTACTTTCTCGGCTAATGTTGAGGGTGGAACACTTAATTTGTGCGTTGAAGATAGTGGTAAAGGGTTTGACTTCACTGCACAAAGTGGCAAAGATATTTCTACTCTTGGCTACAGTGGCCGCGGTATTTCACTCGTTGAAAAATTGTGTAAAACGGTGCGCTACTCCGGTAACGGTAATAAAGTAGACGTGATTTTTGAGTGGGTTAACGATGACTAAACCAAAACATCTAGATTACGATGCAGTCAATGTGTTGAAAGAAGTCATGGAGGATGATTTTGCCTTGTTAATTGAAACTTTTTTAACTGATTCCAGAAGTCGCATAGCTACACTTCAGTCTTTGATGCACTCCACGGATGGCGATGCTATTCGCCGTGCCGCACATAGTTTTAAAGGTAGCTGTAGCAATTTGGGTGCGGTGCAATTAGCAAGCTTATGCGGCTCGCTTGAACAGAAAGCATTGGATTCCAATTTTGGAAGTTTTGCTGAAGATCTTTGTTGCATCGAAGAAGAATTTGCAGTTATTCAAAAAATGTTGCTTGATTACTTAAAATAATTTTTGTTAGATTTTTAATCCATACTTTCATATCCATACTTTCATATCCATACTTTTTATATACATTCGTTACAACATACTCTTCGCAATACATGCTCTGCAATAGGCGCTCCATAATACTGCTTTAGAATTTATTCCTCCTGCTCCTTTTATATTAATATTTCGCCTGCAAACACTTGGCACTTACTTTGCTCTAATCCTGTTAGATCTTTTAATATCCCTCAACCTTCAGTAAAAGCGGCAAACATTTGCCGTAACGGCACAGGAGCGGTGGCAATGAATGGTAGTTCGGCGTATGGCAGTGTATTAAATGTGGCACCTGCGCAACAATCTGTAAATAACGCTCCTAATCGCGTTGTTGCCAATGACCATTCTGCTCAGAATTTTCAGCAAACTATGAAAGATATTCGAGCTGATCAGGACGAAGAATCAAAAGCACAAATGAGGGCGAAAACAGCTTCAAGTGATCGAAGCCAAAAACAATCCAGAAGTCATACGGCTGCGGCTAAAAACACTGCTAACATCGAGAATAGTGCGGCTAATAAACGGGCCTCTCAGCGTGCCGATAATTTACAAGAAGCCAATGAAAAGTCGCGGCAGGCTAACGACAAGATGCAATTGGCAAGCGAGAAGCTGCGCCAAGCTAGCGCTAAAGAAAAGCTAGACAGTGAAACCAGTAGAGAAGAAGCCAATAGAGAAGAAATCAATAGAGAAAAAAAACAAAAGTGTGCAGAGCAATCTGTTTCAGAATCTGCCGCTAATGTAATAATTCCCGGTGTGGCTACTGCAGAACAAACAACCGCTGCCGTGACAGATGGAGATGGAATTAAATCGAGCGCTGAAAATCCTGAGGGATTAAAAAACTCGGCGTTTAAATCTCAGTTAGAACTTTCCAATGATATTAAATCATTAAATAATGCTGAAAAATCTTCTACTGCAATCGACAACGCCAATACTAATTCATCCGTATTGACGAATGGTTTCAATGTAAATTATCAAGAGAATCCTGCTGCAAATGCAGAAGCAACTTCAACGTTAGTTGCACCAACAATAGCAGCCTCGGCAGCCATACAGGCAGAAGTTGTCGGCATGAAGGCTACGTCCGATACTGCACCTTTGGGCGCATTTAAAAATACAACTGTTTCCGATACCGCTAAAAGTGACGCTTCACTAACCAGTGATACAGCACAGGTTTCAGGAGCAGATATTGATTCAAACAATCAATTTGAAAAAATGCTTCAATCCATGACTAGCCACACCAAGGCAAATGCAGCTGAGCAGGCGCTAGGTGATAGCGGTAATAAATCGACAACAACTGCCAATACAAATATTTCTTCGGCGGCGCCTGATGCGTTTGGGCGCAGCGCAGATTCACTAGCGCCTGCAACGCGAAGTTTTGTTGTACAAGCTGCCATACCCGTTACCGTTGGGCAGCCGCAATGGAGCCAAGCTGTTGGTGAAAAAGTACTCTGGTTGGCCGCACAAAATGTCACTGCTGCTGAGATACGTTTAGACCCACCTGATCTTGGGCCGATGCATATAAAAGTCAGCGTTAATCAAGATCAAGCTAGTGTGAGTTTTACCAGCCATCACGCGGGTGTGCGGGAGGTGCTTGATCAAAGCCTTACTCGTTTACGCGACATGTTTAGTGAGCAGGGTTTAAATTTAGTGAATGTTGATGTTTCAGATAGATCCTTTCATCGCCAGCAAGGCGAAGCCAAGGGGCAGCAAGGTCAGGGCGGTACCGCAGAATTAGTTGAAGATGAAACCCTGGTAAGGGTTTCCGCTATTATTCAGCAGCGTCTAGTGGACCATTACGCCTAATCAAATAGTGTTTCTTTGAATGAGGCCACGAAGGGGCGATACTGGATTTTAATCGCAAGCGATGGCTAAATTCCCCGTGGCTTGCCACGAAATAAATTTTTGGAACAAAAATATACCTCGCTGCTTGCGGCGAGGCGTTTAATTCATAATATTTATTGCCCAAAGACGGCCAGCCTGCAAAACCTTGCACTGCTTGTTCATTCATTTCGCTTGAAATTTGTACGCAGAGATCTTTCTTGTTTCCGATTGCGTTAAAAAAACCTTAATACCAGCCCCCATTCCTAGCAAACATATAATCCACTGCTACGCTGTAGTGAGGAATAGCTGGCACAGCTATTGCTGAATCCCCATTAGTGAAAGAATGTGACGGAGTTTTGACATGGCAGCAGAAAAGAAAGGTGCAAAACAAAGTGAAGAGGACGAGGCCGCAGCCGCAGCCGCGACTGCGGCCACAGAGACGAAGAAAAAAAGAAAAAAATTGCTGGTGATTATTGGCGGTGGTTTTCTACTGGTTGCAATTTCTATTGGCGCTACTGTTGCTGTCATTAAATTATTAGCCCCTAAAAA
Source organism: Gammaproteobacteria bacterium (assembly GCA_025362015.1). Taxonomy (GTDB): domain Bacteria; phylum Pseudomonadota; class Gammaproteobacteria; order Pseudomonadales; family Cellvibrionaceae; genus Cellvibrio. Next base: position 26,354 of record JANYIO010000265.1, on the reverse strand, counting down.
AGCGCCAGGCGAAGCCACGACAACTAGCAGTGAGGCGAGTGTCGGCGCTGAAAGCAGCGTGGCTGCTAAAGCCAGTGAGTCAGTTGAGCCAGCAATGCCCATTATTTATTTAGCGCTCAAACCTAATTTTACGGTTAATTATGATGTCAACGGCAGGCAGCGGTTTTTGCAGGCAGAATTAACGGTGATGTATCGCGATGAAGCGGTATTAAAAATATTGGAATTGCACATGCCGGCGGTGCGCAATGGTTTGGTTTTATTGCTAAGTAGCCAAACTTTTGATGATCTACAAACCGTTGAAGGTAAAGAAAAGCTACGTACTGCAGCGTTAAAAATAGTGCAAAACATACTGATTAAAGAACAGCTGGAAGCGCCAGAAAAATCAGAAAAACCTAAAAAAGCTTTACCTAATATCGAACAAATTCTTTTTACTAATTTTGTTATGCAATAGAAAGGATAGCAACCAGTGCAAGATTTATTATCGCAAGACGAAATTGATGCCCTCTTACACGGTGTTGATGATGGCGACGTAGGCGTCGGGTTGGCTGACGAGCCCGGTACGGCAAAAAATTACGATCTCACTAGTCAGGATCGGATCGTGCGTGGGCGCATGCCTACGCTGGAAATGATCAATGAACGCTTTGCGCGCTATACCCGCATCAGTATGTTTAATTTGTTGCGTCGCACTGCGGACGTTTCCGTTGGCGGTATTCAAATTCAAAAATTTGGCGAATATGTGCACACGCTTTATGTGCCCACCAGTTTAAATATGGTGAAGTTTCGTCCCTTGCGCGGTACAGCATTAATTATTCTTGATGCGAAATTGGTATTTAAACTGGTTGATAATTTTTTCGGTGGCGACGGTCGTCACGCAAAAATTGAAGGTCGTGAATTTACACCAACAGAATTGCGTGTTGTACAAATGGTATTAAACCAGGTTTTTATCGATTTAACCGAAGCCTGGAAAGCTGTCATACCCATTAATTTCGAATTTGTTCATTCAGAAGTAAACCCATCGCTTGCGAATATCGTAAGCCCTAGTGAAGTAGTCGTAGTAAGTACGTTCCATGTTGAATTGGATGGTGGTGGTGGTGAGCTGCATATCACTATGCCGTACTCCATGATTGAACCTATTCGTGAAGTATTGGATGCTGGCTTGCAAAGCGATAGTGATGAGCAAGATGAGCGTTGGATTAAAGCACTGCGTGAAGATGTACTTTCCGCAAAAGTAGATTTGGAATGCGATGTGATTCGTCGCGATATTACGTTAAGAGATATTGTTGATTTAAAAGAAGGCGATGTAATTCCTATTGAGTTCCCCAGCTTTCATGTGCTCACCGCTAATGGCGTGCCTATGTTCAGAACTCAGCTCGGACAATCGCGTGGTAATCTCGCGTTAAAAGTAAAAGAATTTATTGACCGTTCCAGCGCACAAAATATAACAGGTACTCCAGGAGTTAATCATGGCAAAAGATGATCAAGATGATACGGGTGATGATTGGGCTGCCGCTATGGCAGAGCAAGCCGAGGTTGAAGAGAAAGCGGCAGCAAAAGCGAGCCCGGTTAACTTTGAAGAATTGCAAAGCGACTCTGGTAGGGCAACGGTTAACCCTGAGCTAGAAGTTATTTTGGATATACCGGTGAGCATTTCAATGGAAGTGGGGCGCACCTCTATTACCATTCGTAATTTATTACAGCTTAACCAAGGTTCTGTGATTGAGTTGGATCGCTTGGCGGGTGAGCCTTTAGATGTGCTCGTAAACGGTACTTTAATTGCGCACGGTGAAGTGGTGGTGGTTAATGAAAAGTTTGGTATTCGTATGACGGATGTCATCAGCCCGGCAGAGCGCATTAAGAAATTGCGTTAACCCTTAATCAAATAAAAGGTAAAACCATGAAGCTAAGCGCCGGCCTAAACATCGGCACGCACAAATTTTTGTTTACCGGTTTGCGTGTACCCATTTTATTTTGTTTTTTTTCATTCACTCTATTGGCGCAAATTGTGTTTGCAGAAGTAATGACTAAGGCTCCTGCGACTACCGTTACTGAAATTTCAGCTGTTGTTATGCCGACGCCTGCTCTTGCAACCTCTGCTTCTACAATCTCTGTTCCTACAGCCTCCATTCAGACAATAGCTCCAACGGCGACCAATCTATCCATCAATAAGCCAGCACTTGCGGACCCTAAAAAAATTAGCAGCTCATCACAGCTGGCCAATCTAGTCGGCGGTTTGATGTTAATTTTGGGTTTGATTTATGGTTTGTCGTGGTTTGTGAAACGTTTTAGTCAGGGTGGATTTATGCAAAATTCTACCATTAAAATGTTATCCACCATGCCGTTGGGTACGCGTGAACGAATAATGCTAGTGGATGTAGGTGGCAAACAAATTTTGTTAGGCATAACTGCTACGCACATTAATGCATTACATGTATTTGAAGAGCCAGTGGTGAATACTACTGAAAATGCAATTCCTGCGTCCTCAGAGTTCAGCCAAAAATTAATGGCGCTGCTACAAAAAAAAGAAGTGGTGGAAAAACAAGAAATGGTACAAAAAAAAGATGTTAGTAGTACCAGTTTTTCTGGCCATAAAAATTTAAAATAATAAGGGCGTGTTATGCGAGAAAAAAATTTACCGCAATTTGTCCGCTCACTAAAATATATTTTTTGGGTATTTATAGCTGTGTGTGTTCTTAGTGCAAGTGCAAGTGCACAAACAGTATCGCTTAAGCAAAATCAACTTGCACCGGCACCAGCTTCTGTCGCCAATATCGGCGGTTCATTATCTGCTATTCCCGGCTTACCCGCACTAACTGTTAAAACCAATAAAGATGGTACGCAAGAATATACGGTAACGCTGCAAATTCTCGCCATTATGACAATGCTGACTTTTTTGCCCGCCTTGTTGATGATGATGACGTCGTTCACGCGTATTATTATTGTTTTTTCAATTTTGCGACAAGCGTTGGGCTTGCAACAATCACCTTCTAACCAGATTTTAATTGGTCTCGCTTTATTCCTTACTTTTTTTATCATGCAACCGGTATTCGATAAAGTAAATGAAGATGCCTTGCAGCCCTATATCAAGCAACAAATCACCGCGCAGGATGCCATTACCAAAGCCTCAGCACCGTTTCATACTTTTATGTTGGCGCAAACGCGCGAATCAGATATAGGTTTGTTTGTTGGCATCGCCAAACATAAACCCATAGCTACTCCTGAAGAAACGCCGTTTAATATTTTAATTCCGGCTTTTATTATCAGTGAATTAAAAACTGCATTTCAAATTGGTTTTATTATTTTCATTCCATTTTTAGTGATTGATATTGTGGTATCCAGCGTACTTATGGCAATGGGTATGATGATGCTATCGCCCCTGATTATTTCATTGCCATTTAAAATAATGTTGTTTGTGTTGGTCGATGGCTGGGCAATGATTGTTGGAACCCTTGCTGCCAGCTATGGTGTTTAGAAAACGGCGGTGTTTAAAAAATGGCAGTGTTTAAAAAATAGCGGTGTGTAAACATGTAGCAGCATTTAATTGAGGAAAACATTATGACTCCCGAAGTTGCGATGGATTTATTTGCCGATGCGCTCTATCTCATTGTGCTTATGGTTTTGGTCATTGTAGGGCCAAGTTTGATAGTAGGTTTGCTCGTGAGTATGTTTCAAGCTGCTACACAAATAAATGAACAGACACTGAGTTTTTTGCCGCGTTTAATTATGACTATTGCCACCATCATGATGGCAGGCCCCTGGATCATTACTAAGTTTATGGATTTGTTTACCCGGCTCTACACCAATATTCCCTATTTAATTGGGTAAGAAAATTTAATTTTTTCACGTCATCCTCGCGAAGCGGGGATCCAGCTTTCAATAAAGGATAAACCCTGGTTTTTTGGTAATAAGGGCTGGATACCCAATGCGCGAGTATGACGATGGAATATTTTAACGGGCGATGTTATGCAAGAACTGGTAGTGAGCGAAGCACAAATAAATCAATTTATCGGCCAATATTTGTGGCCGATGATGCGTATCAGCGCTTTTTATTTTGCTATTCCCATAATCGGAGCGCGTGTTGTACCTGCGCGTGTGCGAATTATACTTGCACTATTTACCACTATGTTAGTTGTGCCCTTGTTGCCTAACATGCCTGTTATTTCATTTATGTCCTTGGAAGGCATGATATTAATAATGAAGGAGGTGTTGATTGGCCTTGCACTGGGTTTTAGTTTACAAGTTGTGATGCATATTTTTATTTTAGTGGGGCAATTTGTCGCATTAAAAATGGGCCTGGGTTTTGCCGCGCAAAATGATCCGTCGAGCGGTGTTAGCGTAACAATTCTGTCGCAATTCTATTTGCTATTGTCCACGTTATTATTCCTAGCCATTAACGGCCATCTCGTTGTTATTCAAATGATTGTGGATAGTTTTGAAAGTTTTCCTGTGGGTGGTGCAGGTTTAGGGCCAGCGCATTATTTGCATATTGTAAAATTATTTTCGTGGATGTTTAGTTCAGCATTATTAATCTCTTTACCCTTATTAACTTCCATGATGATTGTAAATATTTCGTTTGGTGTCATGAGTAGATCGGCGCCACAAATGAACGTATTTACAGTGGGTATGCCAATCACATTACTATTTGGTTATATTTTAATGTGGTATTCCCTTTCAAATTTTCTGCCGCTGTTTTATCAAATCATTGATGAAGGTTTAAACGCTACCAGAATGTTGCTGGAGATAAAATAAATGGCAGATGACGACAGCAGCCAGGAAAAAACGGAAGAGGCCAGTGGCCGAAAGATTGAGAAGGCGCGTGAAGAGGGGCAGATTCCACGTTCACGCGATCTCACTACCTCTGTGGTTTTATTATTTGGTGCTTGTGGTTTGTATTATTATGCGGATTTCATGTTCGCGAAAATAGTCGGTCTCACTCGTGCAAATTTTATATTGAAGCGTGAAACTATTTTTGATACCAATGCCATGATTAGTCATTTAGCCTCTGCTATTTATGAGGGAATACTAAGCTTGATGCCTTTTTTCGGTTTAATGTTATTTGCTTCTATCCTGGGGCCCATTGCCTTAGGTGGCTGGTTATTTAGTATGGATGCCCTGCAACCGAAATTGAGCCGCATGGATCCCCTGGCGGGAATAAAACGCATGTTTTCGCTGAAGTCAGTTATTGAATTAGCGAAAGCACTCGCTAAAGTATTGGTTATTCTCGGCGCGACTATTTTATTGTTAAAATATTATGCGCAAGATATGTTTCGTTTAAGCGATGAAAGTATCAATATCGCCATTATTCATTCTGCAAAAATTAGTATTCTTGCCACCATCATTCTTTCCGCAACGACCTTAATCATTGCCGCAGTGGATGTACCTTTGCAATTGTTGGAATATGCTAAAAAATTAAAAATGACCAAACAGGAGATAAGAGACGAATCCAAAGATACCGACGGAAAGCCCGAAGTAAAAGGTCGCATTCGTCAACTGCAACGCGAAATGGCGCAGCGACGTATGATGGCAAAAGTTCCCGAGGCAGATGTGATTATCACTAACCCGACGCACTATGCTGTTGCTTTAAAATACCAACCTGAAAGCATGGCAACACCGACTATGATTGCTAAAGGTGGTGATAATATCGCGTTAAAAATTCGTGAAATTGCCAAAGCCCACAATATAGAAATTATTGAATCCCCGGTGTTGGCTCGCGCTATCTTTCACACAACGGAATTAGATACTGAAATTCCTGCCGGGTTATATCTTGCCGTTGCACAGGTACTTGCCTACGTTTTCCAGCTCCGCAACCATCGCAAAGGTCGTGGCGAAAAACCAAAATATCCACGCAATATTAAAGTACCTAAGGATTTGTATTTTGAATAAAAAATTTAACAATCACGGTTGATGATGCCGAGTGAGAGTATTTTTTTGCTATTCAGCGAGAATTGTTAATGAAGATATCAAATGTTGAAAAGGGCGCCGTTAGGATCGACGCCACTTGAAGATACACAAGGTTAATGTGTGTGACAGCTATTCATTCAATGAACGTGCAGTATAGAAACGTAAAGTCGCAAAATAATATTGTTATTAAAAAGCAACAAGACGCTGAAAAAAGTATCCGCAGGCTGAGGTTGTTGGGTAAATCCTTGGTTTTCACGCCAGGATTTAAGGAGTGCCTAAATGGGCTCTCTTGGGGTCTTACCGTTACAAAACAGCATCTGCGGATACCTGTTTTTATTATAGCGAGGTAGAAAGTATTCGCGAGTTTTATGTTAGTTTTTTATGCCACATCAATTGCACTTGTTAGACTGATTTTATATGAACGTATTAAAGTGATTGCAAAAGCCACTAAACTTTGGTGAAGGACTATTTTCCAGGTAGCCTTACGTTTTGGCTAATCGCCCTAGCTAATCTCATGTACCGCTACAATCGCAAAAAACATATACACATTTCGCGCCGCTGAAAATGCCCGATAGCAACCCAAAGCATTCAAATGCTTTACTGCCATTGCCGCTAGTTCCCAGGCAAAATATTCGTCTGCTTCAAAGGCCTTTTCTTCACCAAACACGATTAAATCCGTTATCTCTTCCAATTCTTTAATGCGTAGTGATTGTTCTTTTAGCACAGGTTTAATGGATTCATATGCCCAAGCCCACTTCCATGTATTGGCGCCGGGTGAATAGCTGCCAATATCAACGATATCGGCGGTTAGCACCAGCTTATCGTCTGCGTTAAAAAACTGTAGCTTGGCTTGCTCATCGTTTTCAAACATCCAACGTTTATGTTTGCCTAAACCATAAGTCTTGGTTAGTAGCGCTTGCTTGGCTGTAAGCTCATCATTGGCTGCAGTCAAAAATATTTCAAATTCATCATCGTTCATGAGTTCACCATTTGAGTTTGCAAAGCGCATGGGTTTTATGGGGCGTGACTATATAGATTTTGTGGAGGTTTTTCTATGGGTCATTGTTAATGATAATAACCGAATTTGCTAGATTACTTATTCGGCGGTATTATGCTTTGGCTTTTTGGCTTGAACTAGTCAGCTGCGTGTTTTCGGTTACCAATTTTAATACCATCTTGAATATTGGTGCTGGGTTTAGTTAGAAAAATTTTATGGAGAAATTAGATGAAAAGTTTTTTATGTATTGCTATGTTACTTGTGTCATTTCATGCAAGTGCAGATAGACAAAATGGTGAAATTATAGGATTTATTCCCTCTGAATCCGGCAGTAAAAAATTATTTTTTATTCAACTAAAGGATAATGTTGTAGGGGGTTGTAATGTGACGGGGCGATTTGCATTTGATAGTAGCAAATTAAATTATGATGTTATGGTGTCCGCTATGATGGCTGCCTACTTTTCTAAAACACCAGTACAAGTTGAGTATACAAAAACATGTAATGTGTTTGGAAATGTATATGATATAAGTTATGTTTGTATTGGAACTATACCTTGCTAGCTAATATTTAACTCGCGGGGTGTAGTCCTTCTCGAATTCTACCATCCTCGCTCAGCGGAGATTTAGTTTTAAGAACTGGATCCCCACTTCGCGAGGATGACGGCTGAGTGATGCATAGATTATTCACCAATCTCCACAAATCTTTCCCCATTCCCCAATAATGGAAAATACAGCGCCGTTTTAATTTCTGTTTCCCCTAAAGCAGCAAAACACTCTCTATATCTTACTAGCTGAGTTTTATAGGATGCTGTTTCCTGCACAATAAAATCTGTAACTGATTGTCCGTTACCTGGTTCACTACTCTTGTAATCAATAATCCAGCGCATGCCCTCGGCAATAAATGTTCGGTCTATAATATTTTCGCGCAATTTTAAATCTATGTGATTGCCTTGTTTGTGGGTGATGGCGAGTTCGCTGGCGCTTTGTGGGTGTGAGTTATCCAATAACCATTGGCCATGCTGATCATTCAGAGTATTGTGAACTGCCTGGGTTATTTTTTGTGTTGCTTGCGAAATTTCATCTGTGTGCCAGCCGTTTTGCTTTAAATAAATTTGCCAAAAAAGTTGTTGAGTTGATAGCCATTTCTGCATATCAATAGCGCTGGCTAAGCCCACTAAATTTTGCAAGGCGCGGTGAATAAGTGTTCCTGTCTGGCGTGCGAGCTTAGTGCTACGAGTTTCGGCCGCAGGAATATTTTCTTCATCGCTGACTTCTTTACCGCGATAAATTTTTAAAGTTTCATTGTCAACTAAAGCGGGTGCTTGCCATTCAGGTTTTAAGCGCAGTAATTGTTGTAGACCAGGGCGTTCAAACTCATAGCTATTTTTTGATTGTGTCAATGATGCAAGCTGAATAGTTTTTGCCTGGGCCTGTACATTTTGCCAAATACTATTTAGCAGGGATTTTCCGGGTGGATTTTTCCAGATGCTTTTTTCTGTTTGTGTGGGTTCTGACTGAGCAGCTTCGTTCTGCGCAAGGCAAGCGAAGAGATATAATTTTTTAATGGCGCGAGTACAGCCCACATAAAATAAACGCGTAGCTTCGTAATGCAATTGCAATGCAGATTCTTTTTTGATGTAAGCGTAAAGCGCATCTTTCTCGCCACCCACGGGCGCTAGTGGGCCGAGTAACAGTTGACGTTCGCCCTGGTGATTTAAACGTTCGCGCCAGAGCATTAATTGTTGGCCATCGCTGGGTGAAAGTTTGTGCAAGCGCGGAATTATAACGTGATCAAATTCCAGGCCTTTGGATTTGTGCATCGTCATAACTTGTAATTTTGCATCGGCATTGTGGCGTGGGGCCGCGTAAAGTTTTCCTACGGCGCGAGTAAATGCTTGCCAATCGCTAATGCTGCCGCCTTGTTGATGTTGTTCGAGCAGTGCAAAAAAATTGGGGATGTCATTAATATCTTGCGCATCCAATAATGTTGCCGGGCCGCCTAGCGCGAGCCAAATACCTTCCAACCATTGGCGTAATGGTTTGCGTTGACGTGTTGCTAATGCTGGCTGAATAACCTTAATAAATCGTGCAAGGGCTTGTTGCGCTGCGCTACTTAAACCGGTAATTTTTTCGAATCCTAAAATCTGTTGCCAAATAATGGAAAAGCCAGTTTGTATTGACCCTGAGGAGGCTGTTGCGCGCGGATTAAATTCATTGAGATCTGCATTAGCGATTTTATGTAAATCGATTAAATCCAATCCGCACCAGGGCGCGCGCAAAATTGCCAGCCATGCAATACGATCGCTGGGGTCGAGCAGGGCGCGAGTGAGGCTGGTGAGATCTATGATTGCCATACGCTGGGCAAGGCTGTCGATATCCGTAGCTTGCCAACTCAAACCGAGGCGACTCATGGCGGGAAAAATTTGCTGTAAATGATTGCGACCGCGCGCCAATAGCGCAACAGAATCGTCGGGATTTTTGGTGCGCAATTCTTTTATTAAACGTGCAACTGCTTCTGCTTCTTGCAGCTCGGCCAGGTATTTATTGCCGCTGCTATTGTCATCGTCATTTTCTTCGCTTTGTTCTCTTCCTTCTCTTGGTTGGCTTCCTTCTTTTTCATCGGCTTTGCTAAATGGACTTAAATAAAGTTCAACGGCATCGTCTTCCAATTCTGGTTTGAATGCGTGGGAGGCGGAGTATTTCACCGCGCCGCGGCTGATATCGTCAGCCACGGGAAAAGCGTTTTGGAATTGTTCATTGACCCAATTAACCAAACCGCTTTGCGAGCGAAAATTGACGGTGAGATCGAGTTTTTCCAAGGCTAAATTGCCAATGCCTTGCTGACGCGCTTCTAAAAAAATTCCTACGTTTGCATTGCGAAAACTGTAACAACTTTGCATGCCGTCGCCGACAATAAATAAGCTGCGGCCATCACCCGTTTCCCAACCCGCCGTGAGTTTCTGCAAGAGTTCAAGCTGAGTGCTGGCGGTATCCTGAAATTCGTCCACCAATATGTGGCGAATGCGGTAGTCCAATTGCAGAGCTATATCGGTTGGTGAATCTTCAAAACCGAGTGCGGTGAGTGCGGCTTGGCTTACCGCGGTAAAGTCGGTTTCGCCGACCTGGGCAAAAACCACATCTAACCCGGCCGCTAAACGCGGCAACAAGCGCGTGAGGCAATCGAGTAATGCCCATTGGCTATCGTCATAGTGGCTCGGTGGCAGGTTGCGCAGTTCGTTGATGATATCTGCCGCATCGGGATGTAACTCGACGAGGGCGCCAGTCATTTCGCCAAAACGATTTTTATAAGCGGCGCTATCTTTGTTTTCTTTGGCTGCAGGAAAACCTTCGTTTTTGGTAAGGCTTTTGCGGAAGGTGCCGCCACCGGTAAGCAATAATTGGGCTATCGCGAGCCATTGTTGTTGCGCGCTTAAGTCCGCTGGGGGCAGGCCGGTAATGCCGTGCAAGCTGGCGATCAAAGAGTCGGGTGCGGAGGCTTGTAAATTACCCGCAGCCCAATCGGCAATAGCGGCCAGCTCGCTACCCTGTAGCTGCAATAGCTGTGCGGAGGCTTTAAGGCTATCGCTGATGATGTCTTGCAATACGGATTCTAAATAGGGGCGGGCATCGCTAGCTTTCGCCTGAAAAACCACACCGAGCCATTGATCGCGTTTGGCAAGCAATGCCATTAACAGGCTTTCAAGGGCTTGCAGATTATTGTCCAAATGCTCCAGCAGGCGCGTGAGATCTGCGCGCACGCTGGATTCTGATTCCAGCTCAGTGAGCAGTTGATGTACCGCCTGGCGATAAGCGGCCTCGGCATCATTGCCCGGTTTGGGCTGGCTACCAAAACCGCTGGCAATTGGCAGTTGGCGACTGATAGCACTGCATAAGCTGTCGATGGTCTGTACGCGCAACCGCTGTGGGCATTGCAATAGATTCCACCCGTGCGCTTGATCCTGGGCGAGTACAGCTTGTGCCAATTCCCAGGTGAGCAGGTCATGGGAATTGCCGGGCTTTGGTTGTTCTTTGGCTTGCCATAAGGCTTGCAGTACACGGTTTTGCATTTCACCTGCGGCTTTGCGGGTGAAAGTAATGGCGAGCACTTCTTCGGGGTTGTCGCACAGGCTTAAAAGTTTGAGCAAGCGTTGAGTGAGCAAACCCGTTTTGCCAGAGCCAGCGGGAGCACTGACCGCGAAAGAGCGAGTTGGATCGAGAGCGGCTTGGCGAGCTAAATAGTCGAGGGGCTGATTCATGACTTAGCCGCCTTTATAACTTGTGCCTTTGATGATGTAACTTGAACGTGCGTGGTGGCAAATTGTGCGAGCGCGTCAGCATCGGCCAAGCGTGTTAGCGGCGCTAAATCGCTTGCATAATCTTGCGCATAAATATCTTTAAAATCCACTCGCGCATCGCCAGCAATAAAATCTTCTGCGAGTTTTTTTAGTTGTGTTTGCCATTCTTCTAATTGTAACGGCCAGCTATCTGCAGGTTTAATTCCCGCTTGGTTTAGGCTGGTATCGTGCAGTTCACCAAGACCATCCCATTGTTGAGTTTTGCGGTTAATTTGCGCAAAGCTAATCGCGGCAATATCTTCGCGAGTGACGGCATAGAGCGGTAATTGCGGTTCACTTAGACGTTCGCCTTGCCAGGATTTTGCGCTAGCATTACCGGTTTTATAATCGATTAATAATTTGTCGCCATTACTAAATTGATCGATGCGATCGCTACGCAAACGCAGTGATAAGCCTACAAACTCGATAGTCTGTTCCTCTTCAATCGCAATTACTTCAAAGTTCGGGCGTTCGCGTTCGCCATTCAACCATTCACACAATAATTTGCTGAGACGTAGTTGTTCAAGTTCACAATAAACTTTGCCGAGCTGGCGCGGATTGCGGGCTTGAGCTTTGCCAATAATTTCTTGCGTAATTTTATTCACTAAAACTTGCAGGGCGAGTTCATCCAGCGCCGCTAAACCTGCTGAATTTTTCAGCGCGCGCCAAATATCGGCAAGAGAATCATGCAGCAGATTCCCGCGCTCTGCGGGTGAAAAACCCATCACAGGTTCGTCCGGGTTTTGCGCTCCCAAACGCAAACGCATAAATGCTTCAAATGGGCAGGTGGCTTGATATTTAAATAAACTGCTGCCGCCGCGAATGGGTTCATGCTTGCCAAGCATTGGGCCTTTTGCATCATGGATTACTTCCAGTTGCGAAAAGTTTTGTAAGTGTTGGTAATAATTTTCCAGATCAGAAAATTTTTCCTGCAAAATATTTTCCAAATTCGTGAGCGGAATATCGCGAATTAATGCACTAGGGCGCAGTTCACCTTCGCCTGAGTTGGTGCTATCGCCGCAGGCGCTGCTAAAAATAACCTGCTGTGCCGACTGACGATAGCGCTGGGTTAAGCCTTGGGCAATTTCCAATTCACGTGCAGCGCTGGAGTGGGGCATTAGATGTTCGCGTTGTAAGTGCAAAGGTAGTAGTGGGTTAGGGGTGGGCACTGGAGGCCATTGGTTATCACTTAAACCCATCACCCATAGGTGACTGAATTGCAATCCGGCGGCTTCAAGTGCGCCGAGAATTTGAATGGGGGAATCCGGTGTCTGCGCTTGAAACGGTGTTTTGTCGGTCAGCTCGCGCAAGTAGCGGCAAGCCTGGGTGTAGCTGATGGCTGAGCTGTGATTGTCGACGCAGGCAAATTGATCGCGTACTTCAAACCATTGGTTGAGTTGTTGATATTCTTGCGAATCCAAACGTCGCGTTCCCGGCCAATTCATCAAACCTAACAGCTGATCAAACAAATTCAACCATTCGCGCGCCGATTTATTATCAAAGCGGCGACGCAATAAATTTCCCACAGTTTCAAAACGATGGCTTAATCCGGCGCTAGTTAATGCGGGAATTTTTGTTTCCAATTGGCTCGCACAATAACGCAAGTCGCTGGTATTAACGGTGAGACGCTCAAGCTTACGCAATTGTAAAATTAATTGCGCGCGCGCTACAGTTTCTAGTTGTTCATTGCCCCAAAATGGCGACTGCAATAAATTGCAAAGTTGTTCTAGCGGCCAATCATTATTTTGCAAGCGCAAAATTTCGAACAAGCTGTGAATTAACGGTGTTGTGCCGAGTGGTGTTCCGGCAGAAAAGTTAAACGGCAAGGTATAACGCGGTACGTTAGGCAGAAGCGAATAAGGTTCAAATACTTCAGTAAAAATTCGCTCAACTTGATCGCGACACTGGCCCAGGTTGGGTACGACCATGCCAATTAATGCAGACTCAGGGGCTTGCATTAATTGGGCTTTACTCCACAAGGCCGCTGCGCGAATCTCATCCTCAGTGTTGTTTGCTTGGGTGCGAGTTATGTTGGTGTGCTTTGCAGTTTGATTGGGTAAGCGAATTAAATTTTGCGCCGCTGAATCTAAAATAGTTTGCATCAAGGGTGGCAAATCATCAAAGCCTTCGAGATAAATTTCAGCGAACGAGGGCAAATCCCCTTGCTGAAAAGCCTGTGCGATTAATGCGTAACTTGATTCTCGCGTAATACAATGTTGCAACTTCAGGGTGCGATTAAATTCGCGCATCCAACTTGAAAATTGCGCACTGTTGCTATTCGAGTCGCTAAAATAATCTGTTAAAAAGCTATCCTGCAAACACCAAAGCTCGAGATTTTTTAGCGCACTATCTGCTTGTTGTGCCAAAGGTTTTGGTTGCAATAAAGTTGCGCCTAATGCGGAATTTTTAATCGTCGCCTCCCAAAGCATTTGGCGCTGTAAGGGGCTGGCGATAGTGACGCAAGAATAACTGACATCTTGATTTTGCAAAGCCTCCCACTGGGTTTCCAACCATTGACTTAAACTTTGAATATTAGGTTTCAGCCAGGCCTGTGCGGTTTGCTGCAGTGCAAATGCGCGCAGCAGATGATTCCGCAAGCGGTTGTTGGGCACAAGAATCAACGCGTTTTTTGCAAGCGCAGGGGCGAGTGATTCTAGGGAGAGGTAGGTGGCGGTCATTCGGGCTTCCAAAAATAATATAATTTTAAAAACTAATATAACTCTAAAAGCTAACCAGTTTTCGTGGCGTTAGTTCGTACCTTTCCCCAAGGCCCCGTAATTGCGAAAGTTATTCCCGGCGTTTGAATATTGACAAATAATGTTGATCCATCGGGTGAGAAGCAGGCGCCGCAAAATTCGCCTTTTTGTTTTTGTGGGTTCATCGCAATGGTGTAAATTTTTCCTTTGGGTGTTATTCCGCGTAAATAATTGAAATCATCTGCTGCGGTTGAATAACTGTCTTCACAAATAATTAAATCACCCCAGGGGGCTATAGTTAAATTATCCGGGGCTTCAAGTACGGAGCGATCTGTTGCTTCGAAAAATAAATCCAGGGTGGCGGGATGCTCTTGCTCGCGTGTTGTGCCTTCATGGGGGCTGGGTTGGTAGCGCCATAATTGGCCAATTTTTTTGTTGCCACCCGTGGTTGCTGAGAAAAAAACTTCACGTTTTTTGTTTTTTTGCAATGCAAATGAAATGCCTTCGCAGCGCGCAAAAATTGCTGCCCCTTTAGCTTCACCTCTTGTACTAAGATCACCATCGGGTGAGGTTACGTCGTCAAGATCTACCCATTTACAATTCATTGTTTGGTGTACCGCAATGATGCTAGCTTTTTTCTGTTCGATATCTTCTTGCCAATTACGTGTATTTGTCGCAGCTTGATCAATAATCACCATTGCTTGCAATCGACCACCTGCTGCGAGCACTTTGGGTTGATTGGGAATAAAACGATAAAATATTCCGCGTTCATGGTCTTCGGTCATGTACACAATGCCGGTAGTAATATCTACGGCGCAGGCTTCGTGCTTAAAGCGTCCCATTGCTGTTAAGGGAATGGCTTCAACTAAACCGGTAGCAGTGGACGGCACTTCAAAAACAAAACCATGATTTTTGCCAAATCCCTGATTCAATCCATCTTCTGTTTCTTCACAGCTGAGCCATGAACCCCAAGGCGTAGCGCCTCCGGAGCAATTGTCTACCGTGCCGATTAGGCTTAAGAAAGAATGCTCAAGCTTGCCAGTGTGGTGATCAAAGAGCAGATTGGTAGTCCCGCCATTAGCGGGCATTTCATTGTGAAAAAAATCGTAAGCTTTATCTCCCACAAATTTACGCGCGCGCGCTATGTCACTACCAAAAGAATCTGTTTTTATGTGTGCAGGATGCAATTCATGATTGCGAATTAATAAACTTTGATGCGGTTTACCTTTTACGGGGAAGGCGGCCATTCCATCCGGACTGTAAGGCGTTATTAATCCATCGCTCATGCGCTCACCACTGCGCGAAATAATGTTGTAACTAAATCCTAGTGGTAAATCCAGAATGCCTACAGCATCTTTAATGAGTTTTCCATATTTATCAATTCCATTAATGGGATCGATGCTATAGACCTGAGCCTGACTTGGTAAATGTCGAAATGCACCTAAAGCAAGCGCCGCCGCACCGGTATTTTTTAAAAAGTGACGACGCGATAGTCCCATAGCATTTTCCAAATTATGCAGGCTTTATATGAAAAAGGCTCCAGCACTGTATGTGCAGGAGCCTTTGCAATCAATATTTTTTTAAGGGTTATTCGTTACCGCTCAACAGCCGCAACAAGCTCGTAAATAAATTAATAATAGAAAGAAACAAGCTGGTTGTTGCCATGATGTAATTGGTTTCGCCACCGTGAATAATTTCACTGGTTTGATAAAGAATCATACCTGACATTAGTAACACAATACCCGCAGAGTACGCCAAGCTCAATGCCGAAAACTGATAGCCAAAAAATGATGCACCAATGAGGAAGAACATGATCACTAACATTAGCATCATGCCAGCAGCCAGAAATCCACTGAGGAAGTTGAAGTTTTTGCGTGTGGTTAAAACATAAGCAGAAAGGCCAATAAATACCGCAGCAGTACCGCCTAACGCTTGCATGATGATATTGGCGCCATTGGCCAAGTGTACGTAATGATTAAGCATTGGGCCCAAGCTGCCACCGACAAGGCCGGTAAAAGCAAATACGACCAATAAACCATTGGCAGAGTTAGCCGTTCTTGGTAATACAAACCAAATCAGTCCCATCGCAGTAAGGCTCATTACAAGACTTATGCCGTAACCAAGTTCTACAGCCATTGAAATGCCAGCGCACAGCGCACTGAAGCCTAGTGTTAAGCCTAACAGCAGGTAAGTGTTGCGTAACACCTTACTTGCAGCAATTTGGCTGGTCGATTGAATCGACTGAATACTGGATACGTTTTGCATGATGATCTCCGCTAATGGCTGGTTGTATCTAAAAAGTTGATTCTTTGTCGAATACTACAAAAGTATTGACACTATAGCTACGTGTAAATTCATTATGGGGACTATTAGTCTTTTAACAAGCTTTCTAAACGTTGTCTTTTAACAATCTTTCCAAGCAGTGTTCGGTAATTCCATAGAATTCTTTTATTGCTTTTATTTGTAACAAAATAGCGCTGTTATCGCGTGCTATTTTGCGCTTCTGGGCAAGAATCATTTTATTTTTACTGGTGTGTTCGAGTGAAATAAATTCAAATACCTGGGTGTCATATCCGTTTGCTTCGAGCAGCAATGCACGCAGGCCGTCGGTAACCATTTCAGCTTCCTGCCCGAGGTGAATGCCGTGATGTAATATTGGTTCTAATAAGGATGGGCTTTTAAGCTGTGGACGAATTTGTTTATGGCAGCAGGGTGAACACATAATAATTTCTGCGCCACTACGAATGCCCATATGAATAGCATAATCTGTCGCGGTATCGCAGGCGTGTAACGCAATCATTATATTAATTCCGCGCACCGCAAAATGTTGTACGTCGCCTTGTTCAAATTGAATACCGCTTAAACATAATTTGCTGGCGGTTTGATTGCATAAATCCACCAGAGGTTGGCGTAGCTCTACACCGGTTACTTGAGTTTTTACGCCAAGCTGTGCGCTTAAATAGTCATGCACTGCAAACGTTAAATAAGCTTTTCCCGAGCCAAAATCGGCGATGTGAACTTCTTCGCGGTGCGCAATGCCTGTGCTATCAATCGCACTGGAGAGAACTTCAATAAATTTATTAATTTGTTTCCATTTGCGCGACATGGCGGGAATAATTTGGCCATTGTTATCAGTAATACCTAGTTCACGTAAATAAGGTCGGCTCTGCTCCACGAAACGGTGTTTCTTTTTGTCGTGGGCTAAGGGCTTTTGTTTGTCGTGGGCTAAAGGCTTCTTTTTATCGTTTTCGTTATCGTGTTCTAATGATTCGTCAGTCGCGTTGTTAGTGGTATTTTTATTGCGATGTTTGTTAAGCAAGACTTTACCTTTTTTACTAAAACTCAACTGAATTTCCCAGGCATCACTTAGCAGATGTGCATTTTTGAAATCTTGCCCAAGCCATTGTTGCCATAAGGCCACTGCTTCAGTGATAGGATGATTTTTAGTGATATGACGAGTGCGATATTCGTACAAAAACGATAACAAGGATTCATCTTTTATTTTCACTGGGCGAATTGTAATACGTTCTAATTCGGTATCGCTACCCACGTATTTAGACAACACTAAGCGCTGCAAAGAGCTATCGTTAAAAACTTGCTGAATATACGTTAAAAATTGTTCTAATTCATGGGTAGCTGGAACGGTTGTCATAACTTACCTTTAATAAAAACGAGATCGAATAAAAAACGAAAGCAATTTTAAACTTCGATGATGTTTATGCGATGAATTCCAAATTGAACAAGTTGTGGGCTTAGCGCATTTACTGCTGACGATGCTTTGGTAAATACTGCCCAATGCTCAGGTGTTTGTGCAATAAAATGATGTGGTTCTAACAAGGATGCAACGCGACGAGCAATAGCTTCACCTGAATCGATCAATTGTACCTGCGGCAAAAATTGTGCGGCTAATTCATTGCGCAATAAGGGGAAATGAGTGCAGGCTAAAACGAGTGCATCCATTTCAGCAATACGTGAATGTAGGAAAAAAGGTTGTAAAATAGTATGGAGTTGTTCAGGTTTTACTTCGCCGCCACGTAACTTATGTTCTGCAAGCTCCACTAATTCGCTCGAACCTACGGAAATAACCTCGGCATTGGGCGCATGTTCGCGAATCAATGCGTGAGTGTAAGGACGCGCCACTGTTGCGGGTGTTGCGAGTAAGCCAATCACTTGCGATTTGCTGTGTGCTGCCGCTGGTTTTATCGCTGGTACTACACCTACTACTGGCTGTGGGAAATTATCGCGAATATGGGGTAGGGTAAGGGTGCTGGCGGTATTGCAGGCAATTACGATAATATCAATTGGATGCGCCGCAATAATTTTATGTAATACGGCATCCACTCGGGTAATTAATTCGGCTTCGCCTTTTGTGCCGTAGGGAAAGAATGCGTTGTCCGATGCATAAATTAAGGGAGCAAAAGGCAATTTTTTTTGTATTTCATGGACAATACTCAAACCGCCGACGCCAGAATCAAAAACCAGAATGCGGGGGGTAGAGGCTATTGGCGATGAGGTCATGGAAGCTCGATGTGAATAATTGCGATAGAATACTGAAAACCGAATTTTAGGGGAGCCGTCACTTGCTCTCAACCTATTTATTAAGGAACCGCTGTGAATAGCCCATTTATTATTGTTTTCGTTGTGTTAATTGCTGCCGGCGTTGGTTTTATTTTCGCCAATCTGTTGTTGCGGGCAACTAGCCATAAGCGCCAGGAGGATGCATTACTGTTGCGTGAGAATGAGCTGAAGTCGTTACATGTACAAGAAATTCATCAATTGGCCGTGCGCGAAACTGGCATGCAGCATGAGTTGTTGCAAGCCAGACAGCAAGCGCAAGAGGCGAAGCAAGAGTTAACACAACTAAAACTTGTGCATCAACAATTGCAAGAACAATCAAATCATAGTTTGCAGGAACTTGCCGCAGCAAAAGAAAAATTGCAGCAGTTGCATCAAACACAACAACAATTATTGAGTAAAGATGCTGCGCTGGCAAAAGTCAGTGCAGAAGCGACAGAATTAAATACACGTTTGGATCAAGAGCGTAAAAACTTTGTGGAGCAGTTGGCACTATTACAGAATGCCAAAATAGAGTTGGCAAAAGAATTTGAAAATATTGCCAATAAAATTTTTGATAATAAACAACAACAGTTTTCGCAAAGCAGTAAGAGCTTATTAGAAAATACATTGGACCCCTTTAAATTACAGCTCAATGAGTTTCGTAAAAAAGTTGAAGATGTCTATGAAAAAGAAAATGCCGACCGTAACCGTTTATCGGGTCAAGTTGTAGAGCTACAAAAACAAGCACAAAAAATTGGTGAAGATGCCGTTAATCTTGCCCAGGCTCTCAAAGGTAATAATAAGACCCAAGGCAATTGGGGTGAAGTGATTCTTGAGCGGTTGTTAGAGGAATCCGGGTTGCAGAAAGGTCGTGAATACGACACGCAAATGAGTTTTACCAGCGATGATGGCTCACGTCGCATGCCAGATGTGATCATTCATTTGCCTGAACAAAAAGATATTATTATTGACTCGAAAGTGTCGCTTATCGATTACGAAAAATTCTGCTCCACAGAAGATGATCAGGAACGTAAGTTATATTTAAATGCCCATGTTAATTCGCTGCGTAATCACATCAAAGGGCTAAGTATCAAAGATTATGAGAAGTTAGAGGGAGTAAAGGCATTAGATTTTGTATTTATATTTATTCCTATTGAGGCCGCATTTTTGCTCGCCCTCCAGCATGATCCGGGTTTATATCGTGTTGCTTACGACAAACACATCATTTTAGTCAGCCCCACAACTTTACTGGCGACCTTACGCACAGTTGAAAATATTTGGCGTTACGAAAAACAAAATAAAAATGCGGAACAAATCGCGAAAGAGGCGGGCGCATTGCATGATCAATTTGTATTGTTATTAGAAGCAATGGACTCCATTCAGAATTATTTGGGGAAATCACAAGAAGCCTATAATTTAGCCCGCAATCGTTTGCAAACGGGTCGCGGAAATTTAGTAAAACGAGTTGATGATTTGCGTCGCCTGGGTGCAAAAACTAAAAAACGGATTGGTGCAAATTTATTAGAAGATGACAGTGACGCTACTACGGTGTTATTGGAGCCAATTGATGATGCATCTATCAATGACGAGAATGAAGAGTAATTGATATAAAAGCTCATGAATGAGATGGGGTTTTCTATACCGTATTGCAACTTTATTTAGCAGATACTTACTAACGAAACACATGAAAAGATATTGTTCAAGTAAAAACATGCAGTTCAAGCCAAAGCATACTGTGAATACATCTGTGTAAGCTCGAATCGGTATTTATGCTTCATACAGTTTTGAATCAAACAGTAGTCTTTATTTTCGATTTATTAATACTTAAAGAATCTAGGAGTGGTAATGGAAGCGGGTTATAAAATTTTAATACGTAACTTATTTTTTGTAGTTGTTTTATTTATTACAAGCTGTGGCGGCGGTGGAAACAGTAACTCTTCCTCCGGAACTGTTATAACCCCCAGCCTACCGATTCTTCCTGACGATATCTTGTACACACAATGTATGTCGACAACACTCATAAACCCCAACAACCCGAATCAACCCGTCATTACGTTAAACGGTGCAAGAGTCATTAATCAATCACTTAATTCAAACTATGTTGATGCTGGCGCTTCTGCAACAGATCCTGTCGATGGCAATATTAGTAGTCAAATTCAAACTACCGGATTGGATTCCGTTGACACTAATACTGTAGGGGATTATTTAATTCACTACAAAGTCACTAACAGTGCAAATTTACCCGCTACCGAAGCAGTGCGTGTTGTACGTGTTAATTCGGGTACTTTTACTGCTCAAACTGCACGAGACATTGGCACCACCAGTGCTCACTTAGGTTATTACGAGCACTTGCCTGTTCATTATAGTGATGATCCTATTCAGAAATTTCCGTTAATAATTTTTCAGCACGGCTGGTTTAATGCGCGCTTCCTTGATTCGAAAACACAACAAACACCACTTTCAACTTTAGAAAGCGCAAGTCTTGTAAAAGCGATCAAATTAGAACAGTGGGATAATTCACAACCATTTATTGTATTGTCGCTTCAAAAATGTGTAGACGCATCAAGTCCTGAATCAACTTATCGCACCAAATTATTTATTGATTACGCGATTAATTCGTATCAAGTTGATACTTCGCGCATTTATATGATGGGCCACAGTCAAGGTGCGGGAGATACCTGGGCCTACGCAATTAGTTATCCCGATCAACTTGCTGCAATTGTTCCCATATCCGGTTATTACGGCGATCAATCAGGGTGCATACTCAAAAATACGCCTACGTGGGCATTTAACGGAGAGCTGGATAGTGTTGTTAATTACATTAATGTTGTGCAGACAGTAAACTCTATAAATGCTTGTCAACCATCAGAGCACGCAAAAGTAACAGTCTTCAAAGGATTGGGGCACAACGATCTTTTAGATCCCATTTTTACGCTGACTGGGTTAGGTGGTGGGCTGAGTCAATACGATATCTATAACCAAAATATTTATGATTGGTTGTTGCAGCATAAATTATTTTGAATTTTTACATAGAGAAAATTGTGATGCCTGGTATGGAATATATGTATATTTAATAAATCGAAAATAAAGAATACTGTTGATTCAAAACCGTCAGAAGCACATGAACGTATTCACAGCGTGTTTTAAATTGAACAGTATTCTTTTCAGGTGTTTCGTTAGTAGATTCGTTTGCCTTAAAAAATTATTCCGTTGTATTAAAAAAATGAGTAATAAAATTAATCCGCTGCTACTGCAGGCCTCGGGCTGCCGTTAGGTCGACGCGTAAACCAGACCAAACCTGCAATTCCCCAGCATAACCAACCTGCCATCCAGAAAAAATCCAACGCAGACAAAAGATGGGCTTGGCTACTTAATTCGCGACTTAACACGCTGAGCGATTGTGCCTGATTAAATCCGGCAGCAGAAAGTTTCCCCATAGCTTCGTGCAAGTTTGAATCGTAAATACTGGACGCTTCAGCCATGTGCGATTGATGTAGGGCAGAGTGGTTATCCCAAAAGGTTGTCGTAATCGAAGTCGCAAAACTACCGGCAGTGATGCGCAGGAAATTTGATAACCCTGAGGCCGATGGAATTTGTGCGGGAGCTACTCCTTCAAAAACGATAGAAATCATCGCCACAAAGAAAATCGACATAGCAATACCTTGCACCAGCAGTGGTGTCATAAAGGTAGTAAAGCTGGCATCGGCGGTGTAACCGGCACGCATGAAATAGGAGATGCCGAAGACAAAGAACGAAAATGTCGCGAACAAACGTACATCAAATTTAGAGATGTATTTTCCTACAAATGGCGATAGCAACACGGCCACCACACCACTGGGCGCAGCAACAAAACCGGCCCAGGTTGCGTTGTAGCCTAACCAGGTTTGCATCCACAATGGTTGTAATACTACTGCGCCAAAAAACACGCCGTAACCTAAACAGAGCGCGGTAGTGCCGATGCTGAAGTTGCGATTTTTGAAAAGCGACAGGTCAACAATGGGATGCTTCTCGCTGAACTCCCAAATTAGAAAAGTGATAAAACCAACTAATGCGACGGCGGCCATAATGACAATAAAACCGGAGTGGAACCAATCTGCATCTTTGCCTTTATCGAGCATAATTTGCAGCGAACCTACCCAGATAATCAATAGGCCTAAACCTATGCCATCAATGGGCAATTTACGTGTAGGTGTTTCGCGATGTTTCATGCCTTGCCAGCAAACGAATGCGCAGAATAAACCAACGGGCACATTGATCAGGAAAATCCATGGCCAAGAGTAGTTGTCGGAAATATAACCGCCAAGAATCGGACCAAAGATAGGAGCGACCAGTGTGGTCATCGACCAAACCGCCAGTGCAGTGCCTTTTTTATGGGGTGGAAATAGTGATAACAACAGTGCTTGGGAGCCGGGAATCATGGGGCCGGAAACGGCGCCCTGTAAAACCCGGAAGGCAATCAACGACGGCAAGCTCCAGGCAAGACCACACAGTAGCGACGCAAGAGTGAAGAGCAGCACTGAAACTGCAAAGGTGCGGACTACGCCGAACCGTTGCATTAACCAGCCAGTCAATGGTACCGAGATACCATTGGCAACGGCGAAAGAGGTGATAACCCAGGTGCCCTGGTCAGGGGAAACACCGAGGTTACCGGCAATCGTTGGAATCGAAACATTGGCGATCGTGGTATCGAGCACTTGCATGAAAGTGCCGAGCGCCAACGCGGTTGCGACTAGCCCGTGGGGCAGTCCAACACCTGAAGTATGGTCAGGTGGGTTATTGGCAACGGCGCTACTCACAGTACACCACTCTCGGCAGGTTTAACTGCAAGCTCGTGGCTGTTACGTTTAATGATCTCGACGATTTTCTGGTCAATCATGGCCCCCTGATCGGCAGAAATCGTCACTTGTTGCGGCGCCGCGCGTAGCTGGGTTGCGACCAATGAGCCACTGGTATCGTGTATATCAACCTCTGCTTTCATTGACAGGCCTAGACGCAGTGGATATTTAGCTAACTCTTTAGGATCGAGCGCTATGCGTACGGGTACGCGCTGAACAATTTTGATCCAGTTGCCGGATGCATTTTGGGGTGGCAAAAGTGCAAAAGCCGAGCCGCTACCTGCACCCAAGCCGGCGATCTTGCCATGATATTTCACATCTTTACCATAAAGGTCAGAGTGAACCTCCACTGGCTGACCAACGCGCATATGCTCAAGTTGAACTTCCTTAAAGTTGGCATCGACCCAGGCATTTTCCATAGGCACTACCGCAAACAGAGGTGTTCCAGCAGCAATACGAGTGCCTAGCTCTACGTTGCGGCGAGCAACGGCGCCGCTAACCGGTGCGGTAATGCGGGTGCGTTTCAGTGCGAGTGCGGCCTGGCGAAGGTTAGCTGCTGCTGCAAGCACTTGGGGATGATTGGTAACCGTGGTGTTTTCAACCTGGGCATTATTGGTCTCAAGTTCTTCAGTGCTGGTGGCGAGTGAGGCTTCCAGCTGTGCTACTTGATCGCGTGAATGTTGCAATTCTTCAGCAGAAACACCGCCTTCCGCGGCCACTTTAAGTCGGCGTTGGAGATCTTCATTGGCGCTGTGCAACGCGATTTTTCGGGCATTGATAACCGAACGCAGGCCGCTGGATTTGGAGAAAAGCCCACGCACGCTGCGTACGGTGCGTGCCAGCTCAGCCTCGGCAGATGCTACGGCAATTTCAGCATCGGATTTGTCCAGTTCGATCAAGAGCTGGCCGCGTTCAACTTGTTGTGTGTTGTCCACGTGTACCGCCGTAATAGTGCCCGCAACTTCGCTGGTGATTTGTACTACATCGGAAGCAACGTAAGCATCGTCGGTCTCTTCAAAGAAGCGCGAATGCAAGAAATAGTAAGCTGTGTAGGCAACTATTGAGATCGCTACCAGAGCTGCGAGAATCAACAGCCGTTGGTTGCGCTTGCCGTTATTTGGAAGATTATTATCAGTTGTAGAAGATGGATTATTCATGATGAGGCTCCTTAATTAACGGCCAGATTATTCGAGACAAGACTGTTTTTGATCAGAGACGGCGGCTGACCGGTAACAGGATTTGTGGTTGGGTCAAAGCTGCCGCCAAGGGTCAGCAACAAAGTGACGCGGGTAATGAGTAGCTGGGTTTTTAGCGAAACCAAATCGCGGCGCGCATTGAGCAGGTTTGATTCGACATTAAGCACCGCCAATTGCGAGCTAAGGCCAGCCTGATAGCGTTGTTCTGCCAGCTTGTAAGCTGCCTCAGTGGCTTCCAATGTTTGCCTCGCATGCACTAGTTGTTGGTTTAGAGATTGGTTGCGGCTAAGTTGGTCGGCCACATCGCGAATAGCTTTCAACACCGCATCGTTGTAACTGGCGATGGCACCATCAAGCTCAGCGGTCGCGCCAAAGTAGCCAGCTTTTAACCGTTGGGAATCAAAGATCGGCAAGTGCAATGCAGGGCCTGCACCATAAATAAGGCTGCCGGAATCTAGTAACTTATCGAGTCCAACCGCTTGGAAACCGACAAAAGCTTTGAGGTTAATGTCAGGATAAAACGCAGCTTTAGCGGCAGTGCGACCTGCAGTTGCAGCTTCCACTCGAACTTTGGCTGCGAGAATATCCGGGCGACGGGATAACAGATCGAGCGTCAATTCATTAGGTAGTGGGAGAGTGACATCAGGTGATAACTGTGGGCGACCAATGCTCGCGTAGATATTAGCTCCGTGACCAGAGAGTGCTGCCAGATTATGGACGGCAAGATCGCGCTGGTTTTCAGCCTGCAGTAGTACGTTGCGTACTTGCGGTAAAGCGGCTTCGGCAATTTTCAATTCAACTTGATTATCTAGCCCTACGTTCACACGGTGTTGGGTCAACTTAAGTAGAGATTCGCGCTGGTGTTCGTTTTGTTTGGCGATATCGGCAAGAATATAGGCATGGTAAAGCTCAACATAAGATTGTGCGATAGCACCCGATAGCGCCAAGCGCGCAGAGAAATTATCCAATTCCGCAGCGGCGACTTTTGCTTTTGCTTGATGAACTAGATTGGATTGGTGTCCCCAGAAATCTAGATTCCAGGAGAGATTCGCAGTGAGTTGCCCCATCCAGACGACATCGCCACCGGCAATGCCGAATCCGGCTACGGCAGGAGGATAAATATAGTTTTCTGAGAGCCGTTGGCGAGTCTCATCACCATCTAGCGAAACACCCGGACGTGTTGCAGCACCGGTCGCTATCGCTTGAGCTTGCGCGAGACGAATGCGAACCAAGGCTTCGCTCAAGCTCGGATTGTTGGCAAGGGATTCGTCGATCAAATGGTTCAGTTGGCTATCGCCAAATACTTTCCACCAGCCGCTTTGGATGCGCGGTGATTGGCTTTCACTCAACCCCAGCGATTTTCCGTCAATCACAGTGAGGCGAGCTTCATCTTTTGGTGGCGATACACAACTTGCCAGCAATAAGCTTGTGCCTAGCGCCAGCCACAAGGGCGGTGCGAAGTTAGTAGATTTCATGAGGGAGTGTCCGATGTTTTTTCCGCCGCACATTGTTCAAGGCGAATTTTTAGTTTATCTAGCAAACCGATAAGTTGAGCAAATTCTTCGGCACTAAAAGGATCAAGTACAACATTGAGGTTATCGACCACCAAGGGCGTCAGTTCTTTCACTTTGAGCAGGCCAGCGTCAGTAATTTGTAAATCAACGACACGACGATCCTGCTTACTGCGTTGGCGTTCTACATAGCCGCGCTCTTCAAGCTGGTCCAGCAGACGGGTTAGGGCGCCATTGTCATGACTCATCTCCCGGCAAAGGTCACTCGCAGTTAGTGCCGAGCCATCGCGCAGTTTCTTAAGTGCAATCCATTGCACAAAGCTGATGTCA
>JANYIO010000193.1 GCA_025362015.1 Gammaproteobacteria bacterium | reverse complement strand
CTACACCAACTTCTGCATCATTACGGCCGTCGAATGGACCAATATCTACACCTTCACGGGTGCTGTAGTACCAATATCTATCTTTTTGCAGGATACGGCTATTACGATCAGGTACATCACCTAGTTCACCCGTGCGATTGAGCGTTGTCATATTCTGTTCCTCATTAATTTCTTTGAGCTTTTCAGCGTATTATCCTTAAAAAAGGGATTTGGTTAAAGCTTACCCACACTAATTATAAACTGTATTGAAATAGCTTGAATATATTTAGTTGAGATAAATTTACACTTATTTGATTCCTAAAAAATTGAACTGGATCATATAATTAGCGAGAACCAGTTCCGTTTTTGGTGGCGCATTAAAACACAGCATAATCATAATTACAGCACAATTATTGCTCACATTAGCAGTTTTTGTGAGTGGAAGGTCTTGTATTGGTAATAATTGTGAAGCAAATACCAATGAAACCTGCTGTTGTAGCAGCAATGGTTGAATATTTTCCAGCACGGCAAGGGTGGTGGGGTAAGGGTGGCCTATAGCAATCGCTGAGCCCTGTTGCCTGGCAATTTTAATGGCACGACTAAGCTGCTGTGTAATCGCTTTGGTATCTTGTACGTCATCTAAAAACACATCGCGCTTCAAGCAAGGGACGTGATATTCATGGGCTACTTCAAAAGCCTTAGTTTGGGCACTAGTGCGACTATCTACAAAATATACCCCGCGTGCCTGGAGCTCCTCCATCACCCAATTCATGGGTTCTATCTCTTGCGTGAGGCGGCTTCCCATATGGTTGTTTACGCCTTTAATAAACGGCAAGTTGTTAAGGTCCTGGCGCAAAGTGGTAATAAAAAGATCTTTGTTGGTGCGGCTGTACAGCCCTCCGGGCCCAAGCGGAAGATTATTGATATTGCTCATAGGGGCATGGAGCATCAACTCTTTGCCCTGGTCGTGCGCTAGTAGCGCTGTTGCAAGGCCGTGGGGAGTGAAAGGTAATACGGATAAGGTAAATGCACCGGGCAAGCGTGCAGCGCGTTCACTAAGGATTCTGTTGTAACCAATATCATCAATGATAATGACGAGACGGGCATCGGTTTCGTCAGATCTTGCTTGGCTCCACGCAGCAGTAAGTATTGCTAACACCCATACTCGAATTAAATTCATTGGTGGGTTTTATTTGACACGGGTGGATGTGGCTCCCTAGCATTAGTCGCCGGGGGTTTAGTGGGAATATTTTTTTCAGGATTGACTGCCCGCTTGCCGAGAATATGCGTACCTTTCAGCAAATTGACCGCATCCAATACTTGGCTGTCTTTGAGGATATCGTCGTTCACTGCCAGTTCGCGGTCGCGGTCGCCAGTATTGATTTCAGTACTATTTTTGTTGGGAATATGCCCGGACAAATCTGCTTCGGTTGTTGCAATTTTATTGTCGGGAGCTGCGTTGTTGGCTTCAAGCCGCAAATCGGGTTCTATACCTTTAGCCTGTATGGAACGACCATTGGGGGTATAATAAAGCGCAGTAGTCAGTTTAATCGCGCGGTCCTCGGTGATAGGAATAACGGTTTGCACTGAACCTTTACCAAAACTGCGGGTGCCCATAATGACTGCGCGTTTTTGATCTTGCAGGGCGCCGGCGACAATTTCAGAGGCCGATGCGGAGCCGCTATTGATAAGTACAACCAAGGGTAAGCCTGCACTAATATCGCCAGGCGTGGCATTGTAGTTGACGTTACTGTTGTCAGTTCGACCTTGGGTATAAACCACCAACCCGTCATTTAAAAAAGCATCCGCTACTTCCACAGATGCTAGTAAGACACCGCCAGGGTTGTTGCGTAAATCCAGAATTAAGCCTTTAGTTTTTGGGTGTTGCTTAAGGCTTTCACGTAACCGCTCAACAAAATCCTTACCGGTATTAACCTGGAATTGGGCAATCCGAATGTAGAGATAGTCATCAGCCAAAGATTTAATGTTCACGCTCTGCACATGAATTACATCGCGAATGATGAGTATGTCTAGCGACTCGTCAATACCTTTGCGTTGCACGCTAATTTTTATTGTACTTCCTTTAGGTCCACGCATAATGCGCGCAGCATCGCTTAAGTTTTTACCTTTCATTGATTGGTCATCTAGACGCACAATGATATCGCCAGGTTTAATTCCTGCTTTTTGCGACGGTGAACCATCCAAAGGGGTAATGACTTTGATGGTGCCTTCATCCATTCCCACTTCCAATCCCACTCCGCCAAACTCACCACTCGTCGTCGCCTGGAGTTCGGCAAAAGCTTCTTTATCAAGATAAGCGGAATGCGGATCAAGCTCGGCAATCATGCCTTTAATGGCATATTCAAGTAGCTGTGCATCGCTAACTTCTTCCACATAATCATTGCGCACATGATCGTATGCCCGGGTGAAGGTGCGCAGTTCTTCCAGCGGTAATAGGCCTTCATCGGGCGAGTTTTTTTTCTTATCGGCCAATGCCGAAGAAGGTAGTGCCGATGAAGGTAAGGATAGGCACGCTATAGCTAACAGTGCTAATCCGTTTTTGCAGCCAGTGCGGAGAATAGAAAGACACAACATTTACATCTCCAGCGAGCGTAGTTTTCGCGCGCAAACAACGTTTACTATTAGGCTCGCGCCAACCAAAGTACTGGGTCCACGGCTTTGCCATCAAAACGAATTTCAAAATATAAACCTGTATCATTTTGGCCGCCGCTATTGCCAACGCTCGCAATTGATTCGCCAGCTTTAACCGGGTCACCAGCTTTTTTCAGCAACTGTTGGTTGTGCGCATACAGTGTTAAAAAACCTTCACCGTGATCGATGATCACTAACAAGCCTTGGCCACGAAAATAATCTGCAAACACTACGCGTCCGTAATGAATGGCGATGACTTGCTGGCCAGAATTTGCATTAATTAAAATACCATTCCATTGTAATTGGCCTTCCACTTGACTGCTACCAAACCTGTGCGCTATCTGACCTTGCGTTGGCCAGGGTAGGCGGCCTTTGCGACTGCTAAATTTTTCTCCTGCGCTGGGTAAAGGAACATAGCTTGGTGTAGTCGCGAGGTGGGTAGTGGCGCGCGCCACTTTTTGTAGGAGAGCTTGTAGCTGGCGGCGATCTTCTTGCATATCTTGCAGTTCACGATCTTTGCTGGAAATAGTGTGGTTAATTTTGGCGAGTGTTTCTTTGCGTTGCGCTTGCGCTTGCGCTAATTGATTCTGTTCTTTGTCGAGTTGGTGTTTAATTCCGCTTAACACTTCCATTTTTTGCGCTATCTGTGGTTCAAGTTCAGTTAAATGCTTGATCGTCTCGATGTATGTTTTCATCTTCTCCGCATGTGCTGCCATAAAATAACTATGGTATTTCATCATGCGTGAAATGCGTTCCGGGGATTCCTGATTTAAAAATACTTTAAATTGTGGCTGTAGCCCCAATTCATAAGCCGCGCGCACTTGTTCGGCTGCTTGTTTTTGCTGCTTATCGCGGGCTTTCTGTAAATCGTCGCGCTCTTTATGAAGATTGTCGATTTGTTTATCTTGCTCGTTTATGTCGCGTTGAATTTTTTCAACTTTCTTTTGCAGCTCGCCCATTTGCGTTTCATTTTTTTGCAAATCTTGTTGTACGCTGGTGCGCGCTCCCTCTACTTTTTTCAACTCTTTTTGCATCTCAGCAATTTCTTTCTGCAATTTTTCCATCTCAGCTTTGTCATCTGACATAACCGCAGGCGAAAGCAATAATGATGCAGATAAAAACACCGTTGTTAGCAGTGGTGTTAATATAAATTTGCGCAGTAGCATAAGTTTTTCCAGTGAAGGTTTTACTGTGTAATGAGCGATTTATTGCACCTACTTCTTAAAGCAATATTTTGTTAAAGCAACATTATTGAGGCAAATATTTTGTTGCTAACATAAATGTTGTGGCGCAATAAGTTGCGTATCGACAATTAATCCGACAGTAATTAATCCAACAGTGTAATTAAATTTCTACCCGTCATTTCAGCAGGTTGTGGCAAACCCATTAAATGTAACATGGTAGGCGCAACATCGGCCAATGAGCCACCGTTTGCGATAGTACCTTTGCGCGCGCTGCAAAAAATAAAAGGCACTGGCAAAGTAGAGTGTTGCGTATTGGCTTGGCCTGTTGCTTCATCGAACATTTCTTCAACATTGCCATGATCAGCGGTAATTAATGCTTCCCCGCCAACTTTTTCAACTGCTGCCAATACGCGACCCAGGCAAATATCAATCGCCTCAACAGCTTTAGTGGCAGCCTCCATTATTCCCGAGTGCCCAACCATATCGCAGTTGGCATAATTGCAAATTATCGCATCATATTTGCCAGATTCAATCGCTTCGACCAATTTATCAGTAACAATAGGTGCATTCATTTCCGGTTGCAAATCATAAGTAGCTACTTGAGGTGATGGCACTAAAATACGATCTTCACCGGGGTAAACTGTTTCATTTCCGCAGTTAAAAAAGAAAGTAACGTGCGCATACTTTTCTGTTTCAGCGATACGCAATTGTGTTTTGCCGAGCTGCGAAAGATAATCGCCAAAAGAATTGGTTAAGTCTTCGGGCAGGAATGCGATAGGTGCTTTGATGCTGGAAGCATATTCAGTAGTTTGTACAAATTGTGCAATTTCAGGATGTAATTCACGCGCAAAACCAGTGAACGCTGCGTCGATCAGTGCATGTGTAATTTCGCGGGCGCGGTCGGGGCGAAAGTTCATAAAAATTACTGAGTCGCCGTCGTTAATGGTGGCAACTTCTTGTTCTTCGCCGCAGATTACGGTGGCTTTTACGAACTCATCATTTTCGCCGCGAGCATAAGCGGCTTGCAAACCTTCGACCGCTGTAAGCGCATCGAATTCTGCATCGCCTGTCACCATCACATCATAGGCTTGTTTAACTCTATCCCAACGATTGTCGCGGTCGAGCGCAAAGTAACGGCCAACAATCGAGGCTACGCGGCCAACTCCCAGTGTTTTGAATAAATCTTCGGCTTGTTGTAGCGAGGCTTGGGCACTGCGGGGTGGCGTGTCGCGGCCATCTAAAAAAGCGTGTAAATAAATTTCCTTGGCGCCACGTTGTGCGGCCATTTTCATTATCGCGTATATGTGGTCTTGATGGCTGTGAACACCTCCGTCTGATAACAAGCCCATAATGTGTACGGCTTTACCCGTCGTAATGGCGCTATCAATGGCCTTCAGGTAGACGGTGTTGGTAAAAAAATCGCCATCAACAATTGCTTTATTAATCCGTGTAAAGTTTTGATAAACCACGCGTCCGGCGCCGAGCGACATATGGCCAACTTCGCTGTTACCCATTTGACCCTCGGGCAAGCCTACTGCCATGCCGGAGGTTTCAATCAAACTTTTAGCATTGTTCTTCCATAGTTTATCAAACACGGGTTTATGCGCCGCAGCTACCGCATTGTATTTGGTTTTTTCGGAATAGCCGAAACCGTCGAGGATTATCAAAACGAGAGATTTTTTGAAAGTAGGCATAAGGATGAGTATTCCCAACTGAGGACAAAGGTTTGTAAAAGACAATGGTTTGTAAAAAACAATGGATTTGTAAAAATGGCCTCATTCTAACGGGTTCCGGGAGACTTCTCTAGCAATGCTCGGTGCTACAATGTTAGGCGTAGGGCGGGGCAAAACTGATAGCCATAAAAAACGCCTCAGTGCTTAAAACAATGAGGCGTTTTTTATGAGTGATGTTAAATATTTTAAGGGGCTGTCATCCGCCATTTTTTGCCATTGACTGTCGCGCCATGCACGTAGAAAGCAGCATTATCATGCAAGATGCCACGTTCGTTGCCGTTCCGGAATATGCTGTCACCGGATGCTGCTGGTTCATCAATAACTTCTCCTGCAAAATCAAGCGACGCTGCATGTTGAGTTAGTCCATTGATTTCAAATAATTTTAAACCAGGATGCGTTTCATTGATAAGAAGATCGGTTGGATTGGCTTCTATTATTTCAGTCATTGGAAAGGCAATGCGTAACTGATCGTTGCTCGCTTGCAGAAATGAAATGGCGCGATAATCATAAAGCGCACTGCTCCAGCTACCTGAGTTACCGAAAACTATTGCATTAATTAACGTTGGTTTGGTCATATCACGAATATCATAGAGTGATGCTTTCACGCCGGTTTGCAACCCGTTCGTATCGGTTTCCATGCCAAGGGAAAATAAATAGTTTTCCCCCACTGGGTGCAAATAGGTTGCAAATCCGGGGATTTCCAATCGCCCCGCAAGCTTTGGATCTGTTGCTGTCGCAAGATCCAAAACATAAAGCGGGTCTTTACGTTCAAAAGTCACAACATATGCCTTGGCGCCGTGAAAGCGTACGCTATAAATGTCTTCCTTTGGTTTGCCGATGGGTTCGGGGTGAGCAGCGTTGGGTAAGTGTGCAACAACTTCCAGCTCACTTCGGCCCGTGACTTTGTGCAGTACGTTTAAGAGATGTTTAGGTTCAGTAAAATTACCGTAATCAGTCGTCACTATTCGCAAGTAGTCATTGTATTCGTCCATACGGAAGGAAGGCTGATTCCATCCCAAAATGCCTTCAACAGAGCCGCTGGCTTGATATGTTACGCCGGAATCTACAAGTGCAAATTTGTGAATCAGGGTAAAACTTTTCCAGTCGTTCCAATCTATCCCGTCGTTCCAATTTGTATGGTCTGAACCACCGAGATACACATTGTTGAGCGATGTATAAATACCATCGACATTGCTACTGATACATTCGGAGTTAAGCAGCTGCTGAGTGTTTAAATCAACGGTAGTGATATTGATAATATTCAAGGACCCCTGATTTTTATCGGTATGCACAGGGATTAAACAGCCGGAGCTACTGATGAGTGGTTGTGGGTTGCCATCATTAATTACATATTCAGGTAATAATTTTTCAATGCGTGTATCAGCAATTAAATTTTCATTGCGAATTCGTGCGTCGCTTTTTGCAGCGTTACTTGAATCTGTGCCATCACTGTAATCCAATGTTTCAATGCTGGGGATAAAGCTGCTAACAATATAGAGCTTATTGCCAATTTTACGGCTGCTGAGCAGATTGCCATCAATACTGAGCGACCATGATTTACTCAGTGAGGCGGGTGAGCGAACATCATAAAGTCGAATATCGATGCCCTGCTTCATAGAGTGAGGCCACCATATACTGCTGTCCGCTACACGAACGTCGGTGTTCATGAGTGCGATATAATTCCATGAGCGGCGTAGTGTCGCCAAGCTTGTTGTGGCTTGCTCATTGCTCACGAGATACAGCTCAGAAATATCTCCCCAATATGTTGTATCTAAATTGGTGGTGCTGACTTCAGTTGCTTTTGCTGTAGCAGTATCTGTTGCAAAAATCTTAATGCTGGTTGTAGCACCTGTATCGGTAAAGAGCGTAGGAGTAGCTAAATAAATATAGTGGCCATCGTATTTTACACTGTCGGCTTCATCAACTCCTTGTACTTGTACGTTGGTGATTGAATGGCCACCGGCTTCAGTTTTTACATCGTCTGCAGTATTGTTAACGGAGGCTGCGCGAACGAGCGTATCAAAGTTTTGATTATTTTTGAGTGAAACACGTAAACCATTTTTGAGTAGTTGTTCAAGTTCGGTTGCGGATGCCTGGCGCAGTGAGCCTGGCTCCAGATGCTGCTCAGACAATTGAGAGTAATCAGCTTTCTTTGTATTTGTATCTGAATCATGCGTTGAGCCACCACCACAGGCGGCGAGCGGCAGGCAGAGGAGCAGGTATCGTAAAGTGAAGTTCATAGTGTATATCCTTTAAAGGGTGAAAGTAACGAAGCTTATTTATGTAGCAAAACTTGGACGTATGGTCATGCTGGGTGTGCAGCCATACTAAAGTGAGTAAACTTTTAAAGTTGTTATGCAATTGCGTAAATTTGTAATAATTTGTAAAGCGGCTATGAATTGATGATCCTTTTGTAACTGTATAGTTTTGCCGTGAAAAAAATGGCGCACTACAAATCATTACAACCCATGAATAGATTGCGCGATATTATAAGCACCTGGATTGCTAGCCATTGAACATTGAAACAGGCTTGTTATTAACACAAATTAATGCGCAGAAATTTTATGCATAAATATTTGAAAATTTTATTAGATCTGTGCTTCTGCCTGAGCTTTTGTATTACTGTTTTAGCAAAAGCTGAGGACCGCTGTGAACTAGGGGGCGATGATTGTGATGAGGTCGGTCGCTGGCAATTGAGCATGGGCGTGGGGTTGGGGGCACGTACGAATCCACTGGTGGATTCGAAGAATATTCCGCTCATCTTAATTCCGCAAATCAGTTACACCGGGGAACATTTCTTTATTCAAAATTTGGATGTCGGATTTATTTTATTGGAAAGTGAATGGCAGCAACTCAACCTATTTATGACGCCAAGTTATGATCCGATTTATTTCTATAATAACCATCCCGGTAATTATTTTTTCGATAGTCAGGGCTTCACAATAAATAATATACAAAAAGTTGGTGATGTTGTTTTGGCGAATAATGGGAATAATCCTGGCAGTGAAGGCCCTCAGGCAAAAGTTGCATCCTGGCGAGATTTGCATACCAGGCGCACTGCCGGATTGGCTGGATTAGAGTACAGCCTGACACTTAATCAAATTGATTTTCAAGCACAAGTCGTGCACGACATTACCGGTGTTCACGATGGCGATGAGATTCGCCTCACGCTCGCAAAGCATTGGCAAAAAGGTAAGCATAGATTGAGTCTTGCTGTGGGGGCTAATTGGCAGGATTCGGCGGTGATTAATTATTATTATGGTCTGAGTGCGCAGGAAACCGATGCTGCTAGCATTTACACTGCGAGCAGTGGCATATCTACCCTGGCGCGTTTTGATTGGAATTACAAAGTCACAGAAGATTGGGATCTGCGCTTTTTTACGTCTTATCGCCAACTGCCAACGGCAATTAGTGCCAGCCCTCTAGTTAAGGATGATAAAGTCATTACGGCGTTTGTCGGGGGGGTGTACCATTTTTAATGGCACAGTTCCAATAAGAAACAAACGAAGTCCTGCGCGAAAAATAAGGCAACGGAGGGCAATGAATTTTATTCTGCTGATGTCAATACTGGCGGGCAGAAGTGTTATTGCAGATGAAATTAATTTACCCTTGATTCAATTTTCTATTAAGCCGCGTCTTTGTGTGCTCGCTGCGGGTGAAGAAGTTTGTCATGACGAATTAACGGTAAAATGGTCAGCGGCAGAGGCGCGCTCTTTGTGTTTATATCAAAGCGATAAAGTACAACCGCTGCGTTGTTGGGAAAATGCTACACAAGGCGAATATCAATTTGAGTTGACCGCGAGTGTGTCTACTGATTTTCAATTGCGTGAAAATGCCACACAAAAACCTTTGAGTGATCAGCGTTTCCGAGTGGTGTATAACGATAAAAAATATCGCAAAGAGCGACGCAATCCCTGGAGTTTTTTTTAGTCGCACCTAGCTGATTTTCGTAATTTTTTCCTGGACATTCTATGTTGCACAATAATCTTATTTTGCTGGTGGAAGATGATCGTCGCCTAGCGTTATTGGTCAAAGAGTTTTTAGAGGCCAATGAATTTCAAGTCGTGATTGAAGGCAACGGCAACCGGGTGATGCGCCAGGTGCAAAATGTCAACCCGGTACTTATCGTTTTGGATTTGATGTTGCCAGGCAAAGACGGTTTAACGCTTTGCAAAGAGTTACGACCCAGCTTTAAGGGCCCGATATTAATGTTAACGGCGCGCGATAGCGATCTCGATCAAGTGTTAGGCTTGGAGTATGGTGCAGATGACTATGTTATAAAGCCAGCAGAACCTCGGGTATTATTGGCACGTATTCGTGCGCTGATGCGTCGCTATTATCAGCAAGATTCACGCGAGCAGGAAACAATAGTGTTTGGGCAATTATCTATTCAGCCCAGTGCCCGCAAGGTATTGCTTGCAGGCGATGAAATTTATCTTTCCAGTCATGAATACGATTTACTAATAAGTTTAGCTGCTCAGGCAGGACAAATACTCAGTCGCGAATTTTTATTTAATTATATTTACAATCGTGAATACGATGGTTTAGATAGAACAATTGATGTACGTATTTCACAATTGCGTAAAAAGTTGAATGATAACTCCGAAACGCCTACACGCATAAAAACTATTTGGGGTAAAGGGTATTTGTTTGTTGCCGAGGCTTGGTGATGCAGACATTCTGAATATATCAATAAAAATTGAAAAAAATAATGTGTAGAAATAATGTGTAGAAATAAATACGAGGAATAACCTGTGAACCGTGCTTTTATTTCTCTCTATTCGACAATCGTGGTATCCGTTGTCGTAATGGGCTGGGGTTTAAATCAATTTTGGGAAACTCTCGCGCCTGAACCAACGATCACACCCGAAATAAAAACGATATTTTACTTGCTTGAAGATAAACTTAGCTTTCAAGATAAGTTTGGTTCGCAAGAAAATCAGCGCGCGGAATATTTACAAAATCTTTCTAAAGTACTCGAAGTGGACATTCAACTATTATCGCGCGATGATCTGGTTGAGTCTTCTCGCATCAATCTTATGCAGGCAGATGCTATTGTTGCGGCAGGTAGTGCCGATGCTATGATCTGGTATAAGCGTTTGCCGCAGCAAGATAAAGTGCTAATGCTTAGCGTTGCTAAAAACCATGTGCTCGAATCGCCTCTGTATAAAATTTTGCTCATTATTTTTTATGTTGGCATGGCGCTGGTAATTTTTTTATGGGTTTGGCCATTGTCACGCGATGTAAAAAAACTTGAAAAACAAACGCGTACCTTGGGCAAAGATGCTGTTCCAGAAACTTTGCGTATTTCATCCGCCTCTACTCTTTATCCACTCGCGCGTGAGTTTAATCATATGGCGCAGCGTTTGCGCGATTTGATAGCTTCACATCGCGATATGACTAACGCAGTTTCGCACGAATTGCGTACGCCTTTAGCGCGCATGAAATTTGCAATGGCTATGTTAGACGCGCAAACGCATCCTGAAAAAATTCAGAAACAACACTTGAGTATCGCGCAAGATATTAATGAAATGGAATCGTTGATAGGTTCGCTGCTCATGTATGCAGGTTTTGAACAAAACTCAGAACAATTGCAGCAATGTGAAGGCCATATGCGCGCCTTATTGACTGACATATGCAAGCGTTTTGCACGCAATAATCCGCGTAATATAACGGTAGATATTATTGATTATTCCGGCAGTGCAGTTTTTTGTTGTGAGTGGAAGCTCATCGAAACCGTACTGCAAAACTTAATGAATAATGCGGCCCGTTATGCGCAGACCAGTATCTGCATTGGTTTAGAGCAAACTGCTACTGAATATCGAATTTTTATAGAAGATGATGGTTCAGGCATTCCTGAGTCGGAAAGGCAGCGAGTATTTGATTCTTTTGTAAGGCTCTATAGTGCGGAACCCAATAGCTCCACCGGAGGTTTCGGGCTGGGCCTTGCAATTGTTAAGCGCATTATGAAATGGCATCGGGGCGATGCTTTTTTTGCACCGCCGGAGCAATTAAGTGGTGCCAGAGCAGTAATTTGCTGGCCGAAAACCTCTTGAGATTGTTATTCTACTTTACAGTAGCAGCTGTAATAGCAAACCTATGGCCGCGGGGGCCGCTTGAATAAATAAAATTTTCCGTTTCGCAGTGAGGCCACCGTACACCCCTGCGATAAAAATACAGCCCAGGAAAAATATTTTTATATCTGCGCCGGCAGCTCCCAGATACAACCCCCAAAATAATCCCGCGGCTAAAAAGCCGTTATACAACCCCTGATTTGCTGCTAACACTTTTGATGTGGCAGCAGCTTCTTTGGTTTGTCCGAATGCTTTTAGTCCTATGGGCTTGTCCCATAAAAACATTTCTAGTACACAAATATAAATATGCAGGATGGCGATAATGGCGATAAAGGTATTGGCTAAAATATTCATTTATTCAGCATCTCTATAAGTGTAATGTCAGGGGTTTTAATGGGTAACAATTTACTAAAAGTAACATTTTACTCAATACAACCACAGATTAGTGTGTAGATTAACTAAAGATAATTAAACTAAAAACAAAAAGTTGTGTTAATGCGCCAGAAAATGATACAAATATCACAGGTTATAGGACTTTCCTTTTATTGGCTGGGCTTTTTGTAGCTTTATGAATGCATAAGAAACAAAGGCAGCCACAACTAGTAATAATCCTGAAAATAATAATAGGTATAACCATGGTCATACTAAGCCCACGGCAACAAGTTACTGCATTTAGTGTTTTGATTGTGTTGCATGTAACGTTTTTCTTTCTATCTTTTGCGGGATAGATTTTAGTTTTTTGTTTCATGAAAAACGCCGCTCAGAAACTATCTGTGCGGCGTTTTTTTATGGGGCAAAAAATCTCAGAATACGACGTTTATATTTATTTACGCCAAGGGCGCTGGCCATCATTACGCGCAGATGGCATTTGGCTGATTTGCAATTCAATCCAGTTTTTAACTTCTTCTGTTAATTCTTTGCGATCCTTGCCTGTTGTTTCTATCGGCTCACTTAACACCACCGTAATCGTGCCTGGGTATTTTAAAAATTGTTTATTGGGCCAGCATTCGGCTGCGTTGTGGGCGACAGCAATTATCGGTGCGCCTGCGCTCGCCGCCATATCCGCACCACTGCGTGCATAGTTGCCTACAGTATCAAGTGGTACACGAGTTCCTTCAGGAAAAACTAAAACGTTTATGCCATCTTTGAGGCGCTCAAGGCCTTTGCCTTTGACATCCTTAAGTGCTTGTATCGGGTTTTTACGATCAATTGCAATAGAGCGAATACTTGCAAGCCCCCAACCAAAAAAGGGAATTCGTAATAATTCTTTTTTTAGAATGATACACACAGGGCCAAAATAATATTGCAGAAACATGGTTTCCCAAGTGCTTTGATGTTTGGCTAAAATAACGCAGGGATATTTATCGATATGACGCTGACCAATAATATTAATGCGAATGCCGCAACAGGCCCATAACCAGAACATTACAAATCTATTCCAGCTAGTCACTATTCGCCAGCGCCAGCGATAGGGAAAAATAGGCCAAATAATGACGGCAATAGTGCCTGCAATAATACCTGTAATAGTATGGCCTAAGATAAATAAAAAGCTGCGAAAATAGAGCACATTAATTCTCAATATGATTTGCGATAATAAAATCTGCTGCTGCGGCTAAATCTGCAAACACATGGATTTGTTCCAGTTTTAACAGGGGTGTATCGGTTTGCAAATTTGCGTCCGCTAGTTGCGTTAGTGTTTTTAAGCCATTGCCAGTTTTTACCAGCGCGGGTTTGCAGCCCTTTAAGATGCCTGCTTGCAAATCACGCAAGCTGTCGCCGATAAAATAGCTACCTTCAGCAGAAATATTAAATTCCGCTTCAATAGCATCTACTAAACCGGGCAAAGGTTTGCGGCATTTACATTTATCTTCTGGTGCGTGCGGGCAATAAAAAATTGCACCTAATTCACCACCTTGCTCTTCAATTAATTGTGTGAGCTTGGCGTGCATAGCTTCAAGATCATCGAGGTCAAATTTTTCACGCGCCAGGCCTGATTGATTGGTGGCGACTACGACTATGAAGCCAGCTTGATGTAAGCGTGCGATGGCTTCGATACTGCCTGAAATAGGCACGCATTCGTCAGCGGATTTTACATAGTCGTCGCGGTCGTGATTTATAACACCGTCGCGGTCGAGGATGATTAGTTTCATTATATTTTTTTCAACTCAAATTCTAGTGTGTCGGCGCTAAAGTCTTGCCCGTGAGGCCAGAAAATTCCTGCAAAATTAATTTTCACTGAGTGAAAATATTCTTGGTTTTTCAATTCAGTAAAAATACCTTTATCGAGATAAGGTTTAACATCAAAGCAACCTTCAGCGCCGTTTGATAACTTGGCCTTTAATTGAAAGTCCTGAAGGCACTCAATAGATTCTACGCGTAACATAAGTCACCTATTTCAATGGATCTATTCTAAAAAGTTCTTGGCCTTGAATAGCTAACTTCCAGTCAGCCATTAATTCTTCTTCATGAATGGCTATCCATGCTTGTACCATTTTCAGTTGTTTCGCCGGTAGCGAACCATTTAGCATCGTCCCATCTGGAATGGAAAGCACAATACTATGCTCCCCGTATTCGGCATGTAGATGCGGCTGATTGTGTTTTTTGTTATCAAAAAAATACATGTAAATGATAACGCCGTAGAACATAGAAATACTGGGCATCGCAATCTCCGTTTAATTTTTTGTCGGTACTAAATACGAAATATCCGCCACTTCTAAAAAGAGTCCGCGCAATTGTTGCAATAAGGCCAAACGGTTCTGTTGCAGCGCTTGATCTTCACACATCACCATAACGCTATCAAAAAATGCATCGACGGGTTGTTGTAAGTCGGCTAGCGCTGCAAGCGCCTTTGTATACTCACGTTTGTCAAAGAGCGGGGTTACCAATTGTGTTTTGGCACTGATTGCGCGCGCCAAATTTCTCTCGGCATCTTCTTGTAATAAATCTGAATGTACTACTGCATTTTGTGATGCATTTTGTTTGCTGAGAATATTAGAA
>JANYIO010000192.1 GCA_025362015.1 Gammaproteobacteria bacterium | reverse complement strand
GCCAAACAAGCTAACAACCCCAGTCCGCTTTTTTATGGCTTGGCTTCCAGAGTTTGTACTTGCTCATTAATTTTCAATTCAATTTTTTCTGGAATAGCTTTCATTGAAATTGGCCCTTGTTTGATTTGCCAATCCCCTACTTTAGTTTGCGCGGTAGCATCGGAAGAAACGCGCGCAACAACTTCGATATTCGGTGTATTTGCGAGCGTTGCCATAGGCGACATTGCCATGGTTTCATCGAGTGTCACTAGCTTAGGCAATTCGGATACTTTTATGCGGGTAATCGCCAATGGCATAGGTGAGCCTTGCCATGCCCGAGCATAGATAAATACGATTTGATCGGGTTTTGCTTTTACTTTGTCGCCCAAACTCACCAGCAGGTGTACTGCGTAAGCAGACTTGGCCGTTAACTCTTCCAGCTTGCCGCCTTCAGCAACAAATTGTTGCTTGGCACGATCAATTCCCTCTGTGAGTGATTTCCCACCAGCCGATTCTGCACCCACGATATCCACCGTTCTTTGCCAATAACTAATAGCCTCACGGTAATTCTTTTTGCTAAATGAACTAATGCCTGCCAGACCTAAAGCCAAAGTATTTTTTGGATCTAGCGTTAACGTGTTTTTCGCGAGATCAGCAATCGGCGGGCTCATTCTATTGCCGTCGCGCAAAAACATGGCTTGCGCCAACTCAGCCATAATCATGGATGATTGTGGATCGCGCTCTAGCACTTGCTGATAAGATTTCGCGGCCTCACTAAAATTTGATACTTCCATTTGTGCTCGCGCCAACAAAAACCAATATTGCAAGTTGTTAGGTTTTGCATTCAAACGTGCTTTGTATTCAACAATTAAAGCTTGTGTACGCGCTGGGTCCGGATCGCGGTTTTGCACCATATCCTGATAATCCAGCTGCAGTTTTTGTTGCTGCAATACTTGTACGGCCACATCATCAGCACTGCCTAATTTATGGTAAAGAAACCCACCTGCGATTAACAGAAACGCAGAAAAAAGTGCCGCGGTTTTTATTCCTATAAACGAAGACGCTTTGCTATTACCTTCACGTAAACTTGTTTCGTCATCTAACAAATTACGTTCCAGCTCCAATTTTAGCTGTGCAAATTGCTCAGCTCCTATCGCCTGCGCAGCAAAATTATTTTCCAACTCAGCAAGATGCTCGCGAAACAAACGCACATTTTCAGCAAGTCGCGCATTTAATTCTGCATCACTCACAACAGATGTTTTTAAAACGGTATGACGATAATGCCAGAGCGGCCACGCCATAAACATAACGGCCATTAAACTTAAAACAGCGATAGCTAACAAAAGCGATAACATTAATGCGGCTCCTGATTATCTTTTAGATTATTGTTTTTCACGTTATTTTTTATAGCTTTGGTTTTTGCAGAGCTTGTGTTTGCTGAGCTAGTTTTTTCTTCAATTTTCTTATCTACTAATAACGCGTTCAAGCGTGCTTGTTCTTCATCTGTAAGCGCACTACTCGATTGCATCAACGCTAACCGCCGACGTTGCCGCAACATGATCAGCAATACAATAATACCCGCAGTTAACAACACAACGGGGGCCGCCCAGAGCACATAGGTAACGGGTGTTACACGTGGACGATACAAAATAAAATCGCCATAACGGGCCACCATAAAATCAATAATTTCCTTATCCGCCTTCCCCTCTTTAATCATTTCATACAACTCGCGGCGCAAATCGGCTGAAATGGGCGAATCACTCCCTGCCAAATTTTGATTTTGACATTTAGGGCAACGCATCTCTTCAATAAAACTCTGATAACGTTCACGCTGTAAATCAGTATCAAATGAATGCGCTTCAATCGCCGAATACGCGGGCAAACTCAGCGTAAAAAACATCAATAGGACAGCAGCTAAGAAAGTCATTAACTTAATTTGAGAACGCATAGGCCACCTTATAAAAATTCAGACG
Organism: Gammaproteobacteria bacterium; assembly: GCA_025362015.1. GTDB lineage: Bacteria > Pseudomonadota > Gammaproteobacteria > Pseudomonadales > Cellvibrionaceae > Cellvibrio. The sequence goes on along the minus strand of JANYIO010000192.1, from coordinate 1,914 downwards.
CGGAGTATATCAACTGTAGCGAAGGCAGGTAAAAATTTACGCGCAGGATAAGGATCTCGTGAGGGCCGAGTAAAGAGCTGCATAGAAAAACAACGTAAGCGCTTGTTATTTAATCAAAATAGTAATTTTTTAACAAAAACAAAGCATTCCTTAAAAAATAAGTTGACCTACCTCTTCATATCATTAGAATGCGCCTCACCTGATCGGGCGGTTAGCTCAGTTGGTAGAGCAATGCCCTTACAAGGCATGGGTCACAAGTTCGAGTCTTGTACCGCCCACCACATTTACCCATAGGTAAACGTTGTTTCAAGTTTTGCGGACCGGTAGTTCAGCCGGTTAGAATGCCGGCCTGTCACGCCGGAGGTCGCGGGTTCGAGCCCCGTCCGGTCCGCCACTTCCTTTTAAAGAATTCTGTAACTAAAAGAAGCCCTCACAAGGGGCTTTTTTTATGCCTATAAATTGTACAATCGGACTTATTACACCTACCCTTTACAGTAGCGATGTTTTAAACAGTGATTTTTAAAGCAGCACTTTTTTAAAGACGAGGTTTTAACGCAACGATTTTCCCCGACCAAGGTCTAATTATTGAAATTGACAGCAACGCAAATTATTTGCAGGTGGTTTCATGCAGTTTTCCACTAGGCTAAGGGGGTTATTTTTTTGCTTCGCATTCATTGCGCAGTGTAGCCATGCAGAATCTCGCTTACCCAATGAAGGTTTTATTAAAGTTACGGGTGGTTCCGTCTGGTACAAAATCAAAGGAGACGGTAACAAAATACCTTTGTTGTTAATTCACGGCGGGCCTGGTGGAAGCTCATGCAGTTTCTCTGCGTTGAGTCAGCTTGGCAAAAACCGCAAAATTATTTTTTACGATCAACTTGGCGCAGGAAAATCTGAACAGCCGGATGATTTATCACTCTGGCAAATAGATCGTTTTGTAGAAGAACTGGATACTGTTCGCAAAACCCTGCATCTGCAAAAAGTACATTTGTTAGCACACTCGTGGGGTGCCGCCATTGCCGGGCAATATTTATTGGATAAAGGCACCGAGGGCATAGCATCTGTTATTTTTGTAGGGCCCTATTTGAGCACTGCAGATTGGGTTAAGGATACCAATGAGCTACGGAGACAACTATCGCCAGCAACTCAAGCTATTATGCATAAACATGAACTAGCAGGCACAACCGCATCGAATGAATATCAAGATGCCGGCAATGAATTTTATAAACTTTTTCTTTTTCATCATCCGCAGAAAGATGCAGAGAATTGCAAAGACAGCGCGTGGAATCAAACCATTTATGAAACCATGTGGGGCGATTCTGAATTTTTTGCATCAGGAAATTTGAAAAGTTTTAATGCTGCTAAAGACTTGGCGCAGATAAAAATCCCCACCCTGTTTTTAGTCGGTGAGTTTGATGAAGTACAAGAAAGTACCGTGTATAAATATCAACAACAAATGCCAAACGCCAGTATCAGCGTCATTAAAAATGCAGCACATATGTCAATGATAGATGAACCGAAAGCGTTTTTAAGTACAGTCAATAATTTCTTATTGCAAACTGACAGTACACCATAAGCTTAATAGTATTTGAGCTGAGTTGCTTTACCCCGAAATATTCTGTACGAAAAAATTGTATACAACATAATAGTTGGCAATACCAAGGCCACGCCATAAAAAATAAACATTAGCGATTCGGGTGCACTAGCCGCCGGCCAAATAGTTAATTGGTTAGGCACTACGTAGTCGCCCCTGAAAAACTAATAACACATTGTTTTTTAATGGAATAACCACTCGATTTGTGTAATAATTTCGACCAGTTTCAGCGTTTTCTCCTACCAAAGCTGGTCGAAAATCGATTGGAGTATTTATGCAGCAAGATTCCCCGCACACACAACAGCTCAGTTTTCTCGCAC